>DGVK01000214.1 GCA_002395905.1 Verrucomicrobia bacterium UBA4286 | reverse complement strand
TGCTTCATGGTGTTCTTCTGCAAATACCTGCCTGAGGAGTTCCCGGGCGTGGAGTCGCTGGAGAACTTTTACGAGATCATGCTTGCGCCTGATGACGCGCCTCTTCCCAAGGTGGTAGGCAATTCCGCCTGCTGGGGTCCCGAAGGCTGCCTCGAAGGAAAACTCCTCGATTTCAAGATACACCATCCCGACAATCCGCCGATATTCGCGTGGGCGGAATACGCCCATGCCCTTCAGACCGGCGACAAGGCGCGGCTGGAGAAAGTCTATGCCGAAAAGCGCTGGCTTCAGCGGTGGTACGAGATGTTCGACGCCTTCGACCCGGCGGCCCCTCAGCCGCACGGAACCGCAGAGAAGGTCCGCATCAAGAAGTGCGCCGACGGCTACCACTGGGCCGGATGGCCGAGCGGCATGGACAACTCGCCGCGCGGCAAAACCGGCGCAAAGGCGGAGTGCGACCCCGACCTCTGTCCGGACAACCCCGACCTGCTCTGGCTTGACGCTCTCGCCCAGCAGGGGCTTTCGGCGCTCTGCCTCTCGCGCATCGCAGAACTGCTCGGCCGCGCGGACGAGGCGGCGGCGTGGCGCGCGAAGTGGGCCGAGGCGCGCGACAAGCTCAACACGCTTTATTGGGACGAGGCGGACGGTTTCTACTACGACATTCTCGAGTCGAACCGCGCGAAGGTGAAGGTGGCGACGATAGCTTCGTTCTGGCCGATGCTGGCCGAAATGCCGACGCGCGCAATGGCCGACAGGCTTGAAGAGAAGCTGCGCGACCCCCGCACATTCGGCGGAGAGCTGCCGATGCCGTGCCTTTCGCGCAGCGACCCGGATTTCCTGCCTGGAGGCGGCTACTGCCGCGGCTGTCTGTGGCTGCCGACCGCGTATATGACCGTAAAGGCGCTCGACGCCTACGGCGACTGGGCGCTTGCGCGGGAGATGTCGCTGAAGACGCTCGCGCACATGTACAACGTCTACACGAATGTCGAGCCGCACACGATATGGGAGGACTATTCGCCTACCGAGGCCAAGCCGGGGAGCTACGCGAAATCGCCCGCGTTCGTGCGCCCCGATTTCTGCGGTTGGTCCGCGCTCGGCCCGATTTCGATGTTCATCGAGGACGTGATCGGCGTGAAGAGCGCCGACGCATTTGCGAATACGCTCGTCTGCGACTTCCCCAAGGCGCCGGAAGGGCGCGTAGGCGTGGAGAACTACCGCTTCGGCAAAGTCGTCTGCGACATTGCCGCCACGGCGGACGAGATAAAGGTAAAGAGCAGCCGTCCGTTCACCCTCATCGCGGACGGCCGCCGTCTGGATGTAGTCACGGGCGAGAATGTATTCAACAGGCATGAAGAGTAGGTGAACGCCAACAGGCAGAGCGGGCGCGACGCGGAAGGCGTCGCCATGCAGCTTTTCGCCAGATTCGGCGAACGGCTCTACAACACCGCCTTTCTGATGTGCCGGAACGCGTCCGATGCCGAGGACCTTGTTATGCGGACGATCGAACGCGCCGTGAGCCGTTTCGGGCAGTTCGACGGCTCGCGCGAACTCTTCCCCTGGCTTTGCGGCATACTCACCAATTTCTACCGCATGGACCTTCGCGGCAAGGGCCGCAACGCGCTCGACTTCATGGCGGACCCTCCCGAGCCGACCGACGAGCGGCCCGATCCTGCTGAGATTCTGGCGCGCGAGGCGGATGCCTGCGCTGTGCAGAGGGCGGTCGCGAACCTGCCGGACCGCTACCGTGCGCTCGTCGTCCTGCGGTATTTCGATGACATGACCGTTCCTCAGATCGCCGCTGAGCTCGCCCTGCCGGAGGGCACGGTGAAGCGGCTTCTGCACGAGGCGCGACAGCTCATCAGGCGTGAGCTGACGGAAAACGGCGCGGCGGAGGCGAACGGTTGAGCGGGAGGGAGCATATAAGGATTATGGAAGGCATGATGAAGTACGACAGAGCATTTTCGCGCGAGGAAGGGCGGCTTCTTGCGGCGGCGCTCAAGGCGCGGCAGTTCCGTCGGCCTCTGCCGCCCGGCATGGGCGAGCGGCTCCAGGCGCGCATTCGCGCGGCGGAGGGCGGCGGTGCGCGCTGGTGGAAGGTCGCGGCGAGCGTCGCGGCGGTTGCGTCGTTCGCCGCGTTCGCGACGACGGTGGCCGTCAAGTTCGCGGGAGGCGAAGACAAGACCGCAGAGCCGGGGGCGTTCGCAGAGGCGGCAGAGGTCGCGGCGGAAGAGACTTTCGAGGAAATCTTCAGCGAAGAACTTGCAGAACTTAAGAAACAAGAGGAGGAACAAGCCATGAACACAAGAGCAGTCAAAGGCCTTGCGGCGGGCGCGCTCGTCGCGGCAACCGCGTTTACCGTTCCGTCGGCCCAGGGCGCAGTGCGCTCAAGCGTCTTCGATGACGTGAAGGTGTGGTACAAAGGCTCGGCAGGCAACGCCGTCGGAACGGCGGACAGCAGCGGCAACCAGATCGGAAAAATGAAGAATCTGCCTCAACTCGCTGATACGTCATCCTCGTCTATGCATGGCGACGAGTATTATTGGTGGGGTTGGCGCATGAGCTACGAAAATCAAAAGGTCGTCTGCCCCTACGCGAATGTCACGCTTGATTCAACGCCGTGCATGGTAGTTCGTTCTCCTGTAACGACAAACTCGACTGAGATAGTGACTATTGACAATGTTGAGCAGGAGCAGCCGAACATCACGTATCGCACTGGAACGCTTCAGCTGAAGAAGTGGTTTACCGACCGTACCGCGGATTGCTCGAACTACACGCTATTCCTGCGGTTCCGCAATGAGGCGATCAATCCGCTTCCCGGCACGCAAAATAGGCCGATCAATATTGGCGCCGTGTGGACCGACACGGCTGGCGCGGCAGCCGGAATAGATTTCCGCATGGTGCCGACAGCTGCATTGTCTGAGTATTCAGTGCCGCGTTTTGTTGTTGGTAAAAATCAGGATGCTCAATACGACGACATCCGCATAAAGGATGGCGTGTGGGTTGATTGCGTCATCACAGTTGATGGTTCTACAGTGTCGACTACATTCTGCTATGAGAAAGATGGTGTCCCTGTGCTGAAGCGTTGTTCGACGACATATCCGACTTCAGGACCACAGCCTTCCGTGAAACCCAATGCCACGGTTCTCATTGGCGGCAACAATTCCGCTTCCTGCACGTTTACGCGTGGTGTTGGTCTTGCGAGCGGATCTAGTTGGACCTACGGTTTCCGTGGCGCGTTCCACCAGATTGCGTTCTGGAACAGGACGCTTTCGGACAACGAGATTCGTGAGGCGATGGCTGGCGGTACGAGCCGTCCGAATCTTGTGCAGGTCGGAATTGAAGGCAACGGCATCAACGAGTTTGCTGCGACGCCTACCAAGACAAGTGTCGCGACGGACGGCGACTGGGAGAATCTGAATCCTACGCTTACCGTTCAGAATCCGAGCGCGACGATTACATTCAACTGCCCTGCGCTCTGGGCGGGACTGCCGCAGTATCTGCGCCTCCCGATGGCGGGCACATCTTCGTCGGGAGCGGTGAACATCACTCTTAACGGCATGCCGCTCGGAATAGCCAATGTTTATCCAAATAAGACATCGCTCGTTTACGTCGAGGAGAATAAGATCACCTCCGGCGCGAACACGCTCGTTATCACGCATGCGAGCGGCGACGCGCTCGTCCTGGACGCGGTGACTCTCGGCGGCTCCTGGAAGTTCGGCGAAAGCGTAACTTCCTTTAATGATGCAGCAGTCAATGCAAACACCGCAGCAAAGGTTGGCGCTGATTGCTGGGTGTTCAATCCGGCATGTGGAAACGATAAGTTTCATGCGCGCGGAACGACGTGGAGCATTAACGGCGACACTCTTTCGTTCCCAGTATTCATGCCTAAGGATCTTGTCGGCAAGGTAAGGGGGGAGTTGCTTTTCAAGACAGCAACGGCGGCCAATGGCTGCCAGTTTCGGTGGCTTGTAAACGGCACGGAGATTCTAAGCGTTGCATCTGGAGGCCCAAACACCCAGTACACATGCAATGTCAATGACGGCGCGTTTGTCGACGGGTGGAACAATATTGTATGGAACCGCCAAAGCAACTGGATAAATTTCAGCACATTCCAGTTCACCGTTCTGCCGCCGGTAAAGGGAATGATGATCATCATCAAGTAGTCTGAACGGAAGGTGCATGCAGAGATGGAACTTACACGCAGAGGCTTTTTGACCGGTGCAGGCGCGACCGTCGTCGCGCTTGCAGGCGCGAGCGTCGAGGCGGAAGGGCATGACCCGAATCTCGTCGCCTTCCTCGCCGACATTCATCTGTTGGACAATTCCGTTCGCTGGAAGAACGGTCCGACGCAGTCGAGCGTCGTTCTGCCGCAGCTCGTGAAGGAGATTCTCGCGCTGAGGCCGCTGCCGGCGAACGCCGTCGTGCTGGGCGACTTTTCCGCTTCGTGCGGATGGGACGAGGATTTCCGCCTCGCGGCCTCGTTCCTCAAACCGCTTGCCGACGCGGGGATCACGCTGTCGTTCGCGATGGGTAACCACGACAACCGCGCGGCGTTCCTGCGCACGTGGCCGGACTACAAGTCGCGGCTTCTCGTGCCGCACCGGATAGTCTCGAAGGTTTCTACGCCTAATGCCGACCTCATTCTTCTCGACACGCTCAAATGTCGCGACGGAGCCGACTGGGCCGAGCCGAAGGACGGGGGAAACTTCGTCGAAGGCGCGATGGACGACGCCCAGCGCGAATGGCTGCGCGGTGACCTTGCCGCGACAGTGCGCCCGACGTTTCTCTGCGCGCACCACTGTGCGCGGGAGGCCGGGATTGTGCGGGATGCCGTGACCGCGCCTACGGTCTTCGGCTACATCTTCGGCCACGAGCACGCGATCGCCGAAGGTTTTCTGCACGACGGCTATTCCAATTCGCAGACCGTCCAGACGGCGACGCTTCCCTCCGGCGGATACTGGGGCGATATAGGCTACGCGCTTTTAAGGACTTTCTCCGACCGCGCGGAGCTGACGTTCCGACAGACCGACTTTTACTTCAACCGGCGCTGGGCCGAGAGGCCGCGCCCGAAGAACTGGCTTGCGCGCGTGAATGCGCACGACGGGCGGCAGGTTGTGTTCTGGTATGACAAGCCCGGCAACTTTTACAAGTCATGATTAAGGCTCTCGCTATTGTTTTTCTTTTTGCAGCCGCGGCTGCGGCGCGGCCCTGCACAGCCGCGTGGACTCTCCAGACCGAGGAGGGCGGCGACGTTCTCTTTTCGGCGGGCGACGCGAAGTTCCAGCCGATGCGCCGCCGCGCGGACGATTCGTTCAAGCGCTATGTAGCGAAGGTCGAGGCCGACGCGGCCGATCCGTCGAAGCCGCGCCTCAGGTGGACGTTCCCTCCGCGCGGCGAGGGCGAGAAGAACGTAGTCATCCTTACGCTCGTTGCGGAAAGATGGGCGGGTGGAATGTGCGAGACGGACGTGAAGACCGTTGCCATCCCCGCCGAGCACGAGAAGGGGAAGAACATCCACATCGCCGGACACGAGGCGCGCACGTTTCGCTTCAAGGATCCGCTCGGGCGGTCGTTCCGTCTCGACTTCGGCGAAGAGGTGCGCCTGCACGCGATGGACGGGCGCGAGTGGGACCTGGGCGAGTTCATCTTCCGCTTCTACTGCGCGGGCGACGAGGTGTCGGCGGTTCTCGACGCGGGAGGACCGGTCTCTGTCTCGGCGTGCGATCCGTTCGTGATAGAGCAGGGGGAGAAGTGGATTCCGCTGAACGTCTCGACCGACATCAAAGAGGGGAGCGCGCTCGACTTCTCGGGCGTCGTGCCGACGGTCGCACCGTGCCGCCGCGTGGTCGCGCGGGGGCGCCACTTCGAGTTCGAGGGCGAGAGCGGCGTGGCGCGGCGGTTTTACGGCGTGAACATCTGCAGGGGCGCGAACTTCGCCAAGAGGGAGGTCGCCGAAAAGTTCGTCCGCCAGCTCAGGCTGCGCGGCTACAACGCGCTGCGTCTGCACCATCAGGACTGCGGACTTGTCGAAGGCTCGGCCGACGGCACGACGATAAACCCTGCGCAGCTCGACAGGATGGACGCGCTTCTCGCGGCGTGCGGACGCGAGGGAGTGTATGTCGCGACCGATCTCTTCGTGTCGCGCAAGGTTCCGCGCCGCGCGCTCGGGCAGGACGCGGAGGGCTTCGTCGGCATGGGCGAATACAAGGCGCTAGTCCTGGTCGACGACGCGGCCTTCTCGAATCTCTGCGCGTTCGCGCGGGCGTGGATGACGCACGTCAATCCCTACACGGGCCTCAGGTGGGCCGACGACCCGGCGCTTGCGTTTCTCGCGTTCGTGAACGAGGGCCATGTGGGCATGAGCGGCGCGGAGACTCTGCGCAAGATGCCGCAGTATGTGGAGGCGTGGAGCCGGTGGGCGGCGGAGACCGGTTGCGAATTTCGTGAGATACCGTCCGGCAGGCCCTGGGACAAGACGCCCGGGATGGAGGCGTTTTCGCGCTTCGTCGCGTCGCTTGAGGCGCGGTTCGCCGCGCGCATGAGGGCGTTTCTAAAAGACGGGCTGGGCGTGAAGGCGCTTCTCTCCGACATGAGCGCGGGGTTCGAGCGCGAGCCGTTCCGCGCGGTGAGGGAGGAGTTTCTGGACTACGTCGACCAGCACTGCTACTGGGATCATCCGTCCTTCCCCGGCGAGGCGTGGCAGACGCCGGTAAAGAGTCTTAACACGAATCCTCTCAAGTCGCGCGGTGCGGACGTTCTTGAGCTTTGCACGCGCGTCGCGCTGGACGACAAGCCGTTCGTGACTACGGAGTACAACTTTGCCGGGCCGGGCGAATACCGCCACATGGCCGGGCTTGTCGCGGGCGCACAGGCGGCGCGTGCGGACTGGGCGGGGCTGTGGCGTTTCGACTGGGGCGGCAGCCCGTGGGAGATGGCTCATTTCGACCAGTCGCGTTCTGGGCTGTTCGCGATAGGCGGCGACGCGCTCGCTCGCGCCGACGAGCGCGTGGCGATGAACCTCTTCCTGCGCGGCGACCTGGAGCCGGGCGATACTGCGGCGGTTTCGGCGGAAACGGAAAAAGGGTCGCTCTCTGTCACGACCGCGCGCACGTGCGGCGGATTCGCCGAGGACGGACGCATTATGGCGGGGGCGGTCGCGGCGCTCTGCGAGAAGGCGCCGACGGCAGTCTGGGCCACATCGCTCGACGCTTTGCCGCTAGCCCGGTCGCGGCGGATTCTCGTGGCGCATTTGACCGACCTGGCGAACGCGGGCGACACGTATGAAGACGAGCCGCGTCAGGTGCTTCTGCGCTGGGGCAGGCCGCCCCATCTCGTGCGCGCGGGCGTCGCGCACCTCGCGCTTGCGCTGGGGCAGGGGAGTTTCAAAGTCTACGCGATCGATACTTCCGGCGCGCGCGTGCGCGAAGTGCCGTGCAGGATGCACAAGGGGCGGCTGCGGTTCGACGCCGATGTCGCGGCGGATCCTTCGAACGCCACATTCCTCTACGAAGTCATCCGCTCCGCGCATTGATGCCGCCTGATGCGCGGCCAGGCCGTCTTCCCTGGTGCATTGTCGGGATGATCGCGGACCAAGACTGGGGACTGTCCCCGACCAAGACTTTGCCGCCGGATCAAATTTTCCGGA
>DGVK01000213.1 GCA_002395905.1 Verrucomicrobia bacterium UBA4286 | reverse complement strand
ATTTGCAGAAGAACACCATGAAGCAAGTGTCCCACACCCAGATGCGGTCGGAGCGGTGGGCTTCATCCATGTAGCGCGGCACGGGAAGGCCGGGGATGTTGTCTATGCGGCCGTGTGCGATCTCCCATGTCTTGAAGTAGAAATCGACAAACTCCGGCCTCTCGTCGTAGACCGGGCGCGGCAGCGCATCGCGCCAGTCCGCGCCGCACTGGAGCGCCGCCGCAACCGTGAAAAAGCACAAAACAAGCATCCTTTCGCCGAATCCGGCGAAAAGCCGCATGGCGACAGCCTCCGCGTCGCGCCTGATTTTCTTATTCATACCGATCATATTTCTTTCTCACTATTCGTCAATCATCTTCGTCCACTAGTATATATGCGGGTAAAGTCCGTTCCGTTCAGCAGCGTCCTATTATACCAAACGGCGCGTGCTTTTGCCCAGACTTCGCCAAAGCGTGGGCAAGCTCATGTCTCATGAAACACCTCGCCCGAGAAACCAAGTGCCTCGGAAAAGACTTGTAAAACGAGTCTCGGCGGGGCTCCCATAGAGTCTCGCCGAGACGATGCCTTTTTCAAGGCGCAACGGACTGTGCCGCTTGATTCTTACTTGTAGCCTATCTTTTTGAGACGGGCGACGCAATCGGCCTTTGCCGCATCGGAGAGCGAGACGTTCGGCAGGCGCACGCCGCCCATGTCGAGGCCCCAGACCTTCATCATCGCCTTGCCGCCTGCGACGCCGCCGTACTGCACAAGTATATCGACGATATCGCAGACCTTCTTCATTCCGGCCTGGACCTTCTTGAGATCGCCCTTCTTGACAGCGTCCCAGATCTTGTAGTAGATTCCGGCGGAGTAGTTGTAGGTCGAGCCGATTGCCGACTGCGCGCCGAGCGCCACCGCGCCCGCGAACCACTCGTCGATGCCCCACGTGATGTCATACTTGCCGCCCAAGCACTTGATGCAACGCTGGTACATGTAGAGATCGGGGTAGTTGAACTTGATGCCGGCGAGGTTCTTGATCTTGCCGTCGGCGGCGAGGAGGAACTTCTCCATATCGAAATTCACACCGCTCATGCCGGTATGATAATAGTAGAACGGCAGCTTTGTCGAGGTCTTGAGCGCCTCCTTGAGGTAGGCGACGAGCGCGTCTACCGAACCGGGCTTGAAGAAGTTCGGCGGAACTATCGAAGTCGCGTCCATACCGCACTTGACGGCGTATGCGCCAAGCTCCTGCACGTCGGGCAGGGCGAGCGCGCCGATGTGCGCGATGAGGTAGAGTTTGCCCTTGGCGGCCTTCACCCATGCATCGAACACGGCTTCGCGCTCGGCGATGGAGCAGCAGATGCCTTCGCCGGTCGTGCCGGAGATGTAGACGCCGGTCACCTTCTGCTTGATGAGCGTCTCGGCCTGCTTCTTGACGAGAGCGAGATTCACGCTGCCGTCTGCGTTGAACGGCGTATGCGCCGCCGCGATAAGTCCCTGGAGTTTCTTCATTTGAGTTTTCCTTTTGGGGTTGTTGTGAATGGAAATGGTTGAGCCGTCTCTCCCGGAGAGGTCAGTTCTTCTTGAGCGTCTTGAGCGTCAGGCCCGTGAGGTCGCGCCCCTTCTCGTTGAAGACGAGCGAGCAGACGTATGCCACGAGCACGCAGACAACAAGTCCTATGCCGCCAAGCAGGAACGGATGGAACTTGAGCCCGAACACGTTGCAGTGCAGAATCTCGCAGCTGAAGCACACGAAGTAGTTCGCCGCCAGCCCGCACACCGCCGCCATGCCCTTGACGCGCGGCATGAACACGCCCATGAAGAACAGCCCCGTCAAGCCGGCCGTGAGCATCGCGATATATTTGTTGAAGTTGTCGAACAGGGCCGACGACTCCATCCTGGCCAGCGTGAGCGCCGCCATGATGCCGATGACGCCGACGACATATGTGCATATCTGGCCGCAGCGAATCTGCGTCCTGCCGGGTATCCCGGGGTTGAAGCGCTTGATGAAGTCCGTCACGACCGCTGTCGAGGCCGAGGAGAGGTTGGCCGACAGCGTCGAGATGGTCGCGGCGAACACGGCCGCGATCACGAGGCCGGCGAGCCACGGCGGCATCTCGGTGGCCATGAAGATCGGCAGAACCGAGTCGCCCTTGGGCATGGTGACGTCCATCGCCTCCGGGTGGGTGTGGTAGAACGCGAAGAGCGCCATTCCTATTCCATAGAACACGACCTGCGCGAAGACGCTCATGCAGCCGTTGAACCAGAGCGAACGCTTCGTCGCGTTCTCGTCGGGCGTGGCGATGTAGCGCTGGATCACGCACTGGTCGGACGTGTAGCTGGAGAGGTTGGATATGAGTCCCTGCACCGCGACGACCCAGAACACCGGCTGGGTGAAGAGCAGCCGGAAGTCCCACATCTTGTTTTTGCCGTATTCATCCGCGACGGACCAGAAAGTCGCCAGGTGTTCGCCCGCGCCGCCTGTCTTCATGATGAGCAGCACGAGAACCGAGACGGCGCCGCCCATGAGCACGATACCCTGCACGAAGTCGCTCCAGATCACGGCCTCAAGGCCGCCGAGCGAACAGTAGATCATCGTAAGCACGCCGCATATGAGGATGCACGCGTCGATCGACACGCCTGTCACGGCGTTGAGCGCAATCGCCGGCAGAAGCGTCACAACCGCAACGCGGCACACCATGAACACGACGAACGCCGCCGAACCGAAAAGCCTCACGCCGAGGTTGAAACGCTTTTCAAGATACTCGTACGCCGAGGTGATGCCGAGGCGGCAGAAGAACGGCAGGTAGTAGTATATGGCGACAGGCGCCATGCCGATTATGAAGAACGCCATCACGAAGTAGCGCCAGTCCTGCAGATACGCCTGCGTCGGGATCGCGATGAAGGTGATCGAGGAAAGCATCGTCGCGAAGATCGACATCCCGGCCACATACCACGGGATTCTGTTGCCGCCGCGGAAGTAGTCGTTCTCGTCCTTCTTCTTGAAGATGAAGAAGCATGCCATGCCGACCATTAGAAGCGCGTAGACGCCGACTACCGCCCACGCCGTCGCGCCGAACTTGCCCGTCTTGCGGAAGCTCGCGACCGACACGACATCGGTCCTTAACGCAGGTGCCTTCTCGCCGCCGGCGATTATCACGGTGTAGCTCTCGGGCGTCTTGCCGGGCCTTATCCCCGCGGCGGCGCCGCAGCGCGGCGTGTCGCCGTCGGCCAGCGCACCGTATTCGCACCACGCGTCGGTGACGCAGTTGTACGCGAGAATCTTCCTCTGCCAGCCGAGTTTGACTGGATCGGTCTCCCTGGAACCGTTTATGGCGCGGGCGATCCATCCTTCCTTGCCAAGGCCGCCGAACATGAGCACGTGCTGGTGGCCGCTCGGCAGCAGAACCGCGCCGATCGTGGTCATGCCGTCGGGCAGCGGCGCGAGAGGCTTGAGCTCGCCGGACGACAGCACGAGCGCGTAGCCGTCTGAAAGCGGCTCCTTCGTCTCGATGTCGTATCCGCCGAAGATCACAAGCCTCTTCTCTTTCTGGTCGCCGTTCTGGATCGCCGCGACCATCTGCGACCTCACGCCGCCGGGAAGTTCGGCGACCTTGACCCACTCTCCGCCAGAAAGTGCCAGCGAATAGATGGTCCTGCCCGACACTACGTAGACTTTCTCTCCGTCGCACGCCGCCGCGCCCATCATGACAGGAGCCGGCATCGACGGCAGAGGCTCGATGCCGTCTCCCGTAAGTATATACGCGTCGGAGTAGACGTTCGCCCCGTCGTATCCGCCGGCGCAGAACACGCCGCGCGGCGTCTCGCACGTCACGCCCTCGCCGGCTGCGTGAGGCAGCGGCGCGGCCTTGGTCCACGTTCCGTCGGGCGAGCGCACGCAGACGTCGGCGAAACACGTCTTCTCGCGCACGCCCTCCGGGTTGGCGACAAAGTCTGTGCCGCCCGCGACGATGAACCGCCCGTCCGGCAGGAAGCCCGCGAAAGGTCTCGCGACGCTCACTGGCATTTTTTCGGACGGCTTCCACTCGATGCCAACTGGCGTCGCGACGGATGTCGCGGACGCGCATGCCGCGACGAGAATCGACAGAACTGCTTTCTTCATCTTACTGCCTTTCAAATGCATCTACCGTGACCTCACCTGGCGAGGAACTCGCGCGGCTCAAGAGTGCAGAAGCGTATCGTGCTGTAGCCCGCGCCCTCGAAGAGAACGCCCAGTTTCCCGCCGGGAAGGATTGTCATGTCGGAATACGCCGCGCCGGCAGGCTCGACGCACACGCCCTCGGTCCATGTGGCGCCGTTGTCCCAGCTCGTGCGCACGAAGAGGTTGCGGCGACCGGAGGCATTGCAGTTCGAAAAGACAAGAACCGATTCGGGCATGCCGGGCTTGAGGGTTTTCCCGGGTCTGGCGCAGGCCAGCGGATAGCGCATTATCTGGGCGTTGCACTGCGGGTCTGTAAGGGCGGCGTCATAGCGCGACTCCCATGTCCTGCCGCGATCTTTCGTCACATGTATCTGCCGCCCGCCGCCGCGCCAGCGGGAATTGATCATCCACGACCCGTCGGAAAGCTCGACCACCTTGCACTCGTCGCCGCAACGCACCGGACTGCCGAAAGCCTTCCATGTCTTGCCGTGGTCCTCCGAGCCGAAAAGCGCGTTGCCGTCGCCGACATGGACGACAGTGTGAAGAAGCGTGCCGTCCTTCGTCTGCGTCCCCGAACCGGAAGTAAGGAAGATGAAACCGTTCTTGGCGCCGAACGGCCATCCCGGGAAAGCTATGTCCTTGGATATGTCGCGCGGCTTGGACCAAGTAAGCCCGTTGTCGGACGACTCCTGGACGTAGAACTGGTACACGCCGTGCTGTTTCACGCACTCCCACACATTGTAGAAGAGGAATATCTTCTTCGCCTTGGAATCGACTATCAGCGAAGGATCGCTGCCGGCCCACTTGGCATCATCTCCCCAGTGCCACGTCCAGGTATTCACCGGATCGCTCCACGTCGCGCCGCCGTCGGTCGAGCGGCGGCACGATATGTTGATCGGCTGCACCGTGTTCAAGTCGCCCGCGTGGTTCGTGCGCGCATCGCACACAGCGACCAGATCGCCGTTCGGCGCCGTGCAGAGTGCGGGAATGCGATACGACTTTATGCCGCAATCTCCGCTTTTCCAAAGAACGGTCTGTTCGCTCACGGCCTGCGCCACGAGCGAAACCGCAGCAATCGCGGCTGCAATAAACACTTTAGACATAAAAACCTCCGTTTAACAGTTTGCGTATATTATCGCATAAATATGCGCCGTTGTCCAGCGGGAACATTGCCGCTAAACCGCCTCCGCGCTTGCACCGTCCTGCCGCATTTTACACATGAATCAAGAGAAGTTTGGTGGCCCAGACAATGAGTTTTCATTGACTGTTCCGAAATCGCCTTGTTTTCAAGCATATTTCTTGCTTCCCCAATTCTCTCCAAAGTTCTCCATCGTGTGTATTAGAGAGTTGGCACACAAAGCATATTTTAGTTCCCTTCCTCACGCTATGTCCAGCTTCGCTATTAGATCATTCGCCCATACTATGGCCTCGTCTACCGTGGGCAGAACGTCAAGGTCGCGCTTCTGATCTGCGTACGTCTGCTCCCACAACTCCCCCTTGGCCACCTTTGGCGGCCAGGTATGAACCTTTCGGTATTTGAAAAGTTTTCGGCATAAAGCTGCCGTTCGGCCAAGATCTATATCGCCGTTTGACATTATAAGCTGGAGGTCTATCAGGTCGTGCGCCCGTTTACTGGACGGCGCACTTGCGCCGTGCAGCTTCTGGGCTATCTGGTACTCAAGGCGCATCGCCGGGATTGGAGAAGGCTTCGGAAGCGCAAGAAATGCAAACAGATCAAGGAGTTCAGCGGGCAATTCGACCATATCGCATTCGTCCGCATCCCCAATCTCGTTGTGCCCCACCTCAAGCTGAACGGTGTACCAAGGGACGCCGAGATACTTCAGCTTGACGTCGCATGGCTGCATTACATAGTCGAAAGGAATGCCACGGGGCTTTGCTGGCGCAAGCACTCTGACCTCGCCCGAAAAGCCGTTCCATCCAGCAGCAAGTCGCTCATTCAGCAGTTTCAAGAACGCATCCAAATCCGTCTTCCAGGCTGTGTCAAGATCCATCGTCACCCTGGTGAGTTTCTCTCCGTAGCGGAATCTGAGTCCGCTTCCGCCTTTGACGACACCGTCACCTATCATCTGGGCCACGATGGCGTTTGCCATCTGTCCCCTCAAGTCGTTAGCCCGTGCGAAATTCCCCGCAAACCGTTGCAGAGCGCGGTCAAGATTGGATTTGGAATTTGGCGCATTCTTCATCGGTAAGCAGTCCTTTCTCGTTGGCGGCAACGGCGGCGTCCGCAATCCTGTCTAGTTCGACCGCGCCATCCGCCCTTGCGGATTCAAGCGCATCGGCCAACCTTTGGCACTTTATGCCTTCGTACCCTTCATATTCCACAGTGTCGCATCGCGTGTTGTCCCGGACGCGGAAGCCTCGCGGAAGCTGACGCCTCACTCGCTTAGGAGTGCCGACATAGAACGCCGTCGGGTTTGCTGGCGTAAGGTGCAGCATATACAATACGGATGCACCCCTCAGATAGGCATCCTCACCCACGACTGCATTGGCGAATGCATACACGTCGTTCTGTCCTGGGACATGGTGCTGAACCTGATAGACACCATGGCCGAGTCGCGTCAGACGCCCGCTTTGCACCATCGCAGACATGCTCTGCTTGGAAATGCCTAGCTCCCTCGCTTTTGCGGCGGTTATTATGCCATAGTGGTCTTCAGCCACCGGCCAAATCTGTTCATATGCTGTCATGTCAGAAGAACAGGATTTATCTTACCTTTTGCCAATGGCGGGTATTATAGCACGAATTGCGTCCAAAAATCAACCCCCAAAATGCCAA
>DGVK01000076.1 GCA_002395905.1 Verrucomicrobia bacterium UBA4286 | reverse complement strand
TGCACATCGTCATCGGGTCGGCGAACGTGTCGAGATGGCCCGAAGCCTTCCAGATTTTCGGGTGCATGATGATCGTGGCGTCGAGGCCCGCGACGTCCTCGCGCCCGCGGACTGTGAACTGCCACCATGCCTGCTTCACGTTTGCCTTCAGCTCGCACCCGAGAGGACCGTAGTCCCAGAAACCCGGCATGCCGCCGTATATCTCGGACGAATGATAGATGAATCCGCGACGCTTGCAGAGCGCGCTCAGCGCGTCGAGGGACGACTTGTTTTCTTCAGCCATTTTTCCCGCCTTGAATGTTTAGAGATTGATCCTACTTCTTTTCGACCTCGCCCTTGAGCCGCGCCGTGAAATCGGCGAGGGTCATCGCGCCCAGGTCGCCGTCGGTGCGCGAACGCACCGATATAGTGCCGGCGGCCTCGTCGCGCGGCCCTGCCACGACCTGGTACGGAACCTTCTGCACCGTCGCCGCGCGTATCTTCGCGCCGAGTTTTTCGGCGGACGTATCCACATCCACCCTGAAGCCCGCGTCCTCAAGTCCGGCGCGAATCCTCTTCGCGTAGTCGAGAGCCTTGTCGCTTATCGGCAGTATGCGAACCTGCTCCGGCGCGAGCCAGAGCGGGAACGCTCCCGCATAATGCTCGATCAGAATGCCGATGAAACGCTCGAGCGAACCGAGCACCGCGCGGTGGAGCATCACGGGGTGGTGCTTCTTGCCGTCCGGCCCGATGTACTCGGCGTTGAGACGCTCCGCACTCGGCAGCTGGTAGTCGAGCTGTATCGTGCCGCACTGCCATTCGCGGTCCAGAGCGTCGGTGATCTTGAACTCCAGCTTCGGCCCGTAGAAAGCGCCCTCGCCTTCCTGGATGGCGTACGTCATGCCGTTTGCAACGAGCGCCTTGGCGAGCGCGTCCTCGGCCTTGCGCCACGTCGCCTCGTCGCCGACATGGTCCTCGGGCATCGTCGACAGGCGAACCTTCATGTTTTTGTCGAAACCGAAGTCGGCATACACGTCCTTGAGCAGGCGGCAGAACTTCGCGACCTCCTCTTCGATCTGGTCTTCGGTGCAGATGATGTGGGCGTCGTCCTGCACGAACCCTCTCACGCGCATGATGCCGTGCAGCGTGCCGCTCGGCTCGTTGCGCGCGCAGTGGCCGAACTCCGCCAGGCGCATGGGAAGATCCTTGTAGCTTCTCGTCGAGCTCTTGAATATCTCAAGCGCGCCGGGGCAGTTCATCGGCTTCACGGCGAAGATGCGCTTCTCGCTCTCGGTGATGAACATGTTGGCCTTGTAGTGGTCCCAGTGTCCGCTGCGCTCCCAGAGGCTGCGCGGCATGAGCGCGGGGGTGTTGACCTCCAAGTAGCCGTCCTTGACGAGCTTGGCGCGCATGTAGTCCTGCAGCGCCACGTATATCGACCACCCGCGCGGATGCCAGAATATCTGGCCGGGGTCCTCGGGGTCGAGGTGGAACAGGTCGAGCTCGACGCCGAGACGGCGGTGGTCGCGGCGCTTCGCCTCCTCTGCACGCGCGACGATCGCGTCCATCTCGGCCTGGTCCCTGGCGATGATGCCGTAGATGCGCTGGAGCATCTTGTTGTTCTCATCGCCGCGGTAGTAGCTGCCCGCGACGCGCGTGAGCTTGACAACGCCGATCTGCGCGGAATGCTCCACATGGGGGCCGCGGCACATCTCGACGTAGTCGCCGACTGTATAGGTAGAAATGTCCTCTCCCTCCGGGATGTCGGCCAGACGCTCAAGCTTGTAATGCTGGCCTGCGAGCATCTTCGCGCACTCTTCGCGCGAAACGACCTTCTTCACGAAAGGCTCGTCAAGCGCGATGAGGCGGGCGATCTCGGCCTCGATCTTCGGGAAATCCTCGGGCGACAGCCTGTGCGGCAGATCGAAATCGTAATAAAACCCGTCGCCCGTCGCCGGGCCGATGTCGACCTGCACGTCTTCAAACACGTTCTGCACCGCGCGCGCAGTCAGGTGCGCCGCGCTGTGCCTCCTCATTTCCTCTGTAACTTCTGCCATGATTCTCCTTTGAGGGATATTATACCATATATTGCCGCGCGTGTACCCCGATACTTTCACCGCGCCTCCCTCAGCGCGCCGAACTCGCCGTAGACCGCAAGCGCGCGGGAGACCATCCTTTCGAACGAAAACTTCTCCAGCGCAGGCGTGCGCACATCGCCGAAATCCTTTGCAAGAGCGCGCGAAAGCGCATCGGCGAAGCCCTCCGCGTCGGCGCGCGCCGGCGGCACAAGGAAGCCGTTCACTCCGTCCTCCACTATGTCCAGCGCGCCGCCGAATGCCGTTGCGACAACCGGACGGTTCATCGCCAGCGCCTCGGCCATGGAGCGTCCGAACGCCTCCGGCTTGCGCGTGTTGGCGCTCGCGACGACGTCCGCGATGCTCAGACACTCGGCGACTTTCTGCTGGTTGCCGGCGAAGACGACGGCGTCCTCCAGCCCCAGCTCCCGCACAAGCGCGTGAAGCGAAGCCTCGACATCCTTGCGAAGAGCCTCGGCCTCGCCGACGATCACCGTCTTCACCTCCGGCACGGACCGCCGCACGACCGCCGTCGCCTTTATGAGCGTGTCGTATCCTTTGAGCTGGGTTATCCGCCCGAGACCCATCACGACCCTGTGCCCCTCGACGCCCCACTCGGCACGCTTCGCCGCGATGAAGTCCTTGTCAAGCGCCGACGTATCGAACTTGTCGCGCTCGATGGCGCGCGGTATCACGCGCAGCCTTTCCTCCTGGATTGCGTAGGCGTCCTTGAGATAGTCGGCGATGTAGCGCGACGGCGTCACCGTGAGATCCCCTGCCGTCATTATGCGCGAATAGCGCGAGACGGAGTTCGCGCCGTGGGCGAAGGTGATCCACTTGAGACCGAGCGTGCGGTTCGCCCACACAAAGAGCCACGCCGGGACGCGTGAATGCGCGACCACCACATCCGGCGCAATCTCGCGCAACACGCGTCTCAACGCAAGCGCGCGCGGAAGATAGGTGAGCGGATTCTTGCTCTTCACGTCAAGCTCGACATGACGCCCGCCGTCCGCAACGATGCGTTCGACAAGACGTCCTCCCGCCGATACGACGGTGTTCTCGCATCCGGCGCGCACAAGCGCACGGTTCATCTCGACAACGCCCCGCTCTACGCCGCCCTGCTCCATCGCAGGCACCAGTTGTACGATTCTCATGACCATCGCCGCAGATTATACCATAATCCACGCGTCGCCGTCACGTCCGGCAAAGATCAAGCTCCGCATGTCAGCAGAATGCAAGCTCGAACGCCTCGTATTTGAAGTTTGCACCAACGCAGTATTGCGGAACGCCTGGCGCGAAGTCTGAGACGTGCGGCCAGTGGAGATGACCGCAAAGCACAGCCTTTACAAGTTTCTCGCCCCGCAACCGCGCCACGAACTCATGCGTCCGGGCGTCAGCGCGCTGCTGGCGGCGGCGGTACTTGTCTTTCACCTGATCGACGATCTCGTCCGGCGTGCCGCAAAGATACGGCGCACGCGTCACGTCGCCGCGAGTCACCGCCTCGTATATCTCGGGAGTGTAGAACGGCACATGGCAGCAAAGCACCATCGGCAGCCCCCTCGCCGCCTCTACCTCGAACATCTCCGGCACCCCTGCGGGCACGTAATAGTAGATGTTATCGAACGAAACGAAGTTGACGCCGTTCACAATCCGCGACTCAAAAAGCAGATTGTCGGGATACGCCGCCTGCACGCGCGCCCGCGATTCCGCCTTGTACGCCTCGTCCTCGGTCCTGCCGTCGCCGACCGTCTGGCAGTATTCATGGTTGCCGGCGGCGATGATTCCTCCGCGCGACACCCGCGTCCACGCCCTGGCGATATCGAGGTTTCTTTCGTTCACATAGTCGATAAGATCGCCTGTGTGTATCACCGTCTCGTCATGTTCGCGCGCGTATGCAAGCGCCGCCTTGAACGCGTCGTTCGCATGCGGGAAGCACTTCGCCCGAGCCTCCGCGTTTCGCGGATGCGGCCTGCCGTCCACGATGTCCGCCAGCGAAATATGCGTGTCGGAAATGTGGAGCGCGGTAAACGGCGCGCTCGCGCCGACAGGCACGGAATATCTCTTCACCTTCATTTTCGACGAAAGCGCCGCGCCGTCATCCGCAAACGCGCCGGCCGGAGCCAGCGCCCCGGCCGCAAGCGCTGCCATGAAACCCCTTCTGGTCACATTCTCCACCCCATCCTCCTTTTACTGCTTACTGCCTCGCAAGCCTGGCAAAGCCGCCCTTCGGCACGGCAAGGCGGCGAATCCCCTTCGCGACATCCACCGAGCCTCCGGCGCTTCTGCCGAACGTGTCGAACACCTGCGCCGAAACATCTTCATCCACTTCGACGACTACCGAACCCTCACCGTTGCCGTTCAATATCCAGACAGGCTTTCCAGCCCCGCCGACACGAACAACATGATCGGCCGCATACACGCCGAATATCCGCTCGGCGTCGCTCTCGCCGCAGAGAACCGGATAGCCCGACTCGGGCGCAACTCCCCGGAAAGCGCCGCGCTGAAGCGCATCGCGGTGGTGTTCGGCAAAGCGCACCCAGTGGCCGATCATCTCCAGATGGTCCGGCGGCAGATCTGAGAGCATCATCGAATACTGGACCGTGCCGAACATGGAGGAAAGAACTGTGCACGCAGCCTCTTCGACAGGTGTCGCTACATTCCATTCCAGCATATCGCCGTGCACCGCCGCGCCGCCGGATGTAAGGCGCAGGTCGGCGACACGCACTCGGTTGGCCTGCCTGTCGCCCGGGCAGTCGCCGGCGCGCAGCATCGTCGCATACTGCGCCACCGCAGGACCGATGTAGTTCTGCCGGAACTCTATGAGGACATCGGGATCGTTGGCCTTGAGCCTGCGGACGATTTCGTCGAGGAGCGCCTTTACAGCCTCCGGAACCGTGCGAATGTCGCGTCCGGCGTATCCGTCGGCGACGGCGGGGTCCTCCCCGCGAACCGAAAAGCTGTCGATGAAGTCGAGTTTGAAGCCGTCCAGCCCCCATTCGCGCTGCGCCTTTTCGTAGATTCCCGCGAGGAAATCGCGCACCTCCGGGAAACGCGGATCAAGCACGCTGGCGCGGGCGTTCTTGTTGTAATAGAGATACTTTCCTTTGAACCGCCCGTAGTTCGCCGACTTCTCGCCGACGAACGGCACCGAATACCACAGCATGTACCTGAGACCAAGTGCCTGCACGCGCTTTACATGCGCCGCCATATAGGGGAAACGCCGCTTCGAGACCTGCCAGTCGCCGCAGTATGCATAACCGCGCGAGGTATCGTCCGTCTGCCACCCGTCATCGACAATGATCGTCTTCATACCGAGCGATGCCGCGATCTTCGCCTCTGCCTCGATCTTTTCGGCCGTCACGTCCTGATGGAACTGATACCATGTGGAATAGAGCGGCGCAAACGCAGCATCGGGCGCCGACGGTTCGGCAAGCGCGTTCTCGCGGCGCATCCACGCGACGGCGTCGCGGACGGCGTCGCCCCAGAAGACGTCACGCCGGTCTATACGCAGCGTCACGGCATATTCGGCGCGGGGCGCTTCAGGAACTCGGAAGAACTCGAAATCCACCTTCGCCTCGCACCCTTCCTCGCGCAGGCGGATACCGAACGACACATCGCGCAGAACCTCGCCCGCCGCGACCGTGAGGCTGTTGCGGTCGGCACAGTCTTTCGCACAGACGAGCGGCGTCGAAACGGCGAGGTTTGAGTCGTAGAGTTTTTCCCAGTCGACGCGTATGCCCGAAGCGCCGCCTCTGCGCATGAACGCCGTCCACACGTTATGCGCCCCGCCCTGCGGCAGCGCAAACGATACGGAGAATTTCGGCGGTCGAGCGCTTTCGGCGGAGCGCATCTTCACACGATACTCGCAAACTCCCTCGTCAACGGCGGCGAGTTCGCCGGCGATGGTCCAGCCCCCGCGCTCCGCACATTCAATGCGCGGCTCCAGCGCCGCAACCTCAAGCGCCACCACAGCCATCGCCGCAGCCAGCATGGATTTCAATTTCATCGTCATCATCATTACTGTTGCAGTATATCATATTTCCGCGCCAGATGGCAACCATCAGCGCAAACCGAGCAAAGCGACATCCACGTAATTCTCTCGCGCTTTCCCATCCAGCCGATACGCCCTGCGGTTATGCAAAATGCGGGGCTGGCGCGACAAACGCCGCGCCAGCCCCGCCGCTAACAGTTATCACCTGTTCCCTGTCACCTGTTCCCGCCTCAGGACGGGTCGGCGGCGAGGATCGTCTTCTGGCGGCACGTGCTGCCGTACTCGACGCCGTCAACGGTCTTGACCACCGTAACGTTGATCTCGGTGCCGACAGCGGTCTGCGCCAGCGCCTGCGGGAAGCCGCAGGA
>DGVK01000212.1 GCA_002395905.1 Verrucomicrobia bacterium UBA4286 | reverse complement strand
GAAAGGCGCGAGACGCCGGTGTTCCGAGATACACGTCGTTGGCTTGACGAGTACTTCGCGGGACATGATCCCGGCTTTACGCCCAACTATCGCATTGAAGGATTGACGCCGTTTCGTCAGGCTGTCATCGACGAGATGCTGCGAATCCCGTACGGTGCCACGGTCTCGTACGGCGACATCGCGAAGGCGATTGCGAAAAAGCGCGGTGGCAGGGCTTCGGCACAGGCTGTCGGTGGCGCGGTTGGGTGGAATCCGATCTGCATCATCATTCCGTGCCACCGCGTCATCGGCGCGGACGGCAGCCTCACAGGATACGGCGGCGGGTTGGGAAACAAGGTTTCGCTTCTTGCGCACGAGGGATTGCGGAATTGCCGGATGGGTTTTATGGGGAAACTACATAATGAAAGACACCGATGACAAGATGATGATACTATTCCTGTGCCACGGGAACATCTGCCGGTCGCCGATGGCGGAGTTCGTGATGAAGGAACTCGTCAGAAGGGCGGGGCGTGACGACATCGTGGTCGAGTCCGCCGCGCTGCACACAGACGAGATCGGTAATGACATCCACTATGGCACCCGCAGGAAGTTGCAGACAGAGGGAATCCCGTTCGCGCCGCGTCGCGCATGGCTGCTCACGGCCGCGAAGGCGAGGGAATACGACCTGCTCATCGGTATGGATGACTACAACATGGCCGATCTTCGGCGGCTTGTGTTTTCGGAGGATGCGGGGAAGATCAGGAAACTCATGTCGTTCGCCGGCTCAGAACGCGACATTGCCGACCCTTGGTACACCGGAAATTTCGACGAGACCTACGCCGATGTCCTAGAAGGTTGCACTGCGCTTCTGAAGAGCCTGTAATCGCTCGTCAAAGTCTCGTTCCTCGCGCGGCAAGCGCGCAGCGGTGAGATTTGGTATAATAAGTGCACAATCGTGAAAGGAGTGTCAGTGTGAGCATCACAAGAAGACAGTTCGTCGCCGAGGCGGCGTGTGCCGCGTTGGCACTTCACTGCAGAATATTGAAAGGAGAATCCACCGTGAAAGAGATAACTCTAGCCCCGCTTCCATACGCCGAAGACGCTCTTGCGCCCACAGTAACCGCAAAGACGATATCGTTCCACTACGGCAAGCACCACGCAGGTTACGTGAAGACCCTGAACGGTCTTGTTGCTGGGACAAAGTACGAGGGGATGTCCCTGGAAGATATCGTCGTCTTCTCGCGCACTGCGGGCGATACGGCGATATTCAACAACGCGGCGCAGATATGGAACCACGATTTCTATTGGCGGTCGCTCGCGCCGGACGGGAAAGACTGTGAGCCATCGCCCGAGCTCCTTGCGGCGGTCGACGCGTCCTTTGGCTCGTTCGACGCGTGCAAGGCCGCGCTTGCAGATGCTGCGGTCAAGCGCTTCGGCAGCGGCTGGGCGTGGCTCGTGGCGAAGGAGGGCAAGCTGGTCGTGGAATCCACGCCCAACGCCGACACGCCGCTCGGGAGACCGGGCGTAAAGCCGCTTCTCGTAATCGATGTTTGGGAGCACGCGTACTATCTTGATTGGCAGAACGCCCGCGCTGCATACGTAAAAGCGGTTGTTGACGGGCACCTCAACTGGGTGTTCGCGTCCGGCAACATAAAGTGACAGGCCCATATCTTGGTACAAATACCTTCCGGGGACATACCTCAAGAGCCGCCTCCAGTACGGCGGCTCGGGCGTGGCTCACCGAAGCGGAGACGCATACCGTCTTAGGCGACTAGCGAGCGATAACTTGGACGAGCGGGCGGCCGTCCTGCCGTCTTGCCCACGCTTTGGTGAAGTCTTGCCCAAGCTTTGCACAAGTCTTGCCCAAGCTTTGGCGAAGTCTTGCCCAAGCTTTGCCAAAGTCCTGCCCACGCTTATATTGCAGCCCGCCCGGGCCAGTAGCGCAACACGGCGATATTTGGTATAATATACCCACGTATGAATCTGCTTAAAGCGATATTTGGAACCAAGAACGACCGCGAGCTGAAGAAGCTGTGGCCGATTGTGCGCGAAATCAACCGGATCGAGGCGGAATATCAGGCGAAAAACTTCGCCGACGGGGATTATCCGAGGATGACCGAGTCGTTCAAGGCGCGTGTGAGGAAGGGCGAGTCTCTCGATTCGATCCTGCCCGAGGCGTATGCCCTCGTGAAAAACGCCTGCCGCCATCTTGTCGGCACGACCGAGGAGGTGTGCGGCCATGTCCTTACATGGAATATGATTCCGTTCGACGTGCAGCTTGTCGGCGGCATCGTTCTGCATCAGGGGAAGATCAGCGAGATGCAGACGGGCGAGGGCAAGACGCTCGTCGCGACGCTGCCGATGTATCTCAACGCTCTCGCCGGGAAGAACGTCCATCTGGTGACGGTCAACGACTATCTCGCCAGGCGCGACGCGTCGTGGATGGGCCATCTGTACAGGTTCCTCGGTCTAACGGTCGGCTGCATACAGAATTCGATGGACTCCGAGGAGCGCCGTGCGCAGTATGCGTGCGACATAACCTACGGCACCAACAGCGAATTCGGCTTCGACTATCTGCGCGACAACGGCATGGCCCAGCAGCCCGAGCAGGTGGTGCAGAACGGCCACAACTTCGCGATTGTCGACGAGGTGGACTCGATTCTCATCGACGAGGCGAGGACGCCGCTCATCATATCCGGCCCGGCGACGCTCTCGACCTCCCACATCTACCAGCAGGTGAATCCGATGGTGTCGGCCATCGTGCGGGTCCAGACGGCGATGTGCAACGACCTTGTGCGCGACGCCAAGAAGGCGATCGACGCCGGCGACGTGCTCAAGTTCAAGGAGAAGATATACCAGGTCTACCATTCCATGCCCCGGCACAAGCAGCTTATGCACCTGCTGGAGGACGCCGAGCTGCGCAAGCATCACGAGACGGTCGAGATGCAGATGCTCTCCGAGATGTACAAGGCCCGCGCGCGGGAGCTCAAGGACGAACTGTACTTCACGATCGACGAGCGTACGCGCGAGGTGGCGCTGACCGACAAGGGGTGCGAGAAGATATGCCCCGAGGATCCGAAGCTTTTCGTCCTGCCCGACCTCGCCGCGGAGATGAGCGCGATCGATGGCGACCGCAGCCTTACCGACGCCGAGCGCATGGAGCGCCGCCGCGACGCGCAGAGCGCGTTCATGGAGAAAAGCGACAGGGTTCACGTCGTCGACCAGCTGCTCAGGGCATACTGTCTCTACGAGCGCGACGTCGACTATGTCGTGCAGGACAACCACGTCTACATCGTCGACGAGTTCACCGGCCGCGTCCTGCCCGGGCGCAGGTGGTCGGACGGTCTCCACCAGGCGGTCGAGGCCAAAGAGGGCGTCGAGATCGAGAAGGAATCGCAGACGCTTGCGACGATCACGATCCAGAACTACTTCCGCCTGTACAGCAAGCTTTCGGGCATGACGGGAACCGCCGAGACCGAGGCGCGCGAGTTCAAGGACATCTATAAGCTTGATGTCGTGTCGATCCCGACGAACAAGCCCGTGAACCGCGTAGACGGCAACGATCAGATATACCGCACGCAGCGCGAGAAGTACAAGGCGATCGTCGCCGACGTCGCGAAGCGCCACGAGAAGGGGCAGCCCGTTCTCCTTGGCACAGTGACTGTCGACACCTCCGAGATTCTGTCGAGGATGCTTAAAATCGCCCACGTCCCGCACGAGGTCCTCAACGCCAAGAACCACGCGCGCGAAGCCGAGATCGTCGCGCTCGCCGGCATGAAGGGCGCCGTCACCATCGCGACGAACATGGCGGGCCGCGGCACGGATATCAAACTGGGCGATGGCGTGACCGAGCTCGGGGGGCTGCACGTCATAGGGTCCGAGAGGCACGAGTCGCGCAGAATCGACCGCCAGCTGCGAGGCCGCTGCTCGCGGCAGGGAGACCCGGGAAGCTCGCAGTTCTTCATCTCGCTCGAAGACCAGCTCATGCGTCTGTTCGGTTCACAGAAGCTGTCGAGCATAATGCAGAAGCTCGGCATCCAGGAAGGCGAGGTGATGGAGCACCG
>DGVK01000222.1 GCA_002395905.1 Verrucomicrobia bacterium UBA4286 | reverse complement strand
CAGCGCAAGAAGTTCCTCAACGCCGTAGGCCTCCCGACCGAGCGGTTCGTCGAATACTGGCAAAAACCTGACGAGCTCGCCCACTATGCGCGCGCGTGTGTCGACATCGAGTACGACTTCCCGTTCGGCCGACAGGAGCTAGAGGGCATCGCCGCGCGAAGCGACTTCGACCTTTCGCAGCACCAGAAGTGGTCGGGCGAGTCGCAGATGGTCTTCGACGATCCGCTCAAGCAGGCGGCGAAGAAGATGAACGACGCCGCGAAGAAGGCGTTCATCGAGAAAGTCCAGGCCGACTGGGTCGCGCGCGGCAAGGACGCGGCCGCAGCCGAGAAGTTCTGCATGAACCTCTTCGACGGCAAGTACGTGCCGCATGTCATCGAGCCGTCGGCCGGTGTCGACCGCCTCATGCTGGCGCTGCTCTGCGAGGCGTACGAGGAGCAGAAGCTTTCGGACGAGAAGGGCAGGGAGGACATCCGCACGGTGCTCCACTTCAGCCCGAAGGTCGCGCCGATAAAGGTCGCCATCTTCCCGCTGATCAAGAAGGACGAGGCGCAGTACACCTTCGCGCGCGATCTGTTCAAAAAGCTGCAGAAGAAGGTCAACTGCATGTGGGACGTATCCGGCGCAATCGGCCGACGCTACCGTCGGCAGGACGAGGCGGGCACCCCATGGTGCATCACGGTCGACGAGCAGTCCACCAGGGACGGAACCTTCACCGTTCGCGAACGGGACTCGATGGAGCAGAAGCGCATGACATACGGCGAGTTCCTCGCTATGATGTACGACGCACTGGAGTTCTGAGATGAAGAACGACTGCGTGTTTTGTGCAATCGCCGCAGGCGAGATACCGAGCTTCAAGGTATGCGAGGACGACGCCGTCCTCGCATACCTCGACATAAACCCTTTCACCAAGGGGCATACGCTGGTGATTCCCAAGAAGCATTCGACCGGGCTTCTCGACACAGATGACGCCGTTCTCGCGGCGGTCGTAGCGCGCGTCAGGAAGGTCGCGGCCCGTCTCAAGGAGGCTCTGCCGTGCGACGGGTTCAACATCCTGCAGAACAACGGCGAGGCGGCCGGCCAGACAGTGAAGCATCTTCACTTTCACATAGTGCCGCGCTATGCGGGCGAGCCTTTCGTGTTCGAGAGCCATAAAGGTGATATGGAGGAACTGAAGGCGCTCGCCGGACGCGTCCGCATGGCATGACAGCCATGACACTTGAAAGCCCGGAGGGTTTTTTGGTATACTATTGTGAAATTTCCCAAAATAGGAGAATGTTGAAATGTCAATGATGAAGGGTTTCTCGAACGCGTTCCGCATCCCGGAGCTGCGCAAGAAAATATTGGTGACGCTCGGGCTTGTGTTCGTGTGCCGTCTGGTGTCGCAGGTGCCGACGCCCGGCGTGGACTGGCGTGCTTTGCAGCAGGTCATCGAGACTGCACGGCAGTCGACGAGCGGCGGCGGTCTTCTCGACTGGTTCGACGTCTTTACGGGCGGCGCGCTCGGTCAGTGCGCGATCGGCTTCCTCTCGATCTGGCCCTATATCTCGGCGCAGATCGTCATCCAGCTCCTGAGTTCGGTCATACCTTCTCTTGAAAAGCTCAAGAAGGAAGGGGAGTCCGGCCGCCAGCAGCTCGCCCAGATCACCCGCTGGCTTACTATCGTCCTCTGTGTCGTCCAGTCGTGGGGAATCGCGACGATGCTCAGCCATCCGGGTGCTCTCGGTCAGGCTTTCGCCGGCGTGGAGATTGTCGTGAACCCGGGGCTTGGCTTCCAGCTGATGACTGTGATAGGCATGACCTCCGCCGCGCTCTTCGTGATGTGGCTCGCCGATCAGATCACGACTTTCGGGATCGGCAACGGCGCCTCGCTTATCATCATGATCAACATCACCTCGCGTCTGCCGCAGGCTCTTATCAGCGCCTGGGAGCGCTACTTCGGTCTCGCAGGCGTCCAGGCGTCGGCGCCCATAGCCGAGCTCCCGATACTCATCATATTCTTCCTGCTGGTCGTGATGGGGACCGTCATGCTCGTCCAGGGCGTGAGGAAGGTGCCGATTCATTCTACGCGCCGTTCGGTCTCCGGCGGCAACACCTACGGGATGCAGCAGACGTTCATGCCGCTCAGAGTGAACTACACGGGCGTCATGCCGATCATCTTCGCGCAGCCGCTCATCCAGATTCCGTCCGCGATGCTCATGAAGATTTCCGACGCCACGTCGGCCGGCTTCAGCGGTAAACTCTACCGCTTCGCCGAGGCGCTTGCCAACCCTACGGTTCTGCACATGGTCGTCTACGCGGTGCTCATAATGTTCTTCGCGTTCTTCTGGGTCGCGACCCAGTTCAACGCCGTGGACATCTCCGAGAACCTCAAGAAAGACGGCTCCTATGTGCCTGGCATCCGCCCGGGCCGCGCGACCGCCGAGTATCTCGACGACGTTATGACCAAGATAACGCTCATCGGCGGGACGGGGCTTCTTCTCGTGGCTCTCGTGCCGATGCTCCTCATGGGATGGATTCAGGTCCCCTGGGTGATCGCCTCGTTCTTCGGCGGCACGTCGCTCCTCATCATCGTAGGTGTCGCGCTTGACACCCTGCGCATAATGGAGTCCCATCTCCTCGTGCGCAAGTACGACGGCTTCCTTGCCCACGGGTCGCTCCGCGGGCGCGGCGGAATGTAAGTGACGCTGAGGAAGATACTGTCCTATGACGCGGGCCCGTTTTGGCAGTTAGCCAAATACGGGCTCGTCGGCGTTATGGCGACCGGCGTGCAGACCGTGATCTTTTACGTGCTCGCCTCCACATGCCTTGAATGCCTCGGCCCGGACGATATTGCGGTGAGGCTTTTCTCGCTGCCCGCGGCGCAGTTCACCGGCGCGGAGCCGTGGTACGCCTCGCGAGGCGCGATCGCCTCCGTGGCGACGGCGGCAGGTTTCATCATTGCCAACATCTTCTGCTGGCTGATGAACCGCGCCTTTGTCTTCAGGCCCGGAAGGTTCCGCTGGTATGTCGAGTTCGCGGCGTTCTTCGGGGCCGCCGCGTTCGCGACGCTTCTCGCGCTCGGGATCATGAAGTTTTTGATCGACTGTTTCGGCATGATGACGACCGCCGCTGTCGCGGTTGAGATCGTCGTCTCTTTCTTCATCAACTTCTTCGTTCGTAAATTCGTGGTGTTCAGGAGGTAGGCGATGTTCTGCAAAAAGTCAATCGTGGTTTCATGTGGGGTGTTCGCGGCGGTCGCCGCCGCCGTTTCGCGGGCGCAGGCCCAGGCGGTGGCGCAGGCCCAGGCGGTAGATCAACAGCAGATCGTCCAGTACGACGATGTCGCACCGGTCTCGTCTGTTCCGGATACGCCGGCGGTCGAATTGATACCGTCCGATCCTGTTGTCGAGGACGTGCGCCCGGCTCCTGTCGACGCTACGGCGGTCGCCGTCGCGCGGGCGCAGGAGGAGGCGCGCCTCGAGGCCGCGGCGAAGGAGCGTGCCGACGCCGAGACCAAGGCCGAGGCGGAGATGGACCGGCGGCGCATCTCGACGCGCATTTTCCAGCTTGCACACGCGAACGCGGAGGAGGTCGCCGAAAGGTTCAACGCGACATGGAGCGGAGATTTCGGCACCAGCTGGAAGATCGCGCGCATAGCATCGTCGTTCCCCGAGGCGAACGCGGTGATGGTCACGGCGCCCAAGCGCATTCTGGAGGCCTGCGAGCAGGTCATCGCCGAAGTGGACCGCGAGGCGCGGCAGGTTTATATCGAGGCGCGTTTTGTGGAGCTCGGCAACACGGCGTCGCACAAACTCGGCATAGACTGGTCGATGCTCAACGGGATGTCCGGCAGCGCCGGCCTCTCGGGCGGGATCCAGTCCACGCGCGTCGGAGAAGGCGTGCAGAACTACACTCGGCAGATCGTCGGCAAGACCGAGTCCAACACGTACAACGTGAACGGAGGTAAAGGGCATGACGGCGACGTCAACTATTTCAACGGGACGCTGAGCTTCAGCGAGATGTCGCTCACCCTGCGCGCGCTGGAGTCTTCTGAGGACGCGAAAGTGTTCTCCAACCCGAAGATCATCGTGTCGTCCGGCAAGAAGGCTACGGTCGACATGACGACGAAATACCCGAATGTGCTCGTTTCGGCCAAGCGCACTCTAAACGGAAATGCCGAATCTCTCGACCTCGCCATGCAGATGACGGCCATTCCCGGCGAGGACAAGTTCATGTTCGCGCGCGAGGCGTTCTTCAGCTGGGGAATCCAGCTTGACGTCATTCCGCGCATAGGCACCAACGGTCTTATAAACGTGACGATCGTGCCGACGATCAGCGACCTTGACACGAATCACGGCAACGGAGGCTTTGTCACCGCCGACAGCGACAGCACCACGGAGGCCTCTTACGCGTCGAAGTATCCGATCATAAAAGTGCAGCGCCTTATCACCGAGTTCAACATGGCGAGCGGCACGACCGCCGTGATCGGCGGCCTTTCAAGGACCGTCGAGACCCAGCAGGACAGCGGCATACCCTGGCTGCGGCATCTGCCGTGGATAGGGCCGAAGATCTTCGGCTCGAAGATACGCGTGAAGGAGCAGCGCGAGATTCTCGTGTTCGTCACCGTCGGCCTGGTCGACCCCAAAGCGATGACTCAGGACGCAGGCCTGCCCAAGAACGCCGTTCTCGGACGGCAGTATGTCAACGAGCAGAAACTTGAGCCGGGCGACAGGCCCGAGAAGAACATGGAGGGAATAGAATCCCTTGATATGAGGCCGCTCGAAGAGCAGGCCAAAGATCCTTTGATGCGCAAGAAGAAGGATCCGTCACTGTTCGACTTCAAGAACTACATTCCGTTCAGCCGTGACCCTGAGTACAAGAGCCGCTATAGCCCGGCGCCGGATGGCGCTACGCCTTATTCGGAAGAAGAACCCGTCCGACAAGCTCGTTGAGGCGCTGCGGCAGGATCGACAGTCCCCAGCTTGCGAGGCGCATCGGCCAGGGGAATGCTATGAGGCCCGTGTTCCTGTCGGCACGGGTCAGTATTATGGCGGCGGCTTTCTCCGCCTCCATGAAGAAGGGCATGGGGCACGTGTTTTTATCCGTGATTCTTGAGCGGACGAAACCCGGGCATACGACCGAAACGCGTATCCCCTCCCTGGCAAGCGCGCCTCGCAGCGAGAGTCCCCAGGTCTTGAGGCAGCTTTTCGTTGCCGCATAGGACGGGCAGGCTTTCAGCGGACCGTACCCCGCTATCGAAGCCGTGATGACGATCTGGCCGCGTCCGCGCCGCCTGAAAAGCTCGATCACGGGTAGGACCGTGTTTACCGTGCCGCCCACGTTGACAGCGAACGTCCGTCGGACGTTGGCCTCGGTCTCCTCGCCGGTCGAGACGCCTGCATTGGCGAACACGCGGTCTATCGGCGACTCGGCGTCGCAGCTTTCGAGCCAGCGGCGCATCGCGGCCTCGTCGGCGACGTCCACGATGTCCGCGCGGACGGTCGCGCCGAGATCGCGGCATTTTCCCGCCACCGCGTCAAGCCGCGCTTTGTCGCGTCCGCAGATGAACAGTCTCCCGCCGCGTCTGGCTGATTCGATCGCCAGCGCCGCACCTATCCCCGAACTTGCGCCTGTAATTAGCGTTGTCATGGCCGCTCCCTTCGTATCTTACCATAACGCCCATTCGTCGCGAGCTATGACATAGACCGCGAGTGCAAGATTGGTCGTGACGTGGGCCGTCACCGCGGCGCCAAGCCCCTTGCGTATCGCAAGCGCTCCGTACGCCGCGCCGGCCATGGCACCTGCGAGATAGCGGTCGTGTTCGAGGGCGAAGAGCGCGGTCGTCCACAGAAACGCGCTCAAGTCGAACCTGCGCAGACTGGAAGATGACCAGTCGCCGCCTTTCTGCAGCCATCTGTAGAGAAAGTTCCTGAAGAAAAGCTCCTCCGCCGGCGCGATCACGAAGGCGCTCCCCGCAAGGCGCGCAATGGTGAGCGCCCAGCCGCACACGGCAGGATCGTACGGCGACGCGCCGCCGACGGCTTCGCCCGAACCGATTATGAAGAGCCTGCGGTAGATGTCGAACCGCTCCGGCGCGACCCACAGCGCGAAGACCGCGAGCCCCACCGCCACGCCGGACGGCAGCGCACGCATGACGGCCTCCTTCGTCACTTTTATGCGGCATATGCGCGCGAACGCGACCAGCAGCGCGGCCGCTGCGACGGAGCGGACTGCATACCAGGCCGCAGTTGACGGTAAAAAGGCCATAAGCGCCATCCATGCGAGATAGGGCGCGACTGTCGATGCTGTCTGCGGAGATATGTTCATAAAAGTTGAAAGGCAGTTTATCAGAGTGTACGGCGAATGTCAACCGAATGTGGTATAATAACAGGCAGGATGAACGGAAGAAAGAGAATAGTCATTCTTGGAGCCACGGGGTCCATCGGGCGCAGCGCGCTCGACGTGATACGCGCGCATCCGGACGACTTCGAGGCCGTCGCGCTGTCGGCGCACAGGTCGCGGGAGGCGTGCGAGTCTTTTGCGCGCGAGTTCGGGGCGAAAGCCTTCGTCGGCGAAGATGCGGCGTCGAGGGCCGTGGAAGAGAGCGACGCCGACATATGCCTGGTGGCTACGGTCGGTCTTTCGGGAATTGCGCCGACCATGGCGGCGATCGAGAAGGGGATGGATGTCGCGCTGGCGACAAAAGAGGTCCTTGTGATGGCCGGCGCGCCGGTGACGCATGCGGCGCAGGCGCGCGGAGTGAGAATTCTGCCCGTCGACAGCGAGCACAGCGCGATCTTCCAGTGTCTCGCCGGCGGACGCCAGCCGCTGGACAGTCTCACGCTTACCGCGTCCGGAGGGCCTTTCCTCGACGGGCCGGAAGACCTTTCTTCTGTCACAGTCGAGCAGGCGCTCAACCATCCCCGCTGGAAGATGGGGCCGAAGGTCACGATAGACTCTGCGACCATGATGAACAAGGGTTTCGAGATACTTGAGGCGCGGTGGCTTTTCGATGTTCCGGCCGACCGCATAGATGTTGTCGTCCATCCCGAGTCGATTGTGCACTCGCTCGTCACGTTTGCCGACGGCGCTACGCTCGCCCAGCTCTCGCCGCCCGATATGCGCGTTGCCATACAGTACGCGCTGTCTTGCCCCGAGAGACTTCCCGCCGTGCGCGCGAGGCTCGACCTCGCCGCTGCAGGCGCGCTCACCTTCCGCCGGCCGGATCCCGTGCGCTTCCCCTGTCTGCGGCTCGCAAGAGAGGCCATCGCCGCGGGCGGATGCGCGCCGGCGGTTCTTGCGGCTGCGGATGAATGGGCGGTAGGCGCGTTCGTGCAGGGCAGAATCGGCTTCGCCGACATCCCGCGCGCGGTTGAAAACAGCCTTGAAAAGCTTGATAACGCGCCGTGCGATTCCGTCGAGGCGGTGTTTGAGGCGGCCCGCCGCGCCGTCGAACGGCTTGAAACGCGCTTTTGTTAGCCTTGCCTAAACACTTCACACGGCGGCCCGAATATGGTATATTATGCTCAACAGTCCAAGAATTTCACTCCACAAAAGGAAAGAGTAAAGGAACATGGCTAAAAAGATAATGGTGGACGGCAACACAGCCGCTGCCCAAATCGCCTTCGCGTGCTCAGAAGTGGCCGCGATCTACCCGATCACCCCGTCGTCGCCGATGGCGGAGACTTGCGACGAGCTCGCCTCGATGTGCAAGACCAATATCTGGGGTTCGATTCCCTCGATCGTCGAGATGGAGTCCGAAGGCGGCGCCGCCGGTGCCGTGCACGGCTCGCTCACGACAGGCTCGCTCACGACGACGTTCACCGCGTCGCAGGGCCTCCTGCTGATGATTCCCAACATGTACAAGATCGCGGGCGAGCTCGCCCCGACCGTGTTCCACGTTTCCGCCCGCTCGCTCGCCTCCAACTCGCTCTGCATCTTCGGCGACCAGGGCGACGTCATGGCGTGCCGCCAGACGGGTTTCGCGATGCTCGCCTCCAACAGCGTGCAGGAAGCTCACGACATGGCGATGGTCGCGCATGCGGCGACGCTCAAGTCGAAGGTTCCGTTCCTTCATTTCTTCGACGGCTTCCGCACCTCTCACGAGGTCCAGAAGATCGAAGAGATTCCGACGGACGTGATACGCCAGATGATCGACGAGGAGTATGTGGAGGATTTCCGCAAGCGCGCTCTCGACCCCGAGCACCCGACCATGCGCGGCACGGCGTCCAACCCCGACGTCACGTTCCAGCTGCGCGAAGTCTGCAACAAGTTCTACGAGGCGACGCCCGCGATCGTCCAGGAGTACATGGACCGTCTCGCCAAGCTCACGGGCCGCGCGTACAAGCTCTATGACTATGTCGGCGCTCCTGATGCGGAGTATGTCGTCGTCGCGATGGGCTCGGGCTGCGACACGCTGCACGAGACCGTCGACGCGCTCGTCAAGGAGGGCAAGAAGGTCGGTCTCCTGAAGGTGCACCTCTACCGTCCGTTCTCGATGGTTGATTTCGTCAAGGCGCTCCCCGCGACCGTCAAGGTCGTCACGGTCCTCGACCGCGTGAAGGAGCCGGGCGCGATCGGCGATCCGCTCTACCTCGATGTCGCCGCCGCGATCGGCCAGGGCCTGCAGGACGGCGTCGTCGCGTTCAAGTATCCGAAGATTCTCGCCGGCCGCTACGGCATCGGCTCCAAGGACTTCACTCCGCAGATGTGCGCGAACGTCTTCGCGAACATGACGAAGGAGAAGCCGATGGACAAGTTCTGCGTCGGCATCGTCGACGACGTCACGGGCCGCTACATCCTCGG
>DGVK01000177.1 GCA_002395905.1 Verrucomicrobia bacterium UBA4286 | reverse complement strand
CCTCGTCCGTGGGACAAGGCGAGGGACGCCGCAGCCGAGCGATTCTTCGGCGAAACCATCGACTCAAGCGAGGTTGACGCCTACACCGGCCGTGTCAAATAACCCAGCGGCTTTTGAATCTAGTTTCGTTTACTTTGGCAAACGACAGTTCTTTGAACTCTATTCTTATCGGCAACAACTTGTTGCCGATAACGACGATGCTGCTTATCTTCAACAACTTGCTGCAGATAATGTAGTGCCCGATTTGACGAAGGTTCCTTGGGGACATCATATCGTTATAATCGGTAAGAGCAAAGGCGACTGTCGCGCGGCAAAGCACGAAAAGGAAAGGCGGCGGGAAATGAAAGCGGAGGGCAAAACCATGAAGGCTATAAATTGGCGAAATGTTCGGCGGCACGGCGGAGATTTTGGTATAATATGCGGCAAAAGAGGTGATTGTTGCAACTGAAGGACTACATAGGCGAGGCGACGGCCTACGACAAGAAGCTGATGCTTGAGCGCAAGGACCCGACGAGTTGGCTCAAGAGCGTCAGCGCGTTCGCCAATACACAGGGTGGAAGGCTGCTCTTTGGCGTGGCGAACGACGGCGTACTTGTCGGCCTTGCCGACGCGCAGGGCGATTCCGAGTTCATCAGCGAGACCATCAAGATGCAGATGGACCCCGTGCCGGAGATCGACCTCTCGATCCATGAGGAGGACGGCAAACGCTTCGTGGTCGTCGAGATAAAGGCCGGTTCGGAAACGCCGTACTACACATTTGTCAAAGGTCATCGCGACGCCTTCATCCGCATCGGCAACGAGAGTGTCAAGGCTAATGCAATTCAGTTGAAGCGGCTTGTGCTGAAAAGCACGGGGCAAACCTGGGACGTCCTTGATTCGCCGTTTTTGCGCACGAACTATGCGTTTGACGCTCTGCGAGCGGCGTATTTCAAAAAGACAGAGATGCCCTTTGAGGAAAGCGACTTCAAATCGTTTGGCCTTGTCGGCAGTGATGGATTTCTGACGAATGCTGGAGCTCTGTTTGCCGACGATTCTCCAATTCGCCATTCGCGTTTATTCTGTACACGGTGGAGAGGTTTGACCAAGGCCGATGTGATGGGTGAATCTTTGATAAGGGCCGTTGACGATGTGGATTGGGACGTGGATAAGAACGTGGTTAGGATTTTGGACGTGGTTAAGGGCGATCCTCATGTCACGCAGCAAGAAATTGCGACCAGGCTGAACTTGTCGCTTCGAGGAGTGTAAGATATGATAAAGAGAGCCAGGGAGAAAGGACTCATACGACGTGTCGGCGGCAAACGCTTTGGCTATTGGGAGGTCGTGAAGTGAGGCGGAACGGGAAACAGAGGTGGGGCGAGGCGTCCCGCCGAGCCGCAAGGAAAACGATTTGAAAGGAACAACGAAATGAAAAAGAGAAGTGCAATGTTTCTTGCCGCCGCGATGGCGGCGATGTGCGCCACCGCAGATCCGGTGGTGACGGACGTTGTTGCGAAGCAGCGGTATCCGTGGAACGGGCTGGTGGACATCACCTGCAAGGTGACGGGGATTGACGGAACGGACCAATGGAAGTTCTCCGTGGCGGCCGTGATGCCCGACACGGGCGAAGCTCGCAAAGTCTCGCAGTTCTGGGTTGTGAAGAACGGCGTGAATTCGACAGACAAGAAAGTGCAAGCTAACGGCACCTACAAGTTGCTCTGGGATGCAAAGGCCGAACTCGGACAGGTGTCCTACGACAATATGGTCATGCGTGTCACGGTCATAGATCACGACATGGTCCAGCTCTGGGAAGGTGGACCGTACTGGGCGACAACCAACATCGGTGCGGAGAATCCCGAAGATTACGGCTACTACTTCTGGTGGGGCGATACGGTCGGCTACAAGCGCGAGAACAACAAGTGGGTGGCGACCGACGGTTCGTCGTCCAACTTCTTGAATACACCGACCTACAAAATGAGCACATCCACCTTGCAAAGCGAAGGTTGGATAACGGCGGATGGTGTACTTGCTCCCGCACATGATGCGGCGCACGTCCATTGGGGCGGTAATTGGCGCATGCCGACGGAGCAAGAACTCTCCGACCTCAACAGCAAATGTGACTGGACATGGACGACCATGAACGGCGTCAACGGATGTGTCGTAAAAGGCAAGGGTGTGTATGCTTCTGCGAGCATCTTCCTCCCCTGTGCCGGCCGCGGCAACGGGACATCGCTCTACGATGCCGGTTCGCACGGCGACTACTGGTCGTCCGTTCCGGGCTCGGGCAGCAGCAACGCGTGGAGCCTCGACTTCGGTTCGAGCTACCACAGCACGAGCTACCGCTACTGCTACCGCAGCTACGGGCGGTCTGTTCGTCCTGTCCAAGGGTTCACCAATTAGCGAGCGAAGCGAGCGCATTCAATTCTTTAATTTCTTAAATCCTTTCTTCCCGAATGGCGTCGATAGAGAACAGCTTGAAATACGAAGCCGAGGAAGGTGGGGCGAGGCGTCCCGCCGAGCCGGTGGTATTATCAGGTTGCGGCTCACCCGGAGGGTTCGCCCTACCCGGCTCGCCGGGACGGCTCGCCCCACCTGCTGCAGAATTGCCGGTGAGACGGAAACTGCCGCATGGGCTGCCGCCGTTTCCTGTGGCGGGTCCCATAATCCAGTTCGTCACGATCAATGCGGCGGAACGTGGCGGAGAGCCGTTTCTGCCAGTTGCAGCGGAAATGCTTGAGTCGGCTCGCTTCTATCACGAACATTGTCGGTGGTTCCTGAATCTATTTCTCATCATGCCAGATCATCTTCACATGCTCGCATCATTTTCTAACGGGCGAGTCAAGGAGACATGTGGAGCATGGAAGGGTTATCTGCGGAAGACTTTGGGCGTTAGGTTTCAGTCTGATTGCTTCGAGCACCGCATCAGAAACGAGGCGGAGTTCGCCGAGAAGCGGGATTACATTTGTCAAAATCCAGTGCGGAAGGGGCTGGTAGAGTCGGCGGATGTGTGGCTGTACTGGATGTCTTTCAATTCAGAGACTGGAGAACAGAATGGTGGCTATGGTGGGGCAAGCCCTCTGGGCGAGCCGGGTAGGACGAAGGTAGGGCGAGGCGTCCCGCCGAGCCGTGTGGTGGCTCGCCCCACCCTTGGCTCACCCCCACATATGAAAATTTAAAATGATTGGAGGTACAAGATGAAACTGATAAAGTCAATGATTGTGATAACAACGGCACTTGCCGCGATGATCGGGTATGCGGGAGACTCCGCGCCGTTTCGGCTGGACACGGTAACGACTTCAACGTCACCAGCAGTCGGCTCTTTATTGATTTCGTGGGATGCCTCGTGGATCGGCGGGAGATCGGATGCGACGGTGGTGATCAGGGACAACGGCATCGAGGCAAAACGCACGACGGGAGTTGGCGAATACCTGCATACGCTGACCAGCGTTGGGAGAAATGAGCTCACATATACTACCTACATCGATGGCGTTGCGCAATCTGAAGTTTATAGTGTTGCGGTCTATGCTCAGTCTAACAGGGTTGCTTTTGCTGCGAATGGTGGAAATGTTAGTGAGCAGACGCGATGGGTTGTGAAAGGTGCCGTCATCGGTGTACTTCCAACGCCAACGCGTACGGGTTATACGTTTGCAGGCTGGTGGACGGCGGCGAGCGGCGGAACGCAGATAACGTCTGCGACCAAGGTTACGGCCAATGTCACGTACTACGCGCATTGGGTGGCTGACGGATTGGCGACGAAGTGTACCGTTATTTTCGATGTGAACGGGAACGGTGCGTTGCGAGACGAGGAAGTGACGCGAAAGGTGGTCAAGAACGCGGCCGTAGGCGAGTTGCCGACTCCGATGGTGCCAAACTTGGCGTATTCCGGGTTCGGTGAATTTTTGGGATGGTTCACGGCGAAGACCGGTGGTGCGCAGATTGCAGCTGACACGATCGTGACAAAAGATGTCACCTATTACGCGCACTGGCAGCTGGACGATTATGGCGACGACTACCTAGTCGGCCATTGGTACGGCATCGAAGGCTCGGGATGTGAAGTCGCGCCATTTGAGGATGTCCGTCGCTACGCCGAGCGCGAGCATGTTCCACTTGTTGTTGTTTTCGGACATGCCGGGTGCAGCTGGTGCTACAGATATATTCAGCCAGCTATTGATGGTTTGACGGAGGATTCTTCCAGGAATGCGGTGTTCTTCGATTTTTACGCGCAGACGCGCGATGAATTGATGGAATCCTCTGCATACAGATGGGCTAATGAGATTGCACCGGGAAGTGGCGCAGTGAGTTGGCCGGAGGCGTTTTTATACTGGGTGCGCCCGGACGGAAGAAAAATCTGGCGGTCTAGGCATTACAGTCAGCTCGTCAATGGCGAGAGACGATCTATGAGGACGATAGAGGATGTCGAGTCGATTGTGGACGAACTTGATATTTATCGATACATTTATTTAAACAGGAACGAAGATGAATATCCTAAAGCCGATCTTCTGACGCTTCCCTTGGGCGACGGGCTGTACCAGCTCCCCACGCTTGAATGGGAAGAAGAAGGCAGGAAGTCGTTTGACGGCTGGTACACTGCGGCAAGCGGCGGAAGAAAGGTTACGTCGATTTCGGCCGGGTATGATGACATGGTCTTGTATGCGCACTGGCGCAATTGGGACGGGGCGGCGTATGTAACTGTTAGGACCATGCCTGGCCAGGAGACGCTTGGCAAGGTGACTGGCGGGAATAGCAACTTCAAGTCTGGACAGAAGGTCGTCGTACGTGCGACGGCAAACAAGGGCGCGGCGTTCATGGGCTGGTACTTGAACGGAGAGTATGTCGCGTATACGCCAAGCTACACCTATGTAGCCACTGGCGATGCGGCAACGCTGGAGGCGGAGTTCATTGCGTCGGCAGACGACTATATATATGTCACGGGCACTAATATGCATCTAGGGGTACATGAGCAGGTAGACGGCGACGTATTCGAGTTCTTCGACTCGGAAAGCGCCTCGATGGCAACCATGAAAATCACCGGATTGCCGCCTGGTGTGAAGTTTAATTCCGTGGCCGGTACCATCTCCGGAGCGCCGACAAAGGCCGGTGTGTATTATGTAACGTGCGCTGTCGCCAACGCAAACGGCTACAAGCAGTCCGCGATATCCGTGTGGACCGTTGGCTATGCGGACAATGGAGACTACGACAACATCGGCATGGACTGGGATAACCTGGAGAACCAGGCATGTTACGATGAGGAGACGGGCGAATATGCGCTTCTCGAATGGGTCACTGGCGAGGAAATGCGGTTTGTACTTGACGGCGTCATTCGTGATTACGAATATACCGTGACGGCCATAAGCGGGCTGCCAGCCGGGCTGAAGGCGTCCAAGTGCCCCTACAACGCGACGTGCAACTACATGTTTTGCGAAGGAACGCCGACCAAGGCCGGGAAGTACACTATTACGGTGACGGCAAAGTCGATGCGGGATGGCCGCACCACGCGCAAGGCGGTAAAGACGATTATCGTCAGGGACGCGGGGAGCCGCTATCTAGACGTCGTGTCGGTAGATTCCGAGCGCGGGACCGTCACTGGAGCAGGCGTGTATTCCGTCGGCACGTCGGCTCGCATCTCTGCGAAGCCCGCACGCGGATATTATTTCGCGGGATGGTATGACGACTCCGAGGAGCCGTTCTACAACACCGCGAGCGGGGAGTTCCAGCGTGCGAGCGACTCCGTGGTGGTCCGCGCGGGCACACCGGGCCTGATGGCGAAATTTGTCTCGAAGGAAGAAGATTACGTATATTTCGACTCTGACGACAGATGGGAGGTTGATACGTCGGGTTGGGGAGCCTATCTGTCTTTTGGCGTATACAGCGAAACACCGGCAAAGGTGACAGCGAAGGGGATGCCTTCAGGCATGAAGTTCACGCAGCGCGGCGACAGGTGCGAAATCGTCTGCTCCGACACGTCCAAGCTGAAGCCCGGGACGAGCGACGTTGTGTTCACGGCAAAAACGGCGACTGGAGTGACGGAGCTACACGTCTTGAGGATCGTCGTCCCGAATCTGCAGTCGTGGGTGTTTGATGGACTTGATTATTCCGATAGCGCATACCGGCTAACGCTAGGCGTAAGCGATGTTTGTTTGTACGCGTGGATGAGTGCGGAATATGACAGTTCCTACACTATTTCCGCTTCAGCGCTTCCGCCGGGTCTAAAATTTATGGCGAGGGATGGCGTGCTCTCGTTGCATGGAACTCCGACGAAGGCGGGAACATACACCGTCACGCTTACGGCGAAGAGCCGTTGGGGAACGGAAAAAGCGACGATAACGATTACCGTAGACCCTCTTCCGAATTACGCCATCGGGACGTTCAACGGAGTTCTGATGGATTCCGGCGGGAATGTCGCGGGGCTTGTTACGCTTACTGCTTCGGCGAACGGCAAGATTTCGGCGAAGGTCGTTGCCGGGCCGTCGAACGGAGAAGTGTCAACGCATTCATATAGCTCAAATGGCTGGAATTGCGAAAGCGATGGCTTTTTTGACGCATATTTCTATAAATCGTCAACTGGAGAATATTGTATGTTGACGCTCGAACCCGGCCACGACTGGAATGACGCCGGGCAGATGACTGGCTATTGCAGCATCGGAGGCGAGGAGTATGACGTGATGTTCATGCAGCGCGATCCGATCAAATCTGGTGTCTGGGAGGCGAAAGACATCGCCGCTAATCTTGCTCGTTCGGGAACATATTCGCTTGTATGCGATTATTTCGGGGGAGAAATGCGCTATCCCGAATACAGCGAGAGTTCAAACTTGCAACTTAAGGTCAACAAGACTACAGGCGTCGTTTTACTTGCCGGCAAGCTCTCCAGTTCGTCGGTTTCCGCGACGGCACCGCTGATGTTTGATGATGACGGGGCGTTCGTCGTATTCTACGCGCCAGTGAATGAGAAATGGTGTGCAATGACTCCTAATGGAATCGGGAAGTGTTACACGAAGCGGGTCTACTATCCGTTCACATTCCATTTTTGACATCACTTCGGGTGCGATGGAAACGGTCGGCAGCTACATGTGGACATGCCGAATCATCAAAAATGCGGCGGAGATTATATCCAGTTGTCCGAAGCAAACAACGAAGGAGTACATCCATGAAGTGTGGCAGACTAGTGTTGCTCTGAGCGTGCGCATTCGCCGGAATGCTTACCCAAGCCATGCCAATTGGATTGCGCACGGCGATGATTGGCAGGGCGGCTACGAGGTATCCAAGCGAGCAGGAGCTTAAGCCGAAGCTTGTCGGAGTCGGCAAGGTGACAACGCCGAAGACGTGGAAGGACGGCCGTCGCGCGGTGACGTGTGTCGGCTACGCGGATGTCGCGGCGAAGCGCGCCATCACAGCGGACGACACCTATATGCAGTGTTCGCAGACAAAGGGCTTCTGCGGCGTCACGATAGCGAAACTCGTCGAGGAAGGGCGGTTGAATCTTGACGACCCTGTCTCGAAGTATCTGCCAGAATTCGAAACGCTGTGGATTGAAGGTCCGGCGACGAACGACTTGCGCACCCTCATAAAGGCGAAGAACGTGCTTACGGTGCGCATGTGCCTCAACCACACGGGCGGCTTCCCGTTCGAGACAAGCGCGAAGAGTAAGCTAATCAAAGGCGGTGGATGGTCTGGCGGGGCGTGGGGGACTAACTGCATGGTGAACTAGCGCAAGCGCGAGCTCAAACTATGGGCGGTGCAGCTCAATGGCGGGCCTCGTCCGTGGGACAAGGCGAGGGACGCCGCAGCCGAGCGATTCTTCGGCGAAACCATCGACTCAAGCGAGGTTGACGCCTACACCGGCCGTGTCAAATAACCCAGCGGCTTTTGAATATAGATTTCGAATCAACAGCGGGGCGGCGAAGATTTTGGTATAATATGAACTCAAAGGAGCGTTGGACACCATGCCTAAAATCAAAGTCGAGAATGTCGAAATTTCCGTCGTCAAGGTTGGTGGAGAGGAGTGCGCGCGCTCGAACTGGGGTGTTCGTGAGTTGCGTCGCCAGGTTATTGTGGAATGCGCCATGCGAGGCATCACCAACCGTATCTTCGTGAGCCGCTATCAACTCTATCTGCCGGACAAGGAGCAGCTCAGGCGCAACTCGCCTATGCGATAGAAGCGGAAGAAGGACGGAGCGGCAAAGAGCAGCAAAGAAAGGTAGCGTGATATGAGGGCGAATGGCAAAGTGATGAAGAAACGCGGCAAAGGCGTTTCGGATATGGCGTATCTTGAATGGATTACCGATCTCAAACGCAGGTATCGCAGGACGCAGATCAAGGCGGCTGTTGCCGTCAATTCTGCGATGCTCGAATTCTACTGGTCGCTTGGCATGGACATAAGTAGCAAGTATCCAGGGAAAAAGCGAAACATCGGCTTCTTCGACAACTTGAGCAATGATCTTTGCCTTGGCATAAAGAATCCTGTTGGACTGTCGGCGCGAAATTTGAGATATTCTCTCGCCTTTTATCAGCTGTATAGTTATCTGCAGCAAGTTGTTGCAGATAACGGCGTTGCAGATCTGATGAAGATTCCTTGGGGACATCATATCGTTATAATCGGTAAGAGCAAAGGCGACAGAGACAAGGCGCTTTTCTATGTCAGAAAGGCGGTAGAGAACGGCTGGAGCCGCACCGATCTTCAGGTGGCCATAGGCGACAGGCTTTACGAGAAGACAGGCAAGGCGCTTACAAACTTCTCCGGTACATTGTCTGCTCCGGACGGATATCTCGCGAAGGAACTCATCAAGAATGAATACGCATTTGCGCTTACTGAAACGGTGGACGAAAACAACGAGCGCGAAATCGAGAAGGCGCTTGTGCGGAACATTACGCGAACGCTGACTGAACTGGGCGGTGGATTTGCGTATGTCGGGCATCAGGTGCGAGTCAATGTTGGAGGTGAGGATTTCTGGCCAGACTTGATATTCTACCATTTGAAGAGCCGGCGGTATTTGGTGATTGAGCTAAAGGCTGTCAATTTCAAGCCAGAGCACATAGGGCAGCTTGGATTCTACATGGTTGCGGTCGACAGGCAGTTGAAGAACGCGTGGGACGCGCCGACTGTCGGGCTTGTCCTTTGCAGGGATGGCAACAGGACGGTCGTTGAGTACGCCTTGAGCGTCACCGACAAGCCGATGGGTGTTGCCAAATGCCGGCTGACGCAAAAGACGCCCAGGGAACTTTCTTCCATGAAGCGTGCCGTTGCGAGACTCGGCACTATCGTTGACGAAACGATTGCCGATGTCGCGCGGCAAAGCACGAAAAGGAAAGGCGGCGGGAAATGATGCCATTGGGAGGTCGTGAAGTGGGGCGGAACGGTAGGGCGCGATGACCCCATCGCGCCGTAAGGAAAGGAACAACGAAATGAAAAAGAAACTGATGATGATGGTTGTCGCAACGCTTGCCGCAGCGTTTGGCGCGTGGGCCGCGACGGAAACGGTCGGCGGCTATACGTGGACGTATCGCATCAACGGCGACACGGCGGAGGTTTATAAAAAATCGTATTCTGCCGCCATCTCGCCGAGGCCTACAGGTACCGTGACGATTCCATCCACGCTCGGCGGCTGTCCCGTGACGAGCATCGGGGATAGGGCGTTCTACGGCTGCCGCGGCTTGACGAGCGTGACGATACCCGACAGCGTGACGAGCATCGGGTCTTATGCGTTCTCCGGCTGCAGCGGCTTGACGAGCGTGACGATCGGCAACAGCGTGACGAGCATCGGGGATAGGGCGTTCTACGGCTGCAGCGGCTTGACGAGCGTGACGATCGGCAACAGCGTGACGAGCATCGGGTCTTATGCGTTCTACAACTGCCGCGGACTTACGAGCGTGGCGATACCCGACAGCGTGACGAGCATCGGGTCTTATGCGTTCTCTGGTTGCAGCGATTCACTTTTCGACACGGCGACGATTCCCGGCGTGAAGCTCGTGGATGGTTGGGCGGTTGGCACCACAGGCTCGCTTTCCGGCAATCTGGACCTGACAGGTGTTCGCGGCTTCGGGGATAGGGCGTTCTACGGCTGCTATAATTTGACGAGCGTGACGATACCCGACTCCGTTACGAGCATCGGGGAGTATGCGTTCTACCATTGCAGCGGCTTGACGAGCGTGACGAT
>DGVK01000206.1 GCA_002395905.1 Verrucomicrobia bacterium UBA4286 | reverse complement strand
CTTCAACCCCCGGGGGTATTCCGCCTCCGACCCCCGGGGGGGGTGGCCGTAACAGCTTCATCATTGACATAATTGGGAAAAGTTGTTACAATACGCGTGTCATGATTGAGAAAGATGTTACAAAAGGCGGTAAGCCGTTTCAGTCCAAGCTCGCGCCTTACGAGGCCGAGGTAAAGGAACTTAAAGCTAACGGCGCAAGCGTAAGGGCGATTGCCGAAGAAATGCTTGCTCGGCATAATCTCGCAATATCCCACAATGCGGTCGCCTCGTTCTTGCGGACGCATGGTGCGAGGCGGCGCAATTTTCTGGATGGGATCAGCGAGTCAAGGCGAGCGGAGTTGCTCAAGGCGATCCGAGCGCTTTGGACACATGATTCGACGGCCATCGAGGGCAACTCCCTCACGCTGGGCGACACGATGGCGGTGTTGGAGTATGGGCTCACGGTAAAGGGCAAGCCGCTCAAGGATCATCAGGATGTTGTCGCCCACGCGAACGGCGTCGACTTCGTGCGCTCGCTCATCGACAAGGGGCGCATTTCCGAAGAAGATGTTTTTGCGCTGCATCGCATCGTCGTGCCGGACGAGACGCGCGATATCAACAAGCCCGTTGGCGCATGGAAGCGCGAGGACAACGGCACTTACGGAGCTGAGGGGGCCAGGAGCGTCTATATGCCCTACGCCGCTGCCGACGAAACGCCTAAGCTGATGCGGGACTGGATAAAGGCGTTCAACTCTTTGTTTGGCGACATCAAGGACGAGGATTCGGCTTTGGAGGCGTATCTGTTCGCGCATGTCTCGTTTGTGCGGATACATCCGTTCTTCGACGGCAACGGCAGAATCGCCCGGTTGCTCGCCAATTTGCCCGTCCTTTGCGCCGGTTTCCCGCCGATTGTCGTTCCGTCCGAGGCGCGGCTCGACTACATCAGCGAACTTTGGGACTATCAGCGGGCGGTGGGCGTAATCAGTCTTGCAAGCAGAGAACTTTTGCCGGAACCGTCGCGCCTCGACAACTTTCGCCGTCTTGTCCGTGGTTGGTGGCAAACCACCCTCGACCTTGTCGCCGAAGCGAAGCGGAAATGATACATGGATGACGGCAAGCGTGGGCTGGAGGAGAATGTTGCCAACCTCCTTCGCCGAGGCTACGGAGGTCAAGATGTGGAAATGTTGCCAATACCAATTCCAATATCCAATGAAAGGAGTTGAAACAATGAAAACCTCGATCAGATTCTATGATGACCGCGAAGTGCGGGCCATTTGGGACGATTCCGCTTCCAAGTGGTGGTTCTCCGTACTCGATATCGTTGCCGCCATAAACCGCGAATCCGACTACGCCAAGACGCGCAACTATTGGAAGTACCTGAAAGCCAAGCTGAAGAAGGAGGGCGGCCAACTGGTTAGTGCCACTACCCAGTTGAAACTGAGGGCTCCCGACGGAAAGCTGCACCTGACCGATTGTCTAGACTCGGACGGCGTCGTGGCGCTTGCCAAGGCGATCCCGAATTCGCGCGCCACGGCCTTCCTTGATTGGTTCGTCTACAGCGACAACACCATCGACGGGCAGAGCAAGAAGAAAGCCTACGCCCTTTTCGAGAGCGGTATGCTTGCCGGCCTCGAACCCGGAAGCGTCAAGTGCCTGCAGCAGATACACGGCTATCTTTTCGGCGGACTTTACGATTTCGCCGGACAGATCCGCTCCAAGAACATCTCGAAGGGCGGCTTCACATTCGCCAACGCGTTGCATTTCCCGACGACACTTCCCGCGATAGAGGCCATGCCTGAAACGACGTTCGACGAGATTGTGGACAAGTACGTGGAGATGAACATCGCCCATCCGTTCATGGAAGGAAACGGCCGCTCGACGCGCATCTGGCTCGACTTGATGCTGAAGCGCACGTTGAAGCGCTGTGTCGATTGGAGCCTAATCGACAAGTCCGCCTACCTCGACGCGATGCGCAGAAGTGCCACGGACGCTTCAGCGCTGAAAGCGCTTCTCAATGGCGCATTGACCTCGAAGATCAACGACCGCGAGATGTTCATGAAAGGCATCGACTATTCCTACTACTATGAAGAAGGCGAATGAAAGGAACTTGCAAAAATTATTTGCCAGTTGGATGTTGCATCAACTTGTTCCAAAATGGAACAGGTTCATGGTTGCGCCTTTTGCCGCGAATCCGCCGCGCGGCATCCTAAAAACGGCGAAGTTTGGTATAATACCGCCAGAACGGCGAAAGGAAGGTGGAAATGAAAAGACTTTTAATAGTTGCGTTGGCGGCGGTTGCCGTCTTGGGTTGCAGCAGGGAAGACCTGAAAAACAAGGAGGATGAAATGGAAAAAGTAGAATTGAATCTGACCAAGGAGTGCAAGTTGCTAGTCGATAACGCCACGGAGAGTGACGTATCGATAGTGGTTGACACCGGCGAATTCACCCCGACGCTTTACGTGCACGATGGAGGCAAGGGGACGTTCTATACGCTGGCAGGGACAGATTCGCGTGAAGATCTCTGCGAAATGGCGCGGGGCGTGATCAATGCCGACCCGAACATAAAGGCGTATCTGCTTGACTACATGCTGAATGGCGAATCGCAGGGCGGAAGAAAGGCGGTGTTGATAATGGAGACTGCCGCGAAGAGCGACGCAAAGGTGACGGCACTTGCTTTCGAGTGCGACCTTGACACAAAGGCGGTCGAATGTTCCTATCTCCCCAACGGGCCTGCCACGCTTTTCAACTGATTACCGAAAGGAGCAATCCATGAAACCCTTTGCACGAATCAACTTGTCCTCCGCCGCTCTGCGTAGGGGGATCCTTGTCTCATCCCTCGCGTTCGCGGCGGGAACAATGAAAGGAACAAAATAATGGAACTGACATATACTTGCGAGAAGAGCGAGAAGGAAACGGTGGCGCTGGCGATGCGCCCGTTCAGGCGATACTTCCGCACGATGTTCGCCATCTCGGCCGTGATGTTTGTCGTGGCGTGGGTGCAAGCCGTGGCGGAACTGATGGTTGAGGGGTTGGTTGCCCAAGGCGGCGTGAGACTTGGCAACTTCTTGTTGTTTATGTCGCTGGCGTTTGCGGTGACGGTATGGCTTCGCCGCCGTCGCTTCCGTCGCGGCGTCGTGGAGGCCTACCGCAGGCGCAAGACGAATCTTGCCGAATACCATCTCTCCGACGAGGGTCTTTACTGCGCCCACGGCGAGAGCAAGGCGACGATGCCGTGGAGCGAGTTCGCGAAGTACAGTATCGACCCCGACGCGCTCTTCCTGCAATGCCACAGCGGGAATGTGGTCTGCGTCCCCGACTGGAGCGGGCGCGGCGTGGATGGCGCGGAGCTTGCCGCCGCGTTGGAAAAGGCTGGACTCAAGCGAATGGGCGCGTCCAAGGCGCGACGCTTCGTGTACGGCGCGACATGGGTGATGCTCGCTTTCGTCGTCTTTGGCGCAGTCTTCAATGTCCACCGCTCATGGCAGACGCTTCGATGGCACATTCTCGGTATCGAACTCAAGCGTCAGCTGAATGAACTCGTATACGGCGACGAGAGCAAGGGCGACAATCCATATTCGTATTCTCGCTATTGGAAGGAGCGCGCGAATTCCGTTCAGCGGCTTGCCGTTTTGCGTTGCAAATTTGCGTTTCGGACGCGCAACTACATATTCGACGTAGATGATGAATGTGACAAGGTGGGAGTCGCGGCAGCCGAAGGCGATTCCGTGTGGTGCATCTATCTGCCGAGCGGTTGCATGTACCAGTATGACCTTGGCCAATTAGAGGCAATAAAGGATTGTGGTGCCTTCGGCAAGTTCTACCCCGAGTCCGAGCGCGACAAGTGGCTGGAGCAGGTGCGTCCGCTTGCAAAGGAACTGCACGAAGACATGGACGACGAATGACTACCGAAAGGAGCAACCCATGAAACCATTTGCACGAATCAACTTGTCCTCCGTTTTATCCTCCGTAGCCTTGGCGAAGGTGGATGCTCTGCGTACGGGGATCCTCATCTCATCCCTCGCGCTCGCGGCGATGGCAGAAGCGGAACCGTTGCCACCAAAGCTGGAGGACTATACCCATGTGTGCAAGATGTGCGGTGATGTGACGCATTATCCGAAATCCTACACGAAGCCTCGCTCAATGGTTGAAAGACTTCGCGACGGATGCGCCAAGTTGCGTTCGCTCGGACTGGATATAACGCTTGACGAATCCGTGCTGTGCCGCCATTGCGTATCAGCGGACAAGTTGAAGATACCGCGATTCGCGACGGTGGTAAAGCGTGCCGACTATTCAAACAGGAGAATTGGAGACAAAGTGGAGTATTTGTACAGCAGGGTCGGGACGTCTAGGTGGTGCGTTGCTCCTAGGGGAAACAGATATTGGGTGAACCATCGGTACATTGACGATGACGGCAATATACTTGGAAACAATGTTTGCATAAGGCTTCATCCGGACTTGAAGGATCCGGCAGACGGACACGCGAACAAAGGCGACAAAATGAAGATTCTGTGCAAAGATGGCGATTGGGTTGGCGTAGAGTGGCGTACGCCTTACCCTATCCCCTGGCCAGCGTCATGTTTTGGTGATGTGGAATACGGCGAAGGAGAAGATGCGTCGCTCTCGCGCATCGTAAACCATTTTGAGTGGAGCATCAAGGGGCGGCGGTCGCAGGTGAATCTGAATGATATGGAGCTGTTGCTGGCGTATATGCGCGGTTCTAAGAAAGTGCTGCGAGGATGCATCATGCAGCCGATAGACGAGTATCTTCCCGAAATCAACAAGTTGCTTGGAAAAGAACCAACCGACAGCTCAACTACCGAAAGGAGTAACCAATGAAACCTTTTGCACTAATCAACTTGTCCTCCGCCGCTCTGCGTAGGGGGAGTGGGAAATGTTGCCAATGTGAAAGTGTTGCCATTTTCAATTTCCACTGAAAGGAGTTGAAACAATGAAAACCTCGATCAGATTCTATGATGACCGCGAAGTGCGGGCCATTTGGGACGATTCCGCTTCAAAGTGGTGGTTCTCCGTACTCGATATCGTTGCCGCCATAAACCGCGAATCCGCCGTGCGGCATCCTAAAAACGGCGAAGTTTGGTATAATACCGCCAGAATGGCGAAAGGAAGGTGAAAATGAACGAACGTATTAAAAGCGAGACTGATGAGATAGATATCAAAATCGCAGAACTGAAAAAGCGCACATGGCGCGACTATGCTCTTGTGGCGACGATTGCCACTTTGTTGATGGCTCCCGTAGGAAGCCTCTATATCATTTTGATCGGCGCAGTGTCGATCTATGTCTTGGAGCCATGTGGACTTGCGCGGAGCGGCTTTTCACAGATGTTGGCCGTTCTCGCCTTCGGCCCAGGACTCTGGTTCGTCAGGACGGCGGTGTCCGTGCCTCTCGCATTTTGCTTCTGGAACGGACGTTGGATTCGTATGCGCGACTGGGTTCGTCGCCATGCTGTGTGGGCTGTGGCGCTGCTTGCTGCCGTCGTCGCAGCGAATCTATGGAGAGCCAGCGTGAAACAGGTCGTTGTGCCCGTAGGTGTTGCCATCCTAGATGATCATCCCATCGCACACGAGCGATTCGGTGAATTCGTGCCGCTTGTTGGAAGAGCGATAAGCAAGGCCGAGCTTGTAACAGCAGAAGAGGTGGTAGGCATGGAGATTCCCAAAGATGCGCCATTCGTTGCAGTGCGCTACACGCTGACTCGCGATGCGGCCGATGCTGTCGAACAGGATACGGACGACACGCAATCCCTCGTGCTGGACGTGTGCGGGACGCATTGCGTCACCTTGTTTCGCTGCGACCTCTTATCCAGCGGTGACAGTTCCTTTACAGTCCTCGCCCATGACCCGACAGGCGAGTTGCGAGACCTGCTTCTCTCTGCGCCGACGAATGCCGCTATCCGTTTTTTTCGCACTGTCGGATCAAACGATTAAATGGTCGCACATAGATGGGCAGAATCATAAGAGGAAGCAACGACATGGCTCAGCAAATGATTATATCGATTCTTGACGGCGGCAGAATGACCGAAAGGAATGCCCCATGAAACCATTTGCACGAATCATCCTCGTCTCATCCCTCGCACTCGCGGCGACGGTGGCAGGTGCGCTATGGTGGGGAACTCACGATTGTGAAGCACCGGACGAACTTATCGGGCCGCTTCACAAAAAGACACCTCCGCCAGAGTGGAACGCATACATTGCGTATGTAGCCGCGACGAATGCGGTGCGCGAGTGGCCGGAAGTTGGCGAAACCAGGCCGTCGCAGGAGAGAAAGGCTGCGCTTGTCGCCGCGAACGCCGAGGCGCTTGCGCTGATGCGCGAAGCCTTGACTCGCAGCGTGTGGTGCGATACTGCATTTCGGGAGGATTGCTTGAACGGATTCTTCTCCCCCGGCGACTTCGCCCGAATGCTCCATATGATGCGTTGGGATTTAGAGGCGCAGATTGCGCTTGGGTATCGCACGGAGGCGCTTGATTCCATTCGTGCGATGGCGTCATTTGCCGCGACAATGCGCGGCGGCGCGGAGTCCGTGGTCTGTTGGGAGTTGGCGAATTCTGCGGTGCAGAAGGCGATGAACCTTGCGGCGGAGTTTGCCAATGCGCCATGTGCGACAGATGATGACCTTGCGGCGTTCGCTGTGTTTTTGCGCTCGCTTCCGGATGCCAAGTCGCAACGGCATTCGTTTTGCATGGCGGCGCGACGCGAGACGTTCTGGTGGGGCGAGTTCGCGTTCAGGCAGATTGAAGAGTCCGTGCAGGGCCATTCGATACTGGCACGCTATGTATATCAACCGAATCGAACGAGGCGCCTGTATCACGACTTAGTTCGGCGCGTGTGCGATATGGTGGAGCGCGGCTACGACAAGGAGGCTTGGCAAGGTCTCATGGCAGAGGTCGAATCCATGAATTCCGGCATAAACCGCTGGCTTCCGAACAACAAAGGACGTGAACTTTTGAGTGCGATCTGCCCTGCATGGGATGTTCTAGCCAAGGACGAGGCGAGGAGCGAGTTCTACTCGGCCGCTGCGGAAGTTGTCGTTGCGGCGGAACGCTATCGGCGCAAGAACGGAGTGCGTCCCGAGTCGCTTTCCGCGCTTGTGCCGGAGTTCATGCCTCGTGTGCCGGACGATCCGTTTGGCGCGAACGCCGCGTTGAACTATGATGCCACGCGCGGCATCGTCTGGACTGTCGGTGAGAACGGCAACTTCAACGGCGAGAAAAAGCTCGGCACGGATTCATACGGACGCAACTTCAAATATGTCATCAATCTTGACGGCACGCCGACATACCAACCGAAAGTACGCAACCCATGAAACCAATTGCACGAATGATCCTCGTCTCATCCCTCGCGCGAGAGGGGAGAGGAAAAGCGAAAGGAGAAGCGAAATGAATATGCGAAAGAGATTTTCCCGGATTGTTGCGGGAATAATGTTGCTTGGTTTGGCGGGATGTGATGACACAAAAAGACATGCGGAATCCATTGGTGTAATTGGTGGCGCTGATGCGCCTACCGCTGTTTGGCTATCCTGGTCCGCATGGAGCCAGAACTTTCTGGATTGCATTGTTCCCGTTGTGTCGATCGCTCCGCAATCTACGATTGAAGACGCGAGGGACTATCTTGAAAAGGTAGTGCTGAATCCTCCGGGCATGAACGGCATTGACGGATTGGGGCCAATCAAGGTTGAATTGGCCTATGGCCGCAATCTCGTTGTGCCGCTGAAAGAGTTCTATGCGACGAATGTTCCCGTGCGGACGGTTTTGACTGAGATTGCAGAAAGAGATGGCGCAAAGGTGGCGTGGAATCCCAGGCGCCGTGTTGTCTCATTCCTCTGCAAAGGCAAGCTGAACCAAGACGAATGGCGCAAAATTCTGGAAGATGTTGGCGAAATTATATGTCCTTCAAATCCTGTCAAGGATACCTCAACCGAAAGGAGCAACCCATGAAACCATTTGCGCGAATCAACTTGTCCTCCGCCGCTCTGCGTAGGGGGATCCTCGTCTCATTCATCGCGCTCGCAGCGGCGGGGTGCGAATTTGGCCCAATAAGTCATGAGCGCGTCGTCAATAGTCTGTCGCGCTATGTCTCGGAGTCGGTGGCGCGGCAGATCGTGAACGACGACAAAAATGTCTCGCCCGAAACGCTCGCAGAGCTTTCAGGGAAGAGGGGCATCGGTTATGACGAAATGACAATACTGCTGCTTCATCCCAACTTCCCGCAGGAAAGACGTAGCGATCTTATCAGGCGCGGGAAATCCGCGCATTACCTTGCAAACGCATCTGGGGTTCAGCGCCAGACAATCACGGACGAGGATGTCAAGGCGATGTTGGAGGCGCGAGGCATCAATGATTACCTCTGGCGGCAGACTCTTGAGTGCGGCGGACTTTCGCCGGATACGTACAGGGCGGCATACCGCAAGTGGGTTTCCTGCGCATGGCATCGCGATGAATTGAAAGACAACAGATTTCTCATTGCGTCTGCAAATCTGCCGACGGATGTCAGGGACGATTTGTTGCGGAGGCTTTCCGGCGCTTCGATTGCACCGTTCATATTGCGCGAACACAAACGGCTGTCGAGCGGCGGCGCGGATGGCGCGGTCGATGTTGTCGAGTATATGCATGTGGTCGATGGATGGCGACGGGATGTTTCGTTCTATGTGCGATGCGACACGCTGAACGGAGCGGGCTCACTTTACGAACTTGTCGTGAAGAGCAGACATTACTCCACGCTTGAAGAACTCGGCAAGGACGTTGGCGGCAAGAAACTCCAAAAGGTTTCGGACGTCGGCAGATGTTCAATGCAATACGAAATACAATAATCGAAGGAGCACCCCATGAAACCTTTTGCACGAATCAACTTGTCCTCCGCCGCTCTGCGTAGGGGGATCCTCGTCTCATCCCTCGTGCTCGCGGCGGCGGCTGTCGAATGGTCGATAATCAAGTATCGCAATCCAATTCGGGAGTTTATGTTTTATGATTCGCATGTATCGGTTGTGCGGACGGCTTTGATGGTTATAGGCGGCGTGATTGTCATTGCGGCTGTTGCCTTTGCGGTATCAAGGCGGATTTCCCATCGTAAATGTGACCTGGATATAGTGTCCGACCGCGCCGCATTGCGAGGCTTTGCTGTCGCGATGTTGCTTGTCTTGGTCTTCTGTTGGACACTCATGTGCTCGGTTCTCTGTGACGCAATGCCGTTTCAGGCCGGGGCCATGTCGTGTCTCGCAGTGGTCGGCTCCGTGGTGGCAATTCGTGCAAAACGCAAGCGGTGGATTATTGTCTATTTTCTGATATGGATGTTGACCGGCGCATTAGCACCCGCTATATGAAAGGAAAACGGCCATCTTTCTGCGACGCGCTCTGACGCTTTCTTTCCCTTCGCACGGTGCGGGGGCAAGGAGAAACAAACACCACAAAGGAGAAATCCAACATGACAGAATCGGACGGTAGAGACCGAAAAAACACCGAGAATCGGTCGGTGCGACGACCGATTTTATGGTATAATACGCAGTATTCCGACCGATAAAGGATATCTGTATGACAAACCTGGACAAGATAATTGAGTATTTGCATTATCATCAAGGCGAAACCGCGATGGGCGTGTGTGGAACGACAATGTTTCGTATGAGGAGCGGGAACGCCGCGAAACGGCAGGAGTTGGCAATCCAAATGCGAAGTAAGGAGTAAACAGAAATGAAGAACGAGATAGTGCTTTTCGAGGCGAAGGATGGAAGCTTCGCAATGCCGGTGCAGGTAAAAGCTGAAACCGTGTGGCTTACGCAGGCTCAGATGGCACAGTTGTTCGACAAGGATCGAACAGTTATCGGGCGCCACATCAGAAACGCAATTGCAGATGGGGAGATTGACGCTGAGACCATGTGTGCAAAATTTGCACATGTGGGCAAGGACGCCGACCAGACATATTGGACGGAGGTTTACAACCTCGATGTCATCATCTCCGTAGGTTATCGGGTTCATTCTCCTCGCGGTGTGGAATTTCGCCGCTGGGCCACGAAAGTGCTGAAGGAATACCTTGTGCGTGGCTATGCGCTAAACCGTGAGCGCCTGAAGCAGCTCGGTCAGGCGGCATGATAAAATGTTGCCAACCACCTTCGCCAAGGCTACGGCGGTCAGGATGTGGAAGTGTTGCCAGTACCAATTTCAATTGCCAATGAAAGGAAAACGGCGATGAAGAAAATGATGAAGGCGTCGTTCAAGTGCGGGAACTTGGTCAAGGTCTTGTCTATTGCCGTGCCGTGGCTTTGCGCGGTGGCGTTGCCGATGCTGCGCCTTGAAGGGTTTGCGTTGAGCGTCGGGAGGTGCGTTTTCTTCGAGTGCGTGATGTTGCCGCTCGGCAACGTCGCTATGCTCGGCCTGCTTGCCGGTGCGCACGGGTTGATGTGGTGGGCAAACGCTCTTTTTGCGTTCGCCGGAATCATAGCGCCGCTAGCGATTGCTTTGCTGTTCGCCCTGTGCTGGCGGCGGTGGCAATTCGTTCTGGTGTGGCTAGGATACATCGTGCTGATTGTTTGGGATGCGCTTGTCGCATCGTTTCTCGCTGTGCTGATTGTCGAAGGAGGGATAGCGCTATGAAAAAGGCAGTGAAGACGCTGCTCGTCGTATTTGCGCTCTTCGTGCTCGCATGGGCGGCGCTTTCGGCGTATTTCATCGTCGCCGGGCGAGATTCGCAGGGCGACTGCTTCTGCGAATATTCACCGGACATCGACTACTTCGACCGCGTCCGCGCCTTGCTCCCGGAAGAGAATGCCTTGACGCACCTGAAGTGGCTGGAAGAAAACATGCCGACCAACAATACGCCTCTCTGTCGCGACTACAGGCTGAAACAAGCATACATTGACGGCTCGACAAACCGTCAGGAACTTGCTGTCGCGGCGATGGAACTTATCGCGGCGGAATCCAACACGTTCGCCTGCGCGAAACGTCTGCTCGGTTGTCAAATTCTTGATGTCCAGCCTCGCGAACTTTTCCCCATATCTCCATTGATGCGCATCGTGAACATGAGCAGGGTCAAGGCCGTCTATGAAGCGTCGCAGGGCGATATTGACAAAGGACGCCAGACGTTGATGGATGCGGCGAAAATGGGCGCTCTGGTGATGGCCAATGAATCGTATTCGGTCGAATTGTCGCGGCAGGTAGGGTTTGGCATGGCGATGACTGCTCTAGATACGGCGTCGCAGCCGCTGTTCGTCGATGGAGATGAGTGGTTCCGAAGAGAATTGCGCGATTTCTATCGCTGCCTCCTCGCAAAGGATGCAGAATATGCGCGTCTTGCCGTCAAAAGGCAGCTGGACAAATACTGGCGGCACATGGGAGAAGACTGCTCGACGAATAGAATAACGTTGTTAGGGCATATGCTGTCCTCCGGTCGGACGTCGTGGGGGATTGTCCCACTTCCAGGATTTGCCGATTACAACGCACTCTCTGGTCGTATATGGGAAGGCTTGGAGCGTCAGTTTCTAGCCTCGCTGTTGACGGCATTCCCGGGATATGCGCAGTATGCGTTCCAACCTAACCGCAGTCTTGACGCGCACCGAATGGAGTGCGCTCGTTTCTGCCGGAAGGTTGACGAGCCTTATGACATCGAATATGCGAGGGCGCTGGAGTTCGGTTGGCAGGGCGGCGGAAAGTCGCGTGACTTCAATCTGCTCCACTGCAACTGGCTCGGAGAGATCATGATGGCGACGACGTGCTACGGCAACGAATATCTGGTGTTGTTCAGGCGCAGATTCGAGGTGAATGCGCGCATAGCGGCAAGCGCCTGCCAATCGTTCAAGGCGAAATACGGCGATTTCCCCAATACGCTTGACGCGCTCGTGCCGGAGTTCCTGCCTGAAGTCCCGCGCGATCCATACGACGGGAAACCGATGCGCTACAACAACGATAAAATGTTTTTGTGGACGCCAGGCGAGAAGCTGTCGTTTGACGGCAATGTGAAGTTCTCCCGTGACGGCAAACCGCTCCCTACAACAACCAATCTCCGTTGTGTTTACTTCATCCCAAGCCCCGAAACGCCGGACTAGTTCACTAGCGTCCCACATTTGTTTTTGAACTTGTAAGGGACTGGGATTTTATGTCAAACTTCGCGTTGCTATACGGATGTTCAAGCATATGAGCAATTCAATATCGTACAGTCGCCCCAAATGGGATTTGTGGATGGTCGCCGCGCTTGTGTGCGTGGCGGTCGTGCTGGGCATCTGCCCCGCCGACAGGACGGTGTGGTGCGTCGAGATGGTGTGGGCGGTCGGGCTGTGGGCGATTCTTCTCCTGACGCGCAGGAAGTTCCGCTTCTCCACGCCAGCCTACCTCTGCTTCTT
>DGVK01000217.1 GCA_002395905.1 Verrucomicrobia bacterium UBA4286 | reverse complement strand
CCAAAAAGAAATCCCCCCAAAGCGCATGCGCGCGCGTACGCGAGGAAGAGCCGGAACTGGCGGCCAGGTTCGACGAGTTCTGGGCAGCGTACCCGAGCGACTGTCCCCGAAAGTCGAACAAGGCCAAGTGCCTGAAGAAGTATATCTCGCTACTCAAGGCCGCGAAGGATCCTTCCGCACTTCACTCCGCGATTCTTGCCGGACTCGACCGCTGGAAGCATTGCGTCGACTGGATCGAGGATGACGGCAAATTCATAAAGGCGCCGCTTGTGTGGCTCAACAACGAGAACTGGGATGACTCGCCACGCGCCACCGCCGCCGCGCCGCATGACGAGGGGCCGAGCGAAGCGGACCGCTTCCTTCTCGAATGCATGGCCAAGCGCAACGCCGCGAGGAAGGAGGCGCGGTGATGAAGCAGCTCGATTTCTCTTCCGTCGACTTCGTCCGCACCGCCGAGCGCGAGAAGCGCCACGACGCGTTCTGGGGTCCGCTCGACGAATCGCACCGCATCGCCGCGCGCGTCGCATGCGAATTCTTTGTGTTCGCCGAAGAGGTCTGCTGGCATCTCGCGCAGCAGCGCCGCCTCGCCGCGTCCGACGACGAAAAGGCAATGGAGGCCTTCATAAGGGCGCAGATGTACTCCAAGGCCGCCATGGAGAAGTTCAGGCTTTTCGGACGGCTCACCGGCAGCAGGGACGACGCAGAGGCGGCCGGCCATCTGGACAGGCTCATCGCACACGCCCGAAACACCCGCTGGCAGATCTATCCGCTCTGGTGGACGAACAACCCCGCCAAAAACACCGCCTGTTTCATCGGCCAGCTCGCGATCCATGCCGGACAGTACGTCCAGTATCTCGCCATGCGCCGCAATGCCGCCGAAGCCAAAGCAAAAGGGAAAGGCGGTGCGAGATGAGCGACGCCGGATACCTGAAGGCGCTGAAGCGCGAGGCGGACCGCGAGAGGGAGTGGCGCAAGACGCGGCAGGGGGCGTTTGAATCCTCGTTCGTCTCGATCGACGAGTTCACAGAGCGCTTCGACGACCCCGGCAAGATCGCAGTCTTCTCGGACGGCGGCAGAGGCGCGGAGGCCGTCTTCGCCAGACACGACGAGCGCGACCGCGAAAGCCGTATCGCCGCCGCCTTGGAGCGCCTCGCGCCCGGCGAGCGCGCATTCGCCCGCGCGGTCCTTCGCGGCGCCACATGGCGCGAAACGGGACTCACGCGACAAGGCTTCAACTGGAGACTGCGAGAGCTGGAGAAGAAACTCTCAAAGTAGCATCACGGAAACACCGCGAGCGGCAGACGCATTCTAGGCAAATTCAAAGCACTGCTCTGAAATCCTTTGCGTGCGTCTGCCGCATGCCTTTGAAACAATGCTGTCGACGCATTTATCTATTTTCGCAGCGTCCCGTTCATTGTAAAGGCCGACAAGCATGTCGATCTCCCCTGTGTCCAGACTGCTCCACGCCGGTATGTGCACATTGCGCAGATTCTGGGCCTGATACCGAATGCTGCCGCCTCTCATCTGCGTGGACACCCGCCGCACCTGTTCCGTCACAAACGCGCTTCGCATTATAACACACAAAGCTTTCATGTTCCACGATTTCGAGGTTATCCAATACACGTTGTGATGCGGATAGTATTCCCCGCGTTCGTCCAGCGCGACATTGCCGCCCCGCTGGATGTCGGGAACAAGTATCTTTGCGGATTTCAGCACGCTGTATTTGATACGGTCAAGCGTTCTGTACCATGCGCAAGGATGCTTCCTTGCGCAATAGCGGGACTTGAGCTTTTCGGCATTGCTGTTCAGATAGGCGCCTACTTTCGGGAACCGCTCAAGGTCAAGCATCCGTCTGTCGTCGCTGTGATCGTACGGATTCAGCATATACCGGCTGTTCCACGCTATGGTTCCGCCATGGATGTCTTCCGTAGTTACAATAGGCAGCAGGCATGACGGTTCAAGTTCGGCTTTCTTTTGCGGATCCAGATATATTTCATCCGCCCCTGAAGCGACACCTATGCCGACAACCGTTCCTGCGCCAGATTCCTCAAGCGTAGGGAACATTTCTGCGATATGCCTCTGCCTGCTGCACTCGCTGCTGTCTGTCGTAATCCACGGCTCGCCTTTGCCGTACCAGTGCTCAAATCTGCAAAGACTGGAGCCGGGAGCGCCGGTCTTGCAGCGGTCGAGCGCGCTGTTTTCTATGGAAGCGACCTCCCCCGCGTATGTCACGCCGCCGACACGCCTGTCGATCACATATATCGCCGGATATGCGGAAACCTCGGTTTCAAACGGCTGCGCATGCTCCATGTTCAGGTAGAGAGCTACATGGAAAGACTCGCTTATAAACCGGCGCAGCCGCCTGCCGTAGCTGCTTCTGACAAATCTGTTGGAGCAGATGAATGCCAGCACGCCGCGCCTGGACAGGAGCGACAGTGACCGTTCAAAGAACGGAACATATATGTCGCACCGTTCCGTGAATGTGTAATACAGCGCTTTGTATGCCGCCTGTTTGCCGGCCGTAAGATTGTCAAAGCGGATGTAAGGAGGGTTGCCGATCACCACATCGAAACGCGTGCGGCCAAAGTCGTGGAGCAGAAAATCTTCGCAGTGGAACCAGCGATCCAGCAGCCGCATGCAGACGGCTTCTGGACAGCCTGCCGCGAGCAGTCTGGCTTTTACGGCTCTGCATACCGCAGAACAGCTTTCGCGTGAAATGTCAAATGCCGTCAAGAACCCCTCTAAAGACGCGTCCTGCCAGTCGGGTGATTCCGCAACAAGCGCATCTACAAGCGGCAGCACATAAGCACCGTCACCGCAGCTGGGTTCAAGAATCCGCAAAGAGCTCCACTTTCGAAATGCGCCGGCGCGCATTGTCTCGCCCATCATGTATGAAACGACTTCGGCCCGCGTGAAAACGGCGCCTGTAGTTCGATGTGCCGGGACTGCGACTTGCGGTTTCACGATCTTGAAATCAAGTGGTTGTACAGCGACGAAAAGAACTGCACCGCGCCTACAGACACCCCGCCGTCGCGCACGCTCGCCGTATCTCTGTCCGAAACGACAAGTGCGGTTGCCGTATAATCGCGCTCCAAGACAAGGCGTTCGCATAATATCTCGTATCGCCTTAGATAACTTGTGCCCGCAAATATCTGAAGCGGCGGCAGAGGGCTGTCGGCAAGCGATACAGCACGCTCCGACCGGGAAGAATCCTCAAGAAAGAACAGATAGCCCAGCCATGGCGCTTCTGTAACACCGAACACGCGTTCGCGATATGCCATCCAGAAATCGCGCGACACGCCGAGCACTTCTTCCGAACGGTTGTTGAAGTTGTTCCCGAAACTGCCGCTTTGCGATTTCAACTCTACGGCCGCTATAAGCCTGCCGTCCCGAAGAACGACCACATCCCAGTTTTTCTGCGGCCGGTAGTACCCGGGGATTGGCACAGCCCTGTCAAAAAATATCTCTGACTTCTTGAAGCCCGCCTTCAAACAGACCGCTTTGACAAGGTTGGCGAAACCGTCCATATGACGCCCCCCGGTAACCTGGCCGCGCGTTCCGGCGTCAGACCTGCCGCGATTTTGTTGTGCACTGGCCTGAGTCTGACGCATTCTCCAATAGAATCTGGCCGCTGCTGTCAGTTCCCGTTGAAACTCCGAATCTGTATAGGGTAAAGGCATATGGATATTATATCATTCCTGAGCCGTTAATGGCAAGAGCTCCTGCCTGCCACAAAAGAACCACTTTCCACCCCCCGCCAAAAACCTCGCTATAAGACTTGAGGGGACATGTCGCCGCACTGGGAGACAAAGATGTTCGATCTTGCGGCACGTCCCAACCCTTCGGGGTTTCGATCTTTGACAACTGACTTTTGACGAGCGCGGCGCGCGACACAGCCGCAACCGCCTTCGCCAAGGCTGCGGCGGTCAAGAACCTTGGAGAGCGGACGTCTCGTCCGCATTGTGCGCTTGCGCACGACCACGAAAGCCGCCGTCGCGGTCGATCGCCTTGCGGCGATTGGCGTCCGTCGCGGCGCACCGGC
>DGVK01000075.1 GCA_002395905.1 Verrucomicrobia bacterium UBA4286 | reverse complement strand
TACACCTGCGACTTCTCGCTCGACTACGTTCACATCAACGCTGATTACACGACATGAGGAAATACATGACATCATACAGAGCAATCATACTGGGCGCGGCGGCGTTCGCCGCGGCGTCGGCATGCGCGGCGACGGTGGTCGACGTGACAGGCGCCGGCGCGGCGAAGAAGTCTGTCTCGATAAACGTAGACGACGCGGAGTACGCGAAGTGCTTGAAGAAGAATCTTGAGATATCCGGCCTTTTCGTCGTCCAGAAGTCCGGCGCGGTGAAAGTGACCGGCTCGCCGCGAGGCGCGTCCGTGCACGTGGACGGCCCGGGCAGGGCGCTCAACTCCAACGAAGCCGTGACCGACGCGAAGAGCGCGCGGATGGCTGCGCGCCGTCTCGCCGACGCGATCTGCGAGGCATACGGCGGCCAGAAGGGGTTCGCGCTCGACAGGATCGCCTTCATCAACCGCAAGGGGAGCGACAATGCGGAGCTCTGCGTCGCTTACCCCGACGGCTGCGACATCCGCCAGCTCACGGGCGACGCAAGGGCGGCGCTCGGGCCGCGTTGGAAGAACGCCAACGAGATATTTTACGTATCCTACCGCGAGAACAGCCCGCAGATATATACGATGGACATAGCCGCGAGCACGCGCAAGCCTGTGTGGCCCAAGGGAATACGCGGTCTTTCGTCGCCTGCGGTCGTCTCGCCGGACGGCTCGAAGATCGCGATCGTGGCGTCGTTCCAGGGGAATCCCGATCTTTACGTCCTTTCCGGTTCGCGTTTCACTCGTCTGACCAATACGCCTCTCGCGAGCGAAGGATGCCCGTCGTGGAGTCCAGACGGGAAGAAGATAGTCTACGTCTCCGACGAGTCGCGCCGCCAGCATCTCTACATCATCGACGTGGCGACGAAGCAGACGCGCCGTCTCACATCCAAGGGCCGCGACAATGTCGAGCCCGACTGGGGCCGCGACGGACGGATCGCCTACATAACGAAGCGCGGCGGTTCGCAGATAGCGATAATTGACCCGGCGGAGGGAGAGTCCTCTACGGTGCTCGTCACCGAGCCCGGCAGCTGGGAGCACCCGAGCTGGTCGCGCGACATGCGCCACGTCGTCGCCTCGCGCGACAAGGCGCTGTTCCTCGTGGACACTCTTCCCGACGGCGATGCGCCGCGTCAGGTTTTCCACGCGAACGGAAACTGGATCGACCCCACGTGGAGCAGGTGACATGAAGGCGGGGAGCAAGATTGACGTGGCGTACGTCTCGGACCTTGCAAGGCTCGAGCTGAGCGACGCAGAGAAGGCGATGTTCCAGCCGCAGCTTGAGAACATCGTCAAGTATGTCGAGAAGATATCAGAGGTCGATGTAGACGGCATCGAGCCGATGATGCACGGGCGCGAGCTCGTGAACGCTTTCAGGGAGGACGAAGTGCGCCCGTCGATGGATCGCGAGGCGGCTCTTGCGAACGCGCCGGCGCGCGTCGGCGAAGAGTTCCTTCTCCCCAAGATAGTAGAAGGAGCGGAGAGCTGAGAAAATGGAACTCCACGAACTTGGAATAAAGGCGGCGCAGGAAGGTCTCGCGAAGGGCGAGTTCTCGTCGGAGGATATCGTCCGCGCCGTCATAGACCGCGTGCACGCGGCCGACGGGAAAGTAGGCGCGTATCTCACATTTGATGAAGATGGCGCGCTCGCGCTGGCGAAGGCGAACCCCAGGTCGGTGCCGATCGCGATCAAGGATCTCATAAACGTCGCGGGCCAGCCGTGCACGTGCGGCTCGAAGATTCTCAAGGGATATGTCTCGCCATATGACGCCACGGTCGTCAAGAACCTCAAGGCGAACGGCTTCATTCCGGCGGGCCGCGTGAACATGGATGAATTCGCGATGGGCTCGTCCACCGAGAACTCCGCGCTGGGCGTCACGCGCAATCCGTACGACCTTTCGCGCGTGCCGGGCGGTTCGTCAGGCGGCAGCGCCGCCGCCGTGGGCGGTGATCTCTGCATCGCCGCGCTCGGCACTGATACAGGCGGGTCGATCCGCCAGCCTGCGAGTTTTTGCAACTGTGTCGGCGTGAAGCCGAGCTACGGGCGCGTGAGCCGGTTCGGCGTCACTGCGTTCGCGAGTTCGCTGGATCAGGTCGGGCCGATGACGAAATCGGTGGAGGACGCGGCCATACTCCTCAAGGCGCTCGCCGGTCACGACGAGATGGACGGCACGACGCCGAAAGATCCTGTTCCGGACTATCCGGCGATGATCGCAGGTTCCTCGCTGAAGGGCGTGAAGCTCGGTCTCCCGAAAGAGTATTTCAACGTCGGCGGTCTTGATCCCGAGGTGAAGCGCGTCACAGAAGAGGCTATACGCCGCTGCGAAGAGCAGGGAGCCGAGATAGTCGAAGTGTCGCTGCCCCACACCGAGTATGCGATGGCGGTCTATTACATCATCGCGCCTGCGGAGGCGAGCGCGAACCTCGCGCGTTTCGACGGCGTGCGCTACGGCCACCGCTCGGCGAAAGCAGTCGATGTCATGTCGCTTTACATGAAGTCGCGCGCGGAGGGGTTCGGCCCCGAAGTGAAGCGGCGCATCATCATGGGGACGTATGTGCTTTCGAGCGGATACTACGACGCCTACTACGGCAGGGCCCAGAAGGTGAGGACACTCGTCAAGCGCGATTTCGACGAGGCTTTCAAGAAGGTCGACGCGCTGCTCACGCCGTGCGCGCCGACGCCGGCGTTCAAGCTCGGCGAGCTGCAGGACCCGCTCACGATGTATCTGAACGACCTGTTCACGATACCTTCCGCGCTCGCGGGCGTATGCGCTGCGTCGGTCCCGTCCGGGGCGACCGCCGCGGGTCTGCCGGTCGGCGTCCAGTTTATATGCGGCGGTTTCGAGGAGACGAAGCTTCTCGGGATCTGCCGGGCGTTCGAAGAGGCGACCGGGCGCGTCACGCCGCCGCGAGCCGTGTGACAGAAGTGATTTCATCCACCAAGGAGGTTAAAACATGAAGGCTACGATTGAGACAAGCATGGGAACCATCACGCTTGCGCTGAACGAGGAGAAGTCCCCTGCGACGGTCGCTAACTTCGCGCAGTATGCGAAAGACGGCCATTACGACGGGACGATCTTCCACCGCGTGATCGACGGATTCATGATCCAGGGCGGCGGTTTCACAAAGGAGATGAACCAGAAGCCGACGCGCGAACCCATCCGCAACGAGGCGATGAACGGCGTGAAGAACAAGCGCGGCACCATTGCGATGGCCCGCACGATGGTGGTCGATTCCGCTACGAGCCAGTTCTTCATCAACCTTGTCGACAACGATTTCCTTGACTTCACCGCGCCTACCCCGCAGGGCTTCGGATACGCTGTTTTTGGGGAGGTCGTGGACGGCATGGAGGTGGTCGATGCAATCGGCAAGGTCAAGACAGGCTTCGCCGGCCCACACCAGAACGTGCCCGAGACACCTGTCGTGATCCGTAAGATCACGGTAGGTTGACACTTGCAAATTCCCGAAAAATACCGTATACTTACACCCAAACACAGGAGAGACTCTAATGAAGAAACTAATCGCCCTTGCAGCAATCGCCGCTTTTGCGGCGGCAGCAAACGCGGCCGAGCAGGCCGAACAGGAGAAGTCCGTTAAGGATGAAGGCGCCCAGTCGACAATATGGCCGTCTGTTTTCGCAATCTATGAATGGCCCGATTCGCCGGATGTCGTCGGCGTTCGCGTCACGATCCCGTTCTCCACCGTCCAGGAGGGAATAACGGGTGTTGACGTCGGTCTGTGGGGACGCTGCCGCGACTTCGAGGGTCTGCAGGCGAGCATTTTCAGGAATGACGTGAAAGACAGCTTCGGCGGCGCGCAGGTCGGCATATACAACTCTGTCAACAGGGGCGACCTCTGCTGCGTGCAGTTCGGCGGCTTCAACGAGGCCCAGAGCTTCAGGGGCGTGCAGTTCGGCCTTATCAATGTTACAGGTGACGGCTGCGGCTTCCAGTTCGGTCTCATCAACCGCGCCGAGACGCTGTACGGTCTGCAGGTCGGTCTCATCAACGTGATCCGCGACGCGGAGGTTCCCGTGCTTCCGGTCTTCAACGTCGGGTTCTGAGCCGGGTTCAGATGAACATCAGTCCGTTTTCGGCCGTGAGGCCAAACAAGGAGGACGCGGCCTTGGTCGCGTCCGTTCCTTATGACGTGGTGGACGTCGCCGAGGCGAAGGCGCTCGCCGAAGGAAACCCGAAAAGCTTCCTTCACGTGTCGCGTCCAGAGATAGACCTTCCGGACGGTGCGGACGGCTCCTCGCCCGAGGCGTATGCCCAGGCGCGAAAGGCGCTTGAAGCGCTCATTGCCGACGGCACTCTCGTGAGGGACGATGAGCGTGCATTCTACGCGTACCGGCAGACGATGGGCTCCCATTCGCAGACGGGGATTGTGGCGACGTTCGACGCGAAGGACTATCTTTCGGGCGTAATACGGCAGCACGAGAAGACGCGCCGCGACAAGGAGGACGACCGCACCCGCCACATAGAGGCGCTCGCGGCCCACACCGGTCCCGCGTTCCTCACATACCGCGACGAACCGGCGATAGACGAGATCGTCGCCGAGGCGTGCCGCGCCGAGCCTCTTTACGACTTTGCCGCGCCGGACGGAATCGGGCATACGGTGTGGAAGCTTCCGACCAGTGTGAACGAAAGGCTTGTTGGGCTTTTCGGCAGAATCCCCGTCGCCTATATAGCCGACGGACATCACAGAAGCGCCGCGGCCTCGCGCTATGCGAAAGAGCGCGGCTTCGATGGCGAGGCGCGCTGGTTCCCTGCGGTGATCTTCCCTGCCGGGCAGCTGAAGATACTTTCATACAACAGGCTTGTCGCAGACCTCAACGGGCTTGATGAAGCGGCTTTCCTCGCGCGCGTCTCCGAGCGCTTTGTGACAGGAACGGAGCTTCCCCGCCGTTGCAGAATGTACATGAACGGGAAGTGGACCGATCTTTCGTGGCGCATCCCCGAGGGCGCCGACGCCGTTTCGTCGCTCGACGTTTCTTATCTTCAGGACAATCTTCTCGCGCCGGTGCTCGGTATAGGCGACCCGCGAACCGACCCGCGGATATCGTTCATGGGCGGTATACGCGGCGACGCCGCGCTGGCGGCCAAGGTCGATTCCGGCGAGAACGCCGTCGCATTTGCGATGGAGCCGGTGACGGTCGAGGAGATGATGGCGATCGCAGACGCTGGAGCGGTGATGCCGCCCAAATCCACGTGGTTCGAGCCAAAGCTGAGGAGCGGACTTTTCGTCCATCTTGTGCCGTGAAGTCCCTCCCGGCATACATGCGCCTGCTGAGGCAGAAGATCGTGCGGGAGCCTCTGCCGCCGGAGGACATCGCCGGCGGGTGGGCCATCGGCATGTTCGTCGGCTGCGCGATACCGTTCGGTCTGCAGCTCGTGATTTCGATTCCGCTCGCGATGATGCTGCGCGTGTCGAAGCTCGGAGCGACGCTCGGTACGTTCATAACGAATCCTGTCACCATATTCTTCATATACCCGGCGCAGACGTTTCTCGTCAACAAACTCCTGTTCAAGGGGTCGCTCACATACTCGAAACTCGCCGAGACCGAATGGACGTGGGTCGCCGTGAGGCGTCTCGGCGCGGAGGCGATGGCGTCGTTCTTCCTCGGCGGGATACTGCTGGCGATAATCATGACCCCCGTGACCTACTTCGCGGTGAAAGGCATCGTCGTGCGATCGCGCGCGCGCCGTGCGAAGAGAAGAGAAGGGGCGTCCGGGGTCCAATGATCTCGCCCGAGACGATCGCGCGCATAAAGGCGCTCATGGAAGAGGCGTCGGTCTATGAAGACGACCTCGAGGAGAGTTTCGTGCTCGGCGGCGGTCCCGGCGGGCAGAAGACGAACAAGACTTCGAACGTCGTGAGGCTCGTCCACGAGCCGAGCGGACTCATGACGCGGTGCGGCGAGACGAGGAGCCGCGAGACGAACCGCTGGCTTGCGCGCCGCACGATCGCCGAGATGATTCTGGAGCGCAAGCAGGGCCGCAAAAGCGCCGCGCGCCAGGCGGCGGAGAAAATACGCAGGCAGAAACGCCGCCGCAGCCGCCGGCAGAAGCAGCGGATGCTCGACGAGAAGCACGCCCGCTCGGAGACCAAGGCCTTGCGCCGGCGAGTGGAAGAGGAGTAGGCACGCCGCGCCGGATTTTGGTAAAATACACAGACCAAAGGAACAAACAGAATGAAGAACCTGACGGCGGACGAACTCCGCGACATGTACCTTAAGTTTTTCGAGTCCAAGGGGCACGCCATAATCCCGGGCGCCTCGGTGATTCCCGAGAACGACCCTACGGTGCTTTTCACCACCGCCGGGATGCATCCGCTCGTGCCTTATCTCATGGGCGCGATGGAACATCCTGCAGGCACCAGACTTACAGACGTGCAGAAGTGCGTGAGGACCGGCGACATTGACGAGGTCGGCGACGCGGCCCATCTCACTTTCTTCGAGATGCTCGGCAACTGGTCGCTCAACGACTATTTCAAAAAGGAGGCGATTTCCTGGAGCTTCGAATTCCTCACGACGAAGCTCGGCTTCTCTCCCGACCAGCTGAGTGTGACGGTGTTCCGCGGCGAAGGCAGAGAGGGCGAGCCCGGCTACATCCCAGCCGACGAGGAGGCCGCGGCCATCTGGCGCAGTCTGGGGATTCCCGACGAACGTATATTCCGTCTGCCGCGCGAGGACAACTGGTGGGGTCCTGCGGGAACGACCGGTCCGTGCGGGCCTGATACAGAGATGTTCATCGACACCGGCAAACCCAAGTGCTGCGACGAGTGCCGCCCCGGCTGCCACTGCGGGAAGTATGTCGAAATATGGAACGACGTCTTCATGCAGTACA
>DGVK01000111.1 GCA_002395905.1 Verrucomicrobia bacterium UBA4286 | reverse complement strand
CCGGGGACAGGCACTAGTCGACTCGGTCGATAATCACTCTCTGCATCTACTTCCAACCCGCTTCACACCTTCTCTTATGCCGCCTTTCGTTCGATCTTCGCCGCCAGCAGGTGGCCGTGCGACGAAAAGCCCTCGCCGCCCTTGATCCGCCTCGGCCGTGCTGTGTGAGACTTCACCTTGTCCGCAAGCAGACCCAACGATTCCGCGACGAATTCGCCGCTTCCGAATATCTTTCCGCACGATATCTGCGGCGCACGCTTCATCAGCCACCCTTCGGAACGGGGACTGTCCCCGAATCCCGCGCAAAATGGAGGGTCAAAAACCAGGCTGTCCCCGGTTGGTCCTTGTAGAGTGCAACCGCCCTTCTTTGAGTGCGTAGAGTCTCGCCCGCTCAGATGGAAGATGCGAAACCATCCTTATTCTCGTGAGACTCCCCGTTGTTCGAGGCTGATTGTGACATATGGATGTTCGGGGAAACTGTATTCCTCTTCAGGAGCGATGTATGTGACGCTGGTGGCTGTGCGTGGCATTTCATAAGGTATATCCCCATGGAAGACTCCATTTTCGGAGAACAGCCTCACATCCACATTAAGGCCTTCCGGCGCAACGGCCGAAATTGACGAGCCATCCCGAAACAACCAAGATGCGGACGGTCTGGGATTCCAAAACAGTTTTGGTCTCGAAATCAGTGTGGATCTCACATCATCAGGCGTTCCATCCGGCACGAGGCTGAAAAACACGCGCGGGGGCGAAATCGCCTCGTCGCCATTATTCGTCAATACCATGTGCTCGGCGACGAATGTACGCTTCCCGGCGGGAAGGAAATATCGCTCCTTCATATGATATCTGCCGGCCTGTGAGGCAAAGGTCACATCCAAAATGCAAACACCGTCTTTAACACTTCCGGACGCTTCGACCACGCGCCTTGCCGACGGCCAGCGCGGCTGCGGGCCGCCAGTGCATATCATTGCGTATATCTGCCCCTTTCCGCAGATGCGCAATCCGTCTTTGCCTACGCACCCATGCAAACGGATCAAACCATTGTCAGCCGAAAATGCACCGCTGGCATCTTTAGCAAACACCGGCGAGGTTGCATTACCGTCCACCAGTGCGCTTGCGCATTCGCCTGGCGACGGCGTTGCGACAGTTCTTGGCTCAGGCGGCGGCTGGCGTCGCCAGTATGCGGACGCTTTCTGCACCAACGCCATGGCATGCGTCATATCCTCATATTCGCTCCCGTCCATCGCGAAAAGACCATAGTTGCAGTTCTCCGACTCGGATCCGCTCGCTCCACCCGGTGGCTGGTCGCACCAGCGAAAGAACACGTGACCAGCCACGCACGGCAGCGAATAAAGCGTCTTCAAGAATATGCTTGCGGCCTCCGCGCGTTCTTTTTGGGTTGCGAAACGCTGTCCGGCGCCATGCTCGCACGGACACGGCGATTCGAGCGATGAAAACGACCATTCCGTCACAATGATTGGCCGACCCGCCCAACGGCTCCGCTCCTTTATGACATCCGACAACAGAGGCGCCCACCTCATTTCTCCGTCAAGAATCACTCCACGACTCAGGTCGGCTATGGGATAGCAGTTCACGGACACAACATCGCAAAAGCGCCCGCATTCCTCCCAAACGACACGGTCGGCGGTGGTCAACCCCGCGAAACGGCAACCAAGAATAAGATGGTTCGGGTCTACTTCGCGGATTGCCGAAGTTGCAGTCTCGAAATACCGCCGCGCAACAAGTCGAACGAATTCGCGCTTTGCTTCGCTCGATGCCGCCGCCGGATCGGTTATCCCTTTGAGGCGCAGAAACTCGCGCAATGCAATTTTCGCGGAGTGGTCTTCGCCCTTTTTTGCGACAGCGTTGAAAATGCCATCCTCCACGCCGGAGTGAAAATCCGGGCCGCCGCCCCACCATGCAAGTTCGTTGTCGAGATAATATCCAATCAGCCACGGATCGTTTCTGTTCGCATAGCACAGACGTCCGGCAACGAAGCGGCAATATTCTGCGAACTTCGGCGAAAACACGTTTGGCATGGCGGTGCACGGCTGTTCATTTCCTGCGACAATGTTCAATTCATCGTCGCACGCCGCGACCGTCGCGCCGAAATTCAACATTTCGGTATGCATCAAGCCCCGCCTCAGCAGAATTCCATCGGAGAACGCGATAGTGTTGAATCCCAAACCTTTCAGTTTTTCCACGGCCGCCGACGCCCAGACTTCATGGGAACCATATATGGCCTTCATTGCGTCACCATATACATGGCGCCTCGCGCCAAGGTCAAAATCCCCGGTATAATTCACAACGCCGCATCCTGCGAGGAACACACTGTCGCCGTCAGGCGATATGAACTGAGCGCGTCCCGCCGCGTCATATCCGATGCGCCAGCATTGCGTGGCCTTTTGCGGCGAAGGCACGGCTGTAGATTGAACTGCCGCGCCGGCCTCGATTTCGACGTTCGCATACCTGCCATTAAGCCTCCCGCCCATTATTACCGGGACGCCGCATCCCACGGCACCTGGCGAAAGACGGTAGCGCTTGCGGAACACCGTTTCGCCGCTGGACGACCGGACATCGCCCTCCACGACGCCATCACCCATTTTTATCGTAAGCCGATAGCATTCCCCGTTTTTCCAAGCACCAATGCAATAGTTTGTTTCGCACACAAGCGACTTGTCGGCCTGCCAGACGCCATCGCGCATCTCGGAAAGTTCGAACGCTCGCCAATTCACGGGCGGAGGCGATTCAACGAGTGCCACATGCCAGTATCTGTTCGGTGCTTCCTCAAGCGCGATGGCCGCTGTCTTCCACATCGTACCGCCCGTTTCGCCTGGCGTGAAATCCGCCGAAAACGTCACGTTCGACGAAATTCCGAAGCCTGCCGCGCGCGCAAACACCTGTACGTTCTTGCCGCGGCATTCGTATGTTCCGTTCGTGAAAACCCCGCCTAGCGGATTCACCTCAACCCACAACGCCTCGTCAAGCGGAAGCGCCGCCGCGGCGGCTACCAGCGGCAGCATCCAGAATACGGCTGCATTGATGCGAATGTATGCTGCTATATTCATCGCCGAGCCGTTTTATTTGACGATCACCATGAATCCGCGCAACTCTTTAAGGACAGAGAATCGAATATAGTCGAAAAGGTAGTATGCGCTGCTGCTCACGCTTGAGCCGCGAAGGTCAAATTCGTTCCATCCAGCCTGCAATTCGCCTGGACTGAATTCTACCTGGTCTTGACCTGCAGTCGACGAGGTTGCCACAGCGGCGCCCTGATGCAGCGTCATCTTCTCGACGCCGTTCACGTACAGCTTCACCCATCCGTCGCCGCCGACCGGCAAACTTGCGCCGGTAAGCCACGAATCAATTCTGAGCAACGTCTGACATCTGTCCGCCACAGCCTTCGGAATCCATACGCGAATCTTCTGGCTGGACTTTACGGTGCTAGATGCCGCCGGACCAACTACGCGCGGAAAATGTTGCGGGTTCATGTCGGCCGTGGTTTCCAGGTTCGGCGTTACATAGCCCTCGTTGGCAAAATCGTCCCATGCGTTTCCGTAGCCTCCAAGCTGCCAGCTGCCGGACATCTGCATCATGTCGATCTCAAGCGAAGCATTGCCTGAATCTATGCGGGAAATCACAAGCTCGTTCGTGTCACGCCTCAGCTTGGCCTTTGGAACGAACCAATGCTGGGACAATCCCGCCTGAACGGATTTCGATCCTACGCTTTGACCGTTTATCGTAACCGAAAGCGTCGCACTGCCGGATAGCGGCTTGATCAAAAGAACCTGCGCCCCGGCATCTACCTCCTCGGCGCGAAGCGGGAATGCAACGGTGCGGCTTTCACCGGCGTTGAGGACCGGCGAAACGTCGTGCCACGGTTTTTGCACGTCTATCGTCTGCGATGCAACGTGAGTGGAAGAAAATTCATTGGAACCGCCGTTCTCCAACCCAACCTGCCAGACGGATGGACGAGGAAAACCAAATGCCTCGACAACTTCCGCGTCGCTCAGCGCACGCGGCCAAACCGCGACCTGCTGACAGCTGCCGTTGAAGAAGCTGCCCGCAGACGCACCTTCCGCAAAAAGGCCCCAATCGCCCTTGCCCTTTTGCGGCATCACATCAGCAGAGAATGTCTTCTCTTCGAAGACAATGCCTTTTGCACTGGAGCTTGCAGTCGGCCGGGCGACGCCGATGCGAACTTTCGTACCCGAAACCACGACTGCAATGTCAACCCATTCGTCTGCTGGAATCTTCAGAGTCGTGTATTCCTGAGTCCAGTACGTCTTGTTGATGTAATAAGCAATGTGCTTGTCGTTTTCTGTGTCATCATTACCCACAAAGCGCAAGAGACCGCCTGTACCATAGTATGACGAATATCCCACCAATCCGAATGTCTGCGTAGCATTAGCCGCCTTGTTCCGCTCGCGACGAACTCTGAACAAGAGCGTGTACGCATTGAAATGCCCGTCAAGCACACCGTTCATCAGACTGGATGTGTTCACGTATGCCGTGGCAGTACTTCCATTTTGGGGGATATAGACAACGGGGACCGTGTTGGTAGCAGAAAGCGCGTCGCAGGCACGACGAACAGGCTCGTCGCGGCATGTGAGCGTACCCGAAACAACGGCGTTGGCGTGCGCAGCGGCCGCTGGATCGCCGGCATGGATTTCGTCGTAGAATTCTCCGGCCGTAAGCGTGCCGCTCGAATCGGCATCGCGTCCGCCGCGGAACCACCACGCGCAATCGTCGTACACACCGCCTGCCGCAGGCATGGCGGCCAGGCTTGCCACGGCGATGACTCCACCCATCAGTTTGCTTTTTGCTGTCGTTGTTTTCATTGTTTCTTCCTCATTTTGGTTTTGTGAAATAGCTTCTCCTGTTTGTGCGGACAATGATTCGGCTGAAAGTCGATCCGCATTATGCACAGACGGGGCCTCATCGTCCATCGTTTTGCGCGAAATCACATCTTCTGACAAACCGCCTGATATAGATGAACCACTGATGATTTCAGAAATCTTTCCTGCCGCCCAAACCGAAGAGACGAAAATGGCTGTAGCGGCAATAATAATGGATATGGCGCGTCTCGATTCCTTTAGTTTCTGCCCGAGCGCAAGTCTTGCATAGTAAAGACGCGACATTACAGTGCCGGATGATACCGAAAGTATCTTTGCAATCTTTGCGACAGGCTGATCTATAAAATAATGCAGCACAACCACCTCGCGCATCTTCGGCGGCAGTTCTTCCACTGCAGCCCGTATGATACTCCCGTCAATCGGCACGGTCACGGACTCTCCGCCAGTAGTCATGGCGTCTAGCGCCTCAAGATCGATGGTTGCACCGACAGCAACCGTGTTTTTCACCATGCGCCCACGAATCGACTTGAGATGATAATTGCGCAGTATTGCATACATCCAGGCATAGAACGACTGCTCGTCGCGGCAATCTTCAATCTTATCCAATACTCGCTCAAAAGTCTTGAAAACCAGGTCTTCTGCTGCAGATTTCTCGCCGCATAGCGCAAACGCATCGCAAAAAAGACGATCTCTATACTCGGCAAGGAGCCTTGCCGCGCCTCTTTCGCGATCTTCCAGTATGTCGCGCACGATGCTGGATGATGTTTTCATCTTACACTAATATAGACCCACCCTAAACGTATTCCATTCAAAATTCTTTGTCAAAATCCTCGCATTTGGGTAATCGCCACAAATTACAGTTTCCAGAAACCAACTGGGGACAGTCTCCGCTTTTCACGGGTGCAGGTACGCAGTAGAACCGTGCGCGGAGCGGAGGGCGGAGTTGGAGCAGTGACCGATGCGAGCCTCCGCACGCAGCGACAAAGGGATTTGCCAGAAGTTATCGGATAAACCCGCGTTTACTTCCAGAACTTGCGTTTAGTTCCGGACACGACGGCTCCACTCGCACCTAATCAGCTCCCCCGACCAATCATACACATTTCGCATCTGATAGAGGCGAACCCGATTGGTTGGATTTGAGCGATATGACAGTTTCAACATTGTTGGCACCCCACCTTTCCGAAAGGTGCGCATATTATAGTAAAACCGCCGATTAGCTGTCAACTGGCGAGGGCGCCCCCACCCACCCGCCGGGGGCGAAGCGCCACCCTGCGGGGGCGCGCTACAAAATATTAGGTATTTTTGATCAAAAGTATTAGGTATTT
>DGVK01000133.1 GCA_002395905.1 Verrucomicrobia bacterium UBA4286 | reverse complement strand
GTATTTTGTAGCGCGCCCCGGCAGGGGGCGTCATAGCAGTCCCGGGGCAAGACAACTCTTCCCCGCTCCTGTCATGGGAGTTTCTATCGTGCGAGGGCTATTCCTCTGCCTTGAGGTGGCGCAGAAGCTCGTCCATGCGGTTGATCTTGACGGTCCAGCGCGAATCGTCGAGGCGGCCGAAGCCGAAAGTGCAAAAAGCGCCCTTCACGCCCGCGTTCGCCGCGCACTGCATATCCGTCCAGTTGTCGCCAACCATCCAGTCGTGAGACGAGAGCCTGTGGCCGCGCATAAGCGAGGCGCACTGCCTGAGCGGCAGCGCCGACGGCTTCATTTCGGGGCAGTCGCCGCCCGCCACGACCGCGCCTTTGAAGAAGCGGCCGAGGCCGAAATGCTCTATTATCGCCTTCGTCGCAAACGCGGGCTTGGCCGTGTTGACGCCGAGAAGCCATCCGCGGTCGGCGAGCTCCTCAAGCGTCCGGCGAACCGAAGGATACAGCTGGACCGACTCCAGCATGTGCGCCCCGTAGCGGTCCATGAACATTCCCCAGAGCCGGTCGACTTCGTCCGCACGCTCGGGAATCGCATGTGAAAGCAGATACTTCGCGCCGCGCCCTACGTGCGCAAGCACCTCGTCCACGGGGAGTTCGTCAAGCCCGAGGTCGCGCCGCGTGTGGTTCACCGTCGCCGCGAGGTCGGCCCTCGAATCGATGAGGGTCCCGTCCATATCGAAAAAGCACGCGTTCATCGGCCGCCCCGCTTCTTGCCCATCCCGAACAGTTTGAGCGCGGCGCGGAAATCCGCCGGGAGCGGAGAGTGCACCGATATCTCCTCGCGCGGCGAGAGCGGATTCGGCAGCGACAGCGTCGAGGCGTGGAGCATCTGGCGCGGCACCTGCATGAGGCGCGGATCGCGCGCGGACTTGAGCCCGAAAACCCTGTCCCCGACGATCGGGGCGCGGACGGACGCCAGATGCCGGCGTATCTGGTTCGTGCGGCCGGTCTCTATGCGGACGCGCAAAAAGCTCGCGTCCTCCCCCTTCGCCTCGCGCGTGACACGCGAAACCGCCTTTTCGCCGTCCAGCGGCGCGTCGATCGTCTGGAAGGGAAACTTGAACTCGCCGACGGTTATGGCGTGGTAGGTCTTGGAGACCTTGTGAGTCTTGAACATCTCGACGGCGGCGACCAGCGCGGCGTGGTTCTTTGCGAACATCAGGCAGCCGGTGGTATCGCGGTCGAGACGGTGCACCGCCTCAAGCGTCGGCACCGATTCCTGCTCGCGAAGAAGCGCCTCCACCGAGGACGGATCGTCGCAGCTCACCATCCCGGACGGCTTGTCGGCGACAAGATAGCCCGCGTCCTGCCAGAGAACCCTCACGTGGCGGCGCGCCGAGGCGTCGTTGCGCGGCATCGCGGCGGACGCCTTTTTAGAGCCCTGGGCGACAGCGCCCTTCACGACAGCGTTCGGTATCTCTATGACATCGCCGGTCTTGACGGCGTAGCCCGCTATCCATACGCAGCGCCTGTTCACCCACACCGACCTGCCGTCGATCATGGCCTTGGCGGTGCGACGCGAAAGCGAGAACCTCTGCGCGAGAAAATCCTGCAGAACCTTGGGGTCGTTCTTGCCGACGGACAGCGCCGACACGCCGGTCGTGTATTGCGGGGAGCGGCGCATCTCAAACCTTGATGACGCTTCCCACGACGCCGCGAACCTTCTTGCCGAGCCTGTTCGGCGCCAGGACGATCTCCACCTCTTCATCGTCGCTGCCGTCGCTCTCGGCGACCAGCCCTGTAGTAGTAGTCTGGCCGTCGAGCGCCTTTTGGAAGTTCTCCGGCAGAGGATGGTCGGTCATGAGTTCGGCAAAACTCGTCCTGGCGAGGGCGTCGTCGTCCTCAAGGTCGAACATCTCGCGGAAGGACCTGTTGGCGCTGGTGAAGCGGCCTTCCTGGTCGCATGTGAACAGAGCCGACTGCGCCACTTCGAACGCGCCCTCTTTCGCGCGCAGAAGCTCGAGGATCCGACGGCGGCGCTCGACGTTTCGCACCGTGAAGACCAGATCGTCGGGGTCGCTCATGTCGATCGACGATATAGCGACCTCGCAGGCGAAGCGCGAGCCGTCCTTGTTGCGGCCGTTGGCGTCGATCATGATGCGGCGGTTCTCGTCGAGGCCTTTGCGGATACGCCCCACGATCTCGGGCGAAAGGCCTGGTATCAAATTGGCGATCGGCCTGTCGAGAAGCTCCTCCTGCTGGTAGCCGAAATGCTCTTCGGCACGGGAGTTGATCTCCAGAATGTGCCCGTTCGGATCGGTAATGACGACAGCGTCATACATTCCCGCCAGGAACTGGCGGAACAGCGATTTTCTGTCTTTGGGCACAAAGATTGGCATAAGTTGGGGTATATTATACCATATTAGACTATGAGCATGCAATCACCATAACTGAAGAATTTATATTCCTTCCTCACGGCCATCGCATACGAGCAAAGCACCCTCTCGCGTCCGGCGAGCGCCGAAATCATCATCAGAAGCGTCGACTGAGGAAGATGGAAATTCGTAAGCATGCAGTCGCAGACCTTGAAGTCGTAGGGCGGATATATGAATATGTCGCTCGCGCCCGACCCCGCGACCACGCGGCCGTCCGCGCTCGCCGCGGCGACGGTTTCGAGCGTGCGGACCGTCGTCGAGCCTACGCAGAACACCCGGCCGCCGCGCGCCTTGCACTCGTTCACCGCGTCGGCCGTCTCCGGCGGGACGGTAAACGCTTCAAAGTCCATGTGATGGTCTTCGATGTTCTCGGCTTTCACCGGACGGAACGTCCCCGGCCCGACGTGCAGCGTCACGGCGACGCGCCGCACGCCCTTGGCCTCAAGCGCGGCGAATATCTCAGGCGTGAAGTGAAGCCCGGCGGTCGGCGCGGCGACCGAACCGACGTGCCGCGCGTATATCGTCTGGTAGCGCTCGCGGTCGGCGCGTTCCTCGGCCGCGGTTCCCTCGCGTTTAACGTAGGGCGGCACGGGCGTGCGCCCGAACTCGTCGAGAAGATCCTTGAGCGGACGCCCGCAAAGGAACTCCACGCGCCACATGCCGATTCCCGAGAGCTGCTTGACGAGCCGCGCCCTCAGCTCGCGCGCCGGCCCGAACACGGCCTCCTGCCCCTCGCGGCACTTGCGTCCGCTGCCGATCATGCAGTTCCATACTAGGCTCGAAAGTCCGTCGTCCGACGCGCTCGGCATTTCACCGCCGTCCACCGGCGCGGGCGAGACCATCAGAACCTCCACCTCGCCGGGGGTGTCGCTCCACGTGCCGACGAGCCTCGCCGGGAACACCTTTGTATCGTTCACGACAAGAAGATCCTTCTCGGTGATGTACTCGACGATGTCGGCTATGTGGCGGTGCTCGATGACGTTCGTGTCGCGGTGCAGCACGAGCATCTTCTCGGTGCCGCGCCGTTCGGCAGGATGCTGGGCGATGAGCCTTTGCGGCAGAGGATACCAGAACTGCGAGGTTTTCATCACTTCAGCATGAGGTCTGCGAGAAGCTTCGTGAACCGCGCGCCGTCCGTCACCGGCGAACCTTCGGCGATCAGCGCGGAGTCGTAGAGAAGCGTCACCGCGTCGGAAAGCTCCGCGCCCTTCATCGACGACACCTTCTTCACGAGAGGGTGGGCGGCGTTGAGCTCCAGCACGCGCTTTTCGTCCGGCACCTCGTTCTTCATCGCGCGCATCATGCGCACCATTGAAGGCGGCAGGGCGTTCTCTCTCGCCACAAGGCAGCAGGGCGAATCGGTGAGACGCGTCGAAACGCGCACGTCCGACACCTTCGACTCCAGCTCCTTCTTAACCGCCTCGATGAAAGGCGCGAGCTCCTTCGCGGCTTTCTCGGTCGCGTCCTTCTCGGCCTTCTGCTCGGCCTCGCTGCCGAAGGCTACGTCCCCCTTGGCGACATCGACGAACTTCTTGCCGTCGAATTCGCGCAGAGACTCCGTGAGGAATTCGTCGACAGGGTCGCAGAACAGCAGCACATCGCACCCGTGCTTGCGGGCCGCTTCGAGCTGCGGCGCCTTGCGGGCGTCCTCCTCGCGCTCGGAGAGAAGGTAGTAGATATCCTTCTGGTCGGACGGCATATCCTTCACATAGTCCTCCAGGAAGACCGTCTTCCCCGCGTCGCCGCGGGCCGTCGGGTATTTAAGAAGCTTCTTCAGGCGCTCGGCGTTCGCCCAGTCGACGTGGACGCCCTCCTTGAGAACCGTCCCGAACGAATTCCAGAACTCGTTATAGCGCTTTTCGTCCTTCTTGAGCGTCTCGAGCGTCGAGAGGATCTTGGAGGTGACGGCGTTCTTGATCTTGGCTATCACCGCGTCGTCCTGCAGCATCTCGCGCGAGACGTTCAGCGGCAGATCGCTGGAATCGACCACGCCCTTCACGAACCTGAGATAGCTCGGCAGGAGCATTTCAATGTCATCGCCGATGAACACGTTGCGCACGTACAGCGAGAGGCCGCGCTTCTGCTGAGGCATGAATAGCTCCATCGTCGCCTTCTTCGGCAGGAACAGGAGCGCCTTGAACTCGACCTGTCCTTCGCCGGAGAACGGGATTGTCTCGAAAGGCGCCTCCCAGTCGTGGGTGAGGTGCTTGTAGAACTCGGCGTATTCTTCGTCCTTGACATCCTTCTTCGCGCGCTTCCAGAGAGCGACCATCGTGTTGACAGGCTTCTTCTCGTCCTCTTCGCGGCGTTTGCGGTCCTCTTCCTTTTCGTCGGCGGGCACGTCGATCTGGCGGAAGGTTATCGGATAGGCGATGAAGTCGGAATACTTCTTCACGAGCTCCTCGATACGCCACCTGTCGAGGTATTCGGCCTGGTCGTCGCGCAGGTGAAGCATGACGCTGGTGCCGAACCCGTCGCGCGTCGAATCGCCTATGGTGTAGCTGCCGCCCATGTCGCTTTCCCACTGGAAGGCGGCGTCCGCGCCGCGGCGGCGCGAAACCACGCGAACCCTGTCGGCGACCATGAACGCCGCGTAAAAGCCGACGCCGAACTGCCCGATGAGCTCGGGCAGGCTTTCGCCGCCCTTCTCCTTGAGCGCCTGACGGAAGGCTTTCGTGCCGGAACTCGCGATGGTGCCGAGGTTCTTCTCCAGCTCTGCCGCGTCCATGCCTACGCCGTTGTCGGATATCATCAGCGTCTTGGCCGCTTTGTCCACGGCGATCTCGATCTTCCATTCGGGATTGTCGGCGACCAGAGTCTTGTCCGTAAGGGACAGGAACTTCGCGCGATCGATGGCATCGGAGGCGTTGGAGATAAGTTCCCGCAGGAATATCTCTTTTTTGGAGTAAAGCGAGTTCACGACGAGATCGAGCATCTCGGCGATTTCGGCCTTGAATTGATTAGTCTTCGTTTCCATAGCGGCGCATATTATACCACAATACGCCCCTCCGCGCGACACGCCCCGCTATTTTTTCATCCAGATGCACATGCCGTTCTCGATGTGCGCAGGATCTATCCTGCTTCCCGGAATGACTTTGTTGCGGATTGTGTAGTAGGTATCGGGCGAATTCCACTTCGCCCCCGCTATCTTCGACGCGGTGGTGTTCTTGGAAACGGTCCCCTTCATCACATATCCGCGAGCGGCAAGTTCCTTGACCGATGCCGGCGGTTTCACCGGCGGGGCCTTTGCCGGGGTCGTCTTTGCCGGGGTCGTCTTCGCCGGGGTCGTCCTGGCGGGCGCAGCCTTCGCCGGCGCGGAGTCTGTCGCGACCGGGGGCGTTTTGCGTTTGAACCAGCTGAAGAGCCCGCCAGTATCGGCCGGAGCGGGCTTGGCATAGGCCGAGCGCATCGTATCGATGTTGCCGTAAAGCACCTTGCGCAGATAGTCGTCGCCGACAACAAGCCTTTTGGCCCGCACGTCCGCGTCGGACGTCGGCCGCTTCGCAAGCCCGAGCCTCGCGCGCACGCTTGGCATCGCAAACAGCATGCCGCATCTCTTTCTGCCGCGGTGCTTGTTCTTGTGCCACTTGTTAGGTGCGCCGTAGGCTACATGGCTGTGGCAGACGACCTTGTCGTCGGAGAGCCTGTACATGGACTGCAGCTCCTTGACAAGCGTCTTTATCGCCGCGATCTGCGCTTCTGGCATGGCCTTGTCGTGATGGCCGACGCACTCTATGCCTATCGAGAATTTGTCGACATCCTCCTTGCCGTTCCACATCGATCGCCCTGCGTGGAACGCCTCGCGGTCGCGGTCGACTATCCGGTAGACCGTTCCCGCCTCGGTGACGCAGTAGTGGGCCTCGCCGCGATCGCAGAGCTTTACGAGAGAGCCGCGCTCGGCGGCCTCTGTAGTGTGAAGCACGATAAGTTCGGTGGAGCTCCTTATCCTGCGCTCGGGATTTCGCGGACTCCTGTAGCGGTTGGAGGCCTCTATGGCGAACGCCAGCGTCGGCAGAAATGCCGACACTGTTATCGCCGCTAAAAGCCTCCAGACCACATTACATCAGATGTTGAGCGAGGTCTTGCTCCACGGCTCCTTGCCGGCGAGCAGCGACGGCGTCGTCATCTCGGGCGGAACCGGGATTCCGAGCATCTGCAGCGCCGTGGGCGCGACGGCCGAGAGCTTCGCAAGCGGCGTGAGCCTCACACCGGGCGCATCGTTCGCGACATAGAAGCAGTCCACCAGATTGAGCGTGTGGGAGGTCTTCGTGAGACCGGACTTGTAGTCCACCATCTGCTCGGCGTTGCCGTGGTCGGCGAAGATGAGCACATGCGCGTCAAGCTCAAGGAGGCGTGGAAGTATCTTTCCTATGCACTCGTCTGTCACCTCGACGGCCTTCGTCGCCGCCGCAAGGTCGCCGGTGTGGCCGACCATGTCGCAGTTGGCGTAGTTGACGACGATGAAACCGTAGGGATTGTTCTCGAGACGCTTGAGGAGCTCGTCCGTGACATTGTATGCGTCCATTTCGGGATGGCTCGCGAACGTCGCCGGATCGAAGCGGCTCTTCACCTCGACCTGGTCCTCGCCTTCGCTCGGCGTCGTGGACTTGCCGTTGAAAAAGCTTGTCACGTGGCGGAACTTCTGCGTCTCGGCGAGACGCAGCTGCTTGATGCCCGCCTTGGAAACGACTTCGCCGAGAAGATTGTCCATGCCTCCTCCGGCGCCCATCGCGCCGAGCAGGTAGTCGGCGAACTCGTCCCAGTAGCGCGTGAAGCCGAGATACGTAACCTTCGGCCGCGCCGAGCGCTCGCCCGGGTAGTCGTCGCAGACGAAAGCCTGGGTGAGCTGGATCGCGCGGTCCTGGCGGTAGTTGGTGTGCATTACAACGTCGCCGTCCTTCATGCCGGCGTAGTCGCCGATCACGTAGCACGGGATGTATTCATCGGTCATCGGCGTGCCGTCGGGCGTCTTGCCGCTTTCATACTCGGTCTTGACGGCCTCTTCGACCGTCGCGGATCTCTTGCCCTTCGCGGCGACGATGCACTCATACGCCTCGCTCGTGAGCTTCCAGTTCTTGACGCGGTCCATTCCGTAATAACGGCCCATCGCCGTGCCGATCACGGCGTTGCCGACTGACGCGAGCTCGGTCTTGAGACGCGCGATGTATTCGAGCGTAGAGCGCGGCGGCGTGTCACGTCCGTCAAGGAACGGGTGCACGACGATCTTCCCTTCGGGGAATTCGGCGCGCGCGCGTTTCATGAGCTTGAAAAGATGTTCCTGGTGGGCGTGGACGCCCTCGTCCTGAAGAAGGCCGAAGAAATGGAAGGTCGAATTGTTCTTCTTCCATTCGGCGACGAGGTTCTGCCACTTGGGGCTCTTGAACAGCTCGCCTGAAGAAAGCCCGTCGTCGATTCGCTTGAGCTCCTGGACGACGATACGCCCAGCGCCCATGTTGAGGTGGCCCACCTCGGAGCTTCCCTGATAGCCGTCCGGCAGTCCCACAGCTTCGCCGCAGCAGTCCAGCAGGCAGTGCGGATAGCGCGCCCTTATCTGGTCGATCGTCGGCGTCCTGGCGCCGTAAACTGAGTTACCTTCCGCTCGGGGGTTTATTCCCCATCCGTCACGGATTATGAATACCACTGGTCTCATCTTTTCTTGTTCCCTTCTTTGTGAAATGGTTGCTGTCAATAGCCGCGCCCTTCAAGAAGCGCGTTCATCTCGGCCTCCTCCTTTACCGCCCTCTGCCGCTCGAGAAGCTTGATGTAGTCGACGCGGTTCTGGTAGAGGTCGCGGCAGAGTTCGTCGGGCATGAAGGTGAAGCCTGCCGCGCGGACGGCCTGCCTCAGCGCGGACGCGCTCTGGCTCGTCTTCATTATATCCGGCAGTTTCATGAGAAGCATCTTCGCCGTGCCTGAATCTCCCGTCACGCGCGAATAGTCCGAGCCGAAAAAGATGAAGCCGCCCTGCCTGAGAAGCGCGTCGACATCGGTCCTCGACTGATTGATCTTGCCGAGCATCGCCTTTGTCGTGTCGTTCGGGACGAACTCGCCGTCGAACGAATATGTCGTCACGACCGTCGGCTTGCGCGGGCGGGGCTTGTAGGCCTTCTTCTTCGGCGCCGACTTCTTTGACGAAGGCTCGTCGTCGAAAAGATCGGCGAGAGGGTCGTCGTCGTCCGAGAGAATCTCCGGCTCGGGTTCCGGCTCGGGCTCGGGCGCGGCTGCGTCAGGCGTGCCGCCGGTCGTCGTCCTGGAGACCGAGACGCCTTCCTGCGTCTTGATGAACTCCTCCCACGGTATCACGGGGCCGGTCGCCTGCAGCTTGTTGACCCTCAGCACCAGCCCGTAGCGTTCGATCGTGTACGGAGGCGGCACATACTTTCCCTCGATGAACACCAGCCCCGCCTTGAACGGCCTGCCCTTCGTCACCTTGAGCGCCTTGACCGCCCCCTTTGGGTTGGGCTGCAGCGCAGCGCAGGCGAACATCGCCACGCCCGCCGCGATAAGCGACAGCACCGCTTTCACTTTCATGCCTTCATCCTTTCCGCGCACTCCAGAAAGAAGTCCCGCATTGCCGTAGCACAGAATCCCCGGAACCCGTCGTTCCAAATATAAGGCCGAAGCCCCTTTTCAAAATGTCGGTCGAAGAAATGTCTGCTGAATCCGCGTGCAACACAGGACCCACGTCCTGAAATGGTTTTAACTCTCCCTCACTTCGATTCCCGCGGTCGCCTTGAGGGCGTCGACGATTCGCGAGAAGGTCTTTCCGACCTCGTCGTCTGTAAGCGTTCTCTCGGGGGAGCGGAATTCGAGCGAATACGCCAGCGAGCGCCGTCCGTCCTTGAGGTCTTTGGATTTGAATATGTCGAAAAGCGCGATTCGCGAGAGTTCCTTCCCGGCGCTCTTTTTGATTACACGCTCTATCGCATCGTTCGAAACCTCCTTCGCCGCGACAAGAGCGACGTCGCGCCTGACAAGCGGGAACTGCGGCACTGCCGAAACCTTGCCGAGTTCGTCGACACGCTTGAGAAGAGGCGCGAGGTCGAGCTCGCAGAGCGCCATCTGGGTTGTGAGCCGGTACGGATGGCGAAGCCTGGCCGAAAGCGCTCCGAGAACGCCGATCTGCCGTCCGTTGAGCTTCACTGCAAGCGACGCGCCCGGCGCGAACGCCGGATGCTCGGCGGCGGCGAACTCAAGATGGCCCGCGTGCAGCTTGGCGACAAGTTCGACAACCGCGCCCTTCATCCACAGGACAGCCTCCTCCTCGGAGACGGACGCGCGCGTGCGCAGAGCCTCGCGCCCCACAGGGCCGACGAACCCGAGCGACAGGCGCTCGGCCTCGGCCGGTTTGCCGTCCTTGACGAAAAACACCTTGCCGATCTCGAAGAGAAGCGCCGTTTCGAGCTGGTGGGAAGCGTTGCGCCCGAGAGACCCCATCATCTGCGGCAGAAGCGAGTCGCGCATGACGCCATACTCCGCCGAGACCGGATCGGGTATGACAAGCCTCGCCGACGCGCCCCGAGTGTCGAAGTCGTCAAGCTCCTTGGACGAAAGGAAGGAATAATGCATCGCCTCCGAGAACCCGAGCGCTGTCGCGATCTCCCTCACGCGCGTCTTTGCGCGGAACGGACGGTCGTCAAGCGACGAGACCGACGGCGCTGAAGGCATCGTGTCGGGGATGTTGTCCAGTCCGTAGAGACGGGCGACCTCCTCGACGAGATCCGCCTCCAGACTGAGGTCGTAACGCCAGCTCGGAATGCCGAATGTCACTTTCTCCACACCGGCGTAGCGGCCGGCGCCCTCTTCGCGCGGCACAAGCCCGAGGGAACGGAGCGTATCCACCATCACGTCGTTGCCGATCGGTATCCCGACAAGCCGGCGCGCACGCTCGAAATCGAGCGTCACGTCGGCGTTGAGCGGCATCGCGCGCGAATCGACATCGACGAAGCCCTTCGCCACAACCGCCTTGCCGTACTTCTGCAGAAGATGCGCGGCGCGGCGGCTTGCGAAATCGGCGAGGTCCTTGTCGACGCCGCGTATGTAGCGGTAGCTCGATTCGGTCGCGAGACCGAGCCTGGTGGCCGTGAACTTCGTGGAAGCCGGGTCGAAAAGAGCCGACTCGAGAAGAACCGTCCTCGTGCCGGCGGCGATCTCGCTCTCCTCGCCGCCCATTATGCCGGCGACGGCGTTCGGACGCTCCGCATCGCAGATCATGAGCATCGACGGGTCGAGCCTGCGTTCGACGCCGTCAAGCGTCTTCATCGTCTCGCCTTCCTTCGCGCAGCGCACGACGATCGTGCGGCCCGCCAGCCTGGTATGGTCGAACGCATGCATCGGCTGGCCCAGTTCGAGCATCACGTAGTTCGTGACGTCAACGACAAGCCCGAGCGAACGCATGCCGCAAAGCTCGAGACGCTTCGCCATGAGCGCCGGCGAAGGGCCGTCCTCGACGCTCGTCACGACACGCGCCGTGTAGCGCGGACATTTCACCGCGTCTTCGACGACAACCTTCACCTCGTCGTTCACGTCGGCATCGCTCTCGACAAAATCGACCGGCGGCAGTTTCACCTCGCGATGGAGTATCGCGCCGAACTCGCGGGCGAGGCCGACGACCGAAAGCGCGTCCGGACGGTTCCAGGTGACTTCGATGTCAAAGACGACCTCGGGCTTTTCAAGCTTCGCGACATCGCGCACCAGCGCGCCGACAGGCGTCTCGGCCGGATACTCTATGATGCCGCTCGTCCCCTCGCCGATGTGAAGCTCCTTCTCGGAACAGCACATTCCGAAGCTCTCCACACCGCGCAGCTTCCCCTTCTTGATCTTTTCGGGATTGCCGTTCTTGTCAAGGAAGTCAGGAATCTCCGCGCCTATCTTGGCGAACGCGGTTTTGATCCCGAGGCGCATGTTCGGCGCGCCGCAGACGACCTGGTAGGTCTCTTTGCCGTCCGTCACCTTGCACACGTGCAGATGGTCGGAGTTTGGATGGGCCTCGCACTCCACAACCTCGGCGACAACGACAAGGTCGGAGAGCTGCGAGCCGCCGACGGTCTCGACCGTCTCCACCTGGAGCCCGGCGCGGGTAAGTTTCTCGGCGAGCTCTGCAGGCGCGATGTCGTCAACCTTTACATATTCATTAAGCCAGCTGAGCGGGAGTCTCATCTTTGGGTTCTTCCTTCTTTTCTTCTTGAGCAGCAGACTCTTGTGCAGCAGACGCCGTATCCACAGGCGCGGCGGGCGCGGTCGCGGCGGGCGCGGGCGCGCTCTTGCGCTTCTGCCACTGCGGACCGTACTTCGGGAACTTCTCGACCGCCGAATACACGCCGTTCGTGAACGCGACGACGTGTCCCGTCGAAACGAGCCAGACCAGATGCTTTTCGGTCTCCTTGTCGGTCACGAGATCGACCCGCGGCGAGCACGGGTGGTCGGCTATGTATGTAGCGAGCTTCGCGAGTTCGGGTATCGCGTGAGCCGCGTCGAACTCCTTGAGATCGGCGCTTGTCACAAACTCCGGTCCGCGGGCGTCGTTCGCGCGGAAGAACTTCAGCTTCCTGTGGTGGAACGCGCCGCGCAGGGCGAAACACATGTTGTATGGCGCGCGGCGCTCGGCCTCGAGCGCGTCCCTCACCGCCCAGACGAGCGGCTTCACCGGACTCTTCAACGCGACATCTGCGGTAATCATGAGGCTCTTGGGCGCGTCTACGAGCGACGGCATCATGCTTCGGCGGAATTCCGCCTCGGCCTGCTCGCGGGTAAGCTCTGGCGCGCCTTCGCCGGCGCCCTTCGCCGTGAACACGGTTTTCTTGACCGCCCCTTTGCGCCACTCCTCGATCGACTCGGGATCGCGCACCATCTCTATGTGGGCGCGGTACTGCTCCTCAGACATGTTCGGATAGCGCGTGCGGATCATCTCGCGGACTGTCGCGTTGAACTCGTGGATGTTCGGCGGCCCGAGCAGAACGCCCGACAGTCCGCACTTCGCCACGCAGCTGAAGTTCCCCTTGGGCGGCTCGCGGTCAACCTCCTTCACATCATAGTAGTCGCCGAGATGCGCCGAGACGAGATGCTGCACGAGCTCGTCGTCGTTCGTTGTCGCGAAGCCGCACGCCTTGCACTGGTGGAACGGCTGATGCGCCGCGCCTTCCGCGGCGCGCGGCGTGATCTTGAGAAGGACCGACCCCGGGTTGTCCAGAAAGAAGTAGGCGAGGTCCTTGAGCTTGTAGGCGTGGAAGTCCTGCTGCAGCTTGCGGATGATCGTGCCGAGGGCCTTGGTCTCGGGGAGGATTTTGATCTCCGCGTCGAGCGGCTTCGGCCGCTCCGCCGGCTGGAACGGCTTGCGGCCTGCGCCGCCGGACTGCTGCCTGCGGCCCGCACCGTTTCTGTCGCCGAACGGCTTGCGGTCGCCCGGTCCCCTCTTGTCGCCAAACTGCTTGCGCGCTCCGTCGCGGACAGCGCCGCGCTCGGGCGTTTCACGCTCGGGTTTGACATGGCCGACGCTGACGCCAGCGTCCCTCTTTGCCCAATCCGGGGTGAAGTCAATCGCCCCGAGGTCGAGTGTCGGTCTATCTTCCGTTTCCATAGGTTTTCAATTATACCATATTTTGACGTCCGTCGCTATGCCGGCACCTGCACGGGCACCTTCGTTCCCGACAGCCTGCTGCGCTCGCACGCAAAGCCCATG
>DGVK01000059.1:6445-8165 GCA_002395905.1 Verrucomicrobia bacterium UBA4286 | reverse complement strand
TTTCCCAAGGTGGGGATATTCCAGAGAACATCCCCCCTTGCGCGCTGCCGCAGAAAACGGTATAATATACACTCAATTTCGAAAGGGAAAGAAGACCAATGAAAAAGGACATCCATCCGGCCTACGGCGACGCCACGATCACCTGTGCGTGCGGCAACGTCATACACACACGCTCCACGAAGAAGGAGATGACCGTGAACACGTGCTCTGCGTGTCACCCCTACTTCACCGGCCAGAAGACGATGGTCGACACGGAAGGCCGCGTCGACTCGTTCAAGAAGCGTTACGCGAAGTTCGCGAAGTAGGCTTTGCTCGACACCGGGAAGATAAAGAACGTATTGGGTCGTTTGGCGTCCGTCGAATCGGACCTGGGCGACCCGTGTGTTTTGTCCGACGCGAAGCGCTACCGCGCCGCGTTGCGCGACCATGCCTTTTTGAAGAAGCTGGAATCCTCCTGCGCGGCCTACGAGAAGGCGCTCTCCGACATCGCCGGCAACGAAGCCCTGCTGGAAGATCCTGATTTCAAGGACGAGGCCGCCGCAGAGATGGAGGCTTTGAAGGCCAGGCTCCCCGAACTCGAGCACAGGCTTCTCGGCGCGCTTCTGCCGCCCGATCCGCTGGAGCCGCGAAACGCGGTGATGGAGATACGCGCGGGCACGGGCGGGGAGGAGGCGGCGCTTTTCGCGGGCGACCTTTTCAGGATGTATCTGCGCTACTGCGAGATGCGCGGCTGGAAGGTGTCGGTAATGCACTCCAACGCGACTTCGCTCGACGGCTTCAAGGAGGTCGTGTTCACCGTTGCAGGCGAGGGGGCTTTCGGGCGCTTCCGCTTCGAGTCGGGCGGCCACCGCGTGCAGCGCGTGCCCGAGACCGAGGCGCAGGGCCGCATACACACCTCGGCCGCGACGGTGGTCGTATTCCCCGAGGCGGACGAAGAGGACGAGCTCGAGATTCCCGAGAAGGATATAAGAATCGACCTCTTCTGCGCCGGCGGCGCCGGCGGGCAGCATGTCAACAAGACCGAGAGCGCCGTGCGCATGACCCATATCCCGACGGGCCTTGTCGCGGTCTGCCAGGACGAGCGCTCCCAGCAGCGCAACCGCGAAAAATGCTTCGCCACGCTGAAAGCGCGAATCCTCGATCTGCGACGGCGCGAGGAGGAGGCGAAGCTCGGGGCCGACCGCCTCACACTGCGCGGTTCGGGCGACCGGTCGGAGCGTATCCGCACATACAACTTCCCCCAGAACCGCATGACCGACCACCGCGTCGATCTTACGCTTTATTCGCTCGACCGCATCATGGAGGGCGATCTGGACGAGCTTCTCGACGCGCTTGTGCGCCGCGACCTTGACCAGCGCATAGCCGCCGCTCTTTCGCGCGCGTCATAGCGCGTCGCCGGGCGGCGTTTGTCGCATGGCGGGGATTTATGGTATAATACACGCCAATGGCCTCTAAAAGAAAGACAGATCCTCGTCCAAGCTGGGACGACTATTTCATGGAGATTGCGCAGGTTGTCGCGAAGCGCTCGAACTGCCGTCGTCGGCATGTCGGCGCAGTCGTCATGCGCGACAACCATATTCTTTCGACGGGATACAACGGTACGCCGCGCGGGGTGCGAAACTGTTTCGACGGCGGCTGCCCGCGCTGCGCCGGAGAGGCTAAGAGCGGGACCCACCTTGAAGAGTGCCTCTGCACCCACGCCGAGCAGAACGCCATCTGC
>DGVK01000059.1:0-6402 GCA_002395905.1 Verrucomicrobia bacterium UBA4286 | reverse complement strand
CAGAACGCCATCTGCCAGGCCGCGTATTACGGAACCGAGATTTCGGGCGGGACCATCTACATAACGATTTCGCCGTGTCTCACGTGCGCCAAGCTTATCATCAACGCCGGCATAAAAGAGGTCGTCTACGGGGGCGACTACGCCTTTCTCGACACCGTGAACCATATGTTCAAGGCGGCGGGCGTGAAGCACAGGAAGTACGAATTCAACAAGGAGCAAACAACAAAATGAGAAAGAAAATCATCGCTGGAAACTGGAAGATGAACGTCAAGCCGTCCGAGACGGCGGCCCTGGTGAAGGAGGTCGCCGAGGCGACCAAGACTTTCACGAACGTCGAGGTCGTGTGCTGCACGCCCGCGATCGACATCCCCGCCGCGGTCGCGGCCGCCGCCGGGACGCATGTAGGCGTCGGTGCGGAGAACGCCCACTGGGAGCCGAAGGGCGCGTTCACCGGTGAAATCTCCACGGGAATGCTCGTCGACGCGGGCGCGAAGTATGTCATCATCGGCCACAGCGAGCGCCGCCAGTATTTCGGCGAGACCGACGAAACGGTCAACAAGCGCGCGCGCGCCGTCATCGCCGCGGGTCTCACGGCCATCGTGTGCGTCGGAGAGACGCTCGAAGAGCGCGAGGCCGGCAGGCTGGTCGAGGTCATCGAGCGCCAGATGAACGTCGGCCTCAAGGATGTCACCGCGGCCGACTGCGACCGTCTGGTGATCGCGTACGAACCCGTGTGGGCGATCGGAACCGGCAAGACCGCCACGCCCGACCAGGCGCAGGAAGTCCATGCGCTCATCCGCGCGACGCTTGCGAAGCTCGTCGGCGCCGAGACCGCGGAGAAGGTCCGCATCCAGTACGGCGGCTCGATGAAGCCCGGCAATGCCGCCGAGCTTCTCGCCAAGAAGGATATCGACGGCGGCTTGATCGGCGGCGCGGCTCTCAAGGCCGTCGACTTCGCCGGAATCGTCGCCGCGGCGAACTGATATGCGCCGCCGACTGGCAACACTGGCCCTCGCGACCGCCGCGCTTGCGGCGGTCCAGGGCTGTTTCGACGAGCCGACGCCTGCCGGCAGGACGGTTCCGGAAGGTGCGCGCGTGTATCTGCAGGACAGGTCTCTCAAGGATCTCGCCTCACATCGCGACGCGCTCAAGCCCGACCTCGTCGATTACGTGAACCTCGACCGCAACGAGATCGAGGTCTTCCCGCAGGAACTCGTCGCGCTCACCGGCCTCAAGTGGTTGCGGCTCAACAACAACCGCCTTTCGACGCTGCCCGATATTTCGGGACTCGCCGCGCTGCGCCGCATATACCTCAGAGGCAACCGTTTCTCGGAAGTTCCCGAGGCGCTGAAGAATCTGCCGTCGCTCACAGATGTCGATCTGTCGCAGAACCCCGTCTCGGAGGTTCCGCAGTGGCTGGTCGACAAGAAGGGGCTTGAGAACGTATCCCTCTCGGAGACGCTTGTCAAAAAGCTGCCGGAGGACCTTGGCGGATGGAAGACCCTCACGTCGCTTCAGCTCGGCGGGCTCAAGCTGTCGGCCGGGGAGATGGCGCGCATCCGCGCGGCTCTGCCGAAGGTCGCGATAGTCTTCTGATGGCTGCGTTCGGAGGAGCGAAGAAAAATTTGGAGGAGCTTGCAGCAGGCAGTCTGGGCAGGCTCCTTTTAAAGTATTCGTGGCCGGCGCTTGTGGCGATGTCGCTCAACGCGCTCTACTCGGTTGTCGACCGCTTCTATATCGGTCACGGCTGCGGCGAGGCGGCGATGGCCGGCCTCACGCTGGTGTTCCCTGTCATGATGCTTTTCGGGGCGTTCGGCGTTTTCGTCGGCGCGGGGCATGCGGCGGTCATGTCGATCAAACTCGGCGAGGGCGACCGTGTCGCATGCGAGAAGATACTTGGACAGCTGGTCGCCTTCAAGCTGGCGTTTTTCGTCACTCTCCCGCCTCTCGTCTTCTTCAACATCGACACCGTTCTCGGCTGGTGCGGCGGGGGCGGGGTGAGCGCCGAGGCGTTCGATTGCGCGCGCAGCTACCTCAAGATCGTCCTCTTTTCCCACCTCTTTTCCCACCTCGCCTTCGGCTTTTCGGCGCTCATGCGCGCGGAGGGCGGCGCGATCGGTTCGATGACATGCATGATCGTCGGCTTCGGAACGAATCTCGTCCTCGACCCCGTCTTCATCTTCTGGCTGGGAATGGGTGTCGACGGCGCGGCGTGGGCGACGACGATCGCCATGGCTGCGAGCTGCGCGTTCGCTCTGCACCGCTATCTTTCGGGGCGCTCGGTGGTGCGCTTGCGCTGGCGGCGCATAGGCTTCCACCGCGGCTGTCTGGCGAAACCCTGCGGGATCGGTTTCGCTCCGTTTCTGCAGCAGCTTCTCGGTGCGCTTATAAACGTAGCGCTTCCTGCGGCGTTCGCAAAATGGGCGGCGGACGAAGCGGCCGCGACCACCCAGATCGCGTCGCTCGGCGTGTTCCAGAGCGTCATGATTCTCGTCGTCCTGCCGATACTCGGCGCACAGCAGGGAATCCAGCCGATAATCGGCTACAACTGGGGCGCGCGCAACTTCCGCCGCGTGAAAGACGCGCTCGTCCTCGGCTTCTGGGTTACGACGGCGCTCTGCATCGCGGCATGCGTCGTGCAGGTCGTGCCGCCGTTCCCGCGCATTCTGGCGCGGCTTTTCGTCCCGGCAGACAATCCGTCGCTGCTCGCCATCGCCTCACGCGACCTGCAGGTTTCGAACTGCATGCTGTGGTGCATAGGGCTGAACGTCGTCGCGACCACCTACTTCCAGTCGATCGGCCGGCCGAAGACGGCGATCGTCCTTTCCACTCTCAGGCAGGGCGCGTGCCTGCTGCCGGTAGCATGGTTCCTTCCTTATTTTATGGAAGACCACGCCTTCGCAGTATGGCTTTCAATGCCTTTATCGGACGCCCTCTGCTGCCTGATGACAGTCGTGCCGATACTTCTGCACATGCGCTTTCTCTCTCGCGTGCGCGACCGCCGGCAGCCTGCGCTCGCGGTGAATATGGTATAATGTGCGGCGGGGGTGCGACAGTTGAAGCATCCGCAGACAAGACCAAGGAGTGTGCACATGCAAGTACGTGTCATCATTGTGGCGGCGACCGCCATGCTTACGCTCTGCGCAGCGGCCGGCGGGAAGACGAAAGTGGCCTGCGTCGGCGATTCAATAACCTACGGGCTCGGGCTGGCCGACCGCGCGGCCGAATCATATCCCGCCCGTCTGCAGGAACTGCTGGACCGCAGCTTCCCCGGACGATACGAGGTGCGTAACTTCGGCAATTCGGGGCGCGGCGTCTATCTCGACTCGATGCGCGGCAGCGAGAAGCGCGGCTACCGGTGGATGAAGGAACACGCCGCCGCGCTTGAATGGCGCCCTGATGTCGTGATATGCAATCTCGGCATCAACGACTGCGGCGAATACATAAATGAATACACCGGCGGCCGGCGCCGCGGACAGTTCGCCGACGACTACTGCGCCCTCCTTGGCGACTACAAGGCGCAAGGCGCGAAACGGCTCTATATATGGACGAAGCTCTCGCCGCTCGCGGAGGGACAGAAATTCTACCGCAGTCCTGAACCGTTCCTCATGCAGCGCGACCTGGAGGCGGTCGCGTCCAGAACCGGCGCGACAGGTATCGACATGCAGGAGCCTCTGCGCGAAGGGATGGACGTCATCTTCGCCCGCGACAAGATCCACCCGAACGCCGAGGGCGCGCGCCTCATCGCCGAGGCGACGTTCAAGGCGCTGACGGGCGGTGCGGGCGGACAGCCGATTCCGCGGCTCGTCACGAAGATGCTGCGCGTCGAGACCTGGCTTTGCGCCGGGCAGTCGAACATGCAGAAGGGCTGGGGCGAGTTCAATGCGACGCCCGCCGAGAAGGAACGGGTGCGGAAGGAACTTGAGCGGCTGGACCGCGTGGACGTCCGCTTCTGGGACTTCAACACGGGTGAATGGACAAAGCTGACCCGCGAGAATGCCCTGGCAAAGAGCGCGTTCGGCGTCTCGTTCGCAATCCGCCGTGCCGAGGCGATCCACGGTCAGGTCCGCCTGCTCTACGTCGCGGCCGGTGGCGCGCCGACGGAATCGTTCCTTTCGGAACAGACGATGTGCGCCGTCGGGAAGGACGGAAAGCCGCTCTATCCGCATCTTGCCGCGATTGCGACGAACCGCCACCGCCTCGACCAAAACAAGGACTTCCCGTGCGCCTGGGTCGCGCGCGAATATCCGCGCCGCCGCACGAACACGGAGGAGGCCTACTGGTGGCCCGTCTCGAAAATGTACGACAACGGCATCGCACGCATCAGGGAAAGCGGCCTTTCGCTTGACGGCATTCTCTGGTATCAGGGCGAATCGAATGCGACGACGTGCGTCGCGCCCGACATGCCGACGCCGCGGGAATATCAGCTGGAGACTTTGCGCGCGCTTGTCGCGGAGCTGCGCGGAGACGCGAAAACGCTGTTCGTGATGATCGGTCTGCCGCGGATGAACCGTCCGTGGGAGCAGTATCGCGCCGTCCAGCGGCAGGTGTGCGAAGAGACCGGCGCGATATTCGTCGACACGTTCGCGGCGGGGCTGGGCGAGATGCACGACGTGCATCCGCGCGACAAGGCGGCGTTCGCAGATCTCGCGGCGGCCGCGCTCAAGGCGCCGGCGCTTTGACGGGGGGCGCCGCGACGTTCCGCGTCTTCGGCGGGATTCGCGCGGCGTGCGCCGGCGCTGCGCGTATTATGGTATAATAGAGCAACCTATGAAAACGCCAGAAGGCAAGACCATCACTTTTACGTTCATGTCGCAGCCGACCCACGAGCCCGAGGGATGCTGGATCGCGAAACTTACGTTCCCCGGCGGGGCGGACGCGTCCAGCATCCTGCCGATCGAAGTGACGCAGGGCGGCGGCGCGCCTGTTCGCGAGGGCGTGCTGGAGTTCGCCGGCAAGAGGCTTGCCGTGTGCGACGGACATGCTCGCATATCATACGCCGATTTCGTGAAGGGGAAGCACGAGACCGGCCTGTGGCTGCACCGCAAGGACGTGCCGGAGCCCATCCCCGGCGGACTGACTTTCGCGTGACGCGGCCCGTCGGGACGGAGGAGATTCAATGACCGACCATGAATGGTACGAATCGGTGAAAGCCGGCGACGACGCCGGGTGGAAGCTTGTGTGGGAACGCGTCGTCGAGCCCGAGTCGAAGTCCCTCAGAAGCGCCGAGATGATGAAGCGCTACTCCATAACGGCCGACGACCTGATGGGGATGCTCTACGAGGATATGTTCGCGAAACGCAAGATCGACCTCTATCGCGACGACGGCGGGAGCTTCCAGGGATGGCTTAGGACGTATGTGCGCGGCTATGTTCTCAACGCCGACCCCAACAAACACGGCGAGATATCGATTGAGGGCGCTCATCAGGACGGCGAGGGCGAAAGCGAGGCGATGGCCCTGCCGAAGCACGACCACGAAGTCGTGCGGCGCGAAGCCTGGCAGATGACGCTTTGGTGCTTTCGCGAGCTGTGGAACGAGGATCCCGAGAGGTGCTACATCCATCTGCTCAAGACGCGTTTCTTCTTTTCGAGCGAAGAGGTCAAGGAATTCCTCGACGTGTCGTCCGCCGCGAACGTCGACCAGATGTTCTCCCGGTCGGTGAAGTTCATGCGCCGGCGCTACGCCTACCACGACGCCCACCCGCCGAAGAGCTGCAGGTGACGCGGCCCGGTTCGTCAAGTAGAACGTGCACCCTGTAGTTGACGTTTGTTCTTTTGGTTCGTCAATTGCTGGACACTCTTGAGCTTGCGTTGGCGGGTGCTGAAAGGGCGAGGGCGGAGGTCGACGGCTCCGTCCATGAGGCCCGGAGAAGCGGACGTCCCCGAAGGGGCGGCGCGAAGCGCCGAGTCCGCGAGCCGGGCCTCATGGAACAGCCTCTGGGATTGCCGCTGCTGCTCTCTCCAGCTCTCCTGCCGTCTGAGAATGCGCTTCAGCCTGCGTACGACCTGCTGGTAGAGCTGGATTCCGTTCATGCTCTCGTAGCGCCTTTTGAGCGCCTCTGCTTCAGACTCGCTGAGTATTCCCGACTCAAGGACTCGCTGATATGGCGTCCGCGGGCCGCCTTCCTGGTATTTGCGGGCATAGCCCTTGCCGTCGGGCTTCTTGATTTTCGCGACGATCATCTTTGTCGGGCGGAAGAAGTTGCAATAGTCCGACCATTCGGATTCGAGGCGCCTCAGGTCGTCTTCGAGGTCGAGGCAGTCGATGCGAAGCTCCCCGAAGAGTTCCCTGACCACGGATCCGTTCTTCTGCTCGACGTGGGCGTTGTCGTTCTTTCTGTAGAAGCGCGATCTGGACACGGCGATGTTCTGGCGCTTGCCCTGCATCTCGGCCATGGCGTA
>DGVK01000187.1 GCA_002395905.1 Verrucomicrobia bacterium UBA4286 | reverse complement strand
TCGTCATCGTCGCGCGGTCGCGCACGCGGATGTTCTTCTTGCGGTCGATCGACGGCATCACCTCTTCCGCGAAGTAGAGCGCGTTCTCGGTTCCCTGCTCGAACGAGATGAAAGGATAGTCGTCGAGTTCCGCCGGGGCGACGCCGCCCTTGCGCTTGGCGAGGGGGTGGCGCTTGCCGAGGAACACGTGAGGATGCGACACGAAGAGCTCTTCGAACTTGAGCCCCTCGTTCTTGAGGAGCTTCGAGATGACCCTCTCGTTGCGTGTCGAGAGGTACATTACGCCGATCTCGCTGCGGTGGCGCGCTACGTCGTCGATTATCTCGCTCGTGACCGTCTCGCGCAATGTGAAGTCGTAAGACGCGGAATCGCATTCCTTCACGACCTCCATGAACGCCTCGACGGCGAAGGCGTAGTGCTGGCAGGAGACGGCGAACTGCGGCTTTCTCACCGCCTTGCCCGTGTACTTCTCCTGGATCCGCGCTGCGTCGTCGAGAATCTGCCGCGCCGAGGCGAGGAACTCCTCTCCCTCTCGCGTGACGGCGATGCCGCGCGCCGACCGGGTGAAAATGGCTGTGCGAAGCTCCTCCTCGAGCGCGCGAATCGACTCGGTGAGCGTAGGCTGCGTGACCAAGACCCTGCGCGCGGCCTCGCTGATGCTGCCGCACGCCGCAACTGCGTCCGCATACTTGAGCTGCTGGAGTGTCATGTGGACATTATACCATTTTTGCGATTAAGCCGTGGCGTTGAGCTCCGGATGCCAGGTGAAGGCGGTTATGTTGCGCCAGCGTACCGAGGTGGGCGCGCCGTCGAATGTTGAGAGCACCTCGATGTCTGGCGAGAGCAAGTCCGTTATCGCGGGTGCGCGGATGAATGTCATCGGGAAATCGTGCTTGCCGTCGAAATCGCCGCGCGTCGTGAAGCTCCCGAGCTGCCGTCCGTAGGCGTTGCGCTTCACGGTCACGGGCAGGCTCGCGAACCAGACGGCGTCGTCGTTCTCGATGCGCTCCGCGAGGAGGATAAGCCCGGCGCAAGTGGCGAAAACGGGGAGCCCGGCGTCGATGCGCCTTTTAAGCGGCTCGAACAGGCCGAGCTTCTTCAGCAGCCTGCCCTGCACGGTAGACTCTCCGCCCGGGAGCGCGAGAAGGTCGATCCCGCGCTCCAGGTCGGCGGCCTGCCGTATTTCAAACACCTCCGCGCCGCGCATCCGCCAATACGCCTCCATCTCGGCGAACGCGCCCTGCAGGGCCAGAACACCGACGTTCACCTGCCGCGCTCCTCCATGATGGTCTCGATCTCTTCGGAGTTGATGCCGACCATCGCCGGGCCGAGGTTTTCCGAGAGCTTGGCGAGAAGCTTCGAGTCCTTCCAGTTGGTCACGGCCTGGACTATCGCCGCGGCGCGTTTCGCCGGATCTCCGCTTTTGAAAATGCCCGACCCGACGAACACGCCCTCGGCTCCGAGCTCCATCATGAGCGCGGCGTCGGCGGGCGTCGCCACGCCGCCTGCGGCGAAGTTCACGACGGGCAGCCGGGCGTTGTCGTGAACGAATCTCACGAGGTCGAGCGGCGCGGCAAGCTCCTTCGCGGCCTCGTAAAGCTCGTCCTCGCGCAGAGAGGCGACGCGGCGTATCTCGCTCTGCATCTTGCGCATGTGCCTCACGGCCTGCACGACATCGCCCGTCCCCGGCTCGCCCTTTGTGCGTATCATCGTCGCGCCCTCGCCGATGCGCCGCAGCGCCTCGCCGAGGTCGCGCGCGCCGCAGACGAAAGGCACTGAGAATTTCGTCTTGTCGATGTGGCGCGTGTCGTCGGCGGGGGAAAGAACCTCCGACTCGTCGATGTAGTCGATCTCTATCGCCTCAAGGATGCGCGCCTCGGCGATGTGGCCGATTCTGCATTTCGCCATCACGGGTATCGAAACAGCTTCCTGTATGCCTCGTATCATCGCCGGGTCGCTCATGCGCGAGACGCCGCCCGCCGCGCGTATGTCGGCGGGAATCCGCTCAAGCGCCATTACCGCGCATGCGCCGGCCTCCTCCGCGATTCGCGCCTGTTCGGGCGTGGTGACGTCCATTATGACGCCGCCTTTGAGCATTTGCGCCAGATTTCTGTTGAGTTCCTGTCGGTTTTCCATTTTGTTTTCTCCTTTCAGATTCTGTTGTCCCATGTCTTGAAAACCGCCTCCTGTCCGTTTGCGCGGATGGCGGCGAACACCTCGGCCGGGGAACGGGCGTCGGCAAGTGTGAACTGGGCGGTCTCGGTCTTGCGCGCCGAGGCGTAGCCCGCACGCAAGGCGAGTTTGCGCAGTTCAGACCGGCGCGAAGGCTTCAGCAGAGCCAAAGCCTCCGCGCGGTCGACGACAGGCTTGAAGTTATGTGTCATTCGAAGAGCCACGTCGAGAGATAGCGCTCGCCTGTGTCGGGCAGAAGCGCGACGATCATCCTGCCTGCGAACTCGGGGCGCTTTGAGAGCTCCAGCGCGGCCCAGAGCGCCGCGCCGGACGATATGCCGACGAGCAGTCCTTCCTTGGCGGCGGCGGCGCGGGCCGTCGCGCCGGCGTCGTCCGCCGACGCTTTGACGACTTCCGTAAGAAGCGACGTGTCGAGGACTTTCGGAATGAACCCCGCGCCGATACCCTGTATCTTGTGCGGACCGGGCTGTCCGCCGGAGAGCACAGGCGATGTATCGGGCTCGACGGCGAACAGTTTCACGGCGGGGTTCTTCTCCTTGAGATAGCGCCCCGTGCCTGTGATCGTGCCGCCTGTGCCGACGCCTGCGACGAACGCCGCAACCTCGCCGTTCGTTCCCTCCCAGACCTCCGGGCCTGTCGTGCGGTAGTGGAAGTCGGGGTTGGCCGGGTTCTCGAACTGCTGCAGAATCACAGCGCCGGGCGTTGCGTCGCGCAGTTCGTTCGCCTTGGCGATCGCGCCTTTCATCCCTGCCGCGCCGGGCGTGAGGACGATTTCCGCTCCATACGCGGCGGCGAGTTTGCGCCGTTCGATGCTCATCGTCTCGGGCATGGTAAGGATGAGGTGGTAGCCTTTTACCGCGCTCACGAGGGCGAGACCTACGCCGGTGTTGCCGCTCGTCGGCTCGATTATCGTCGCGCCGGGCTTGAGGACGCCGCTCTTTTCGGCGGCTTCGACCATCGCGAGGGCGATGCGATCCTTGACGCTGCCGCCGGGGTTGAAGTATTCGACTTTGGCGAGAACCCGTGCGCCGCCCTTGTTGAGTCTGTTCGAGATTTCCACAAGCGGCGTCCCGCCGACCTTGTCAAGAATGGTTTTTACCGTGTTGCTCATGTTGGATGCTCCTTTCTTTGCTGTGCTGGATGTTTGGTCAGAACTGGTACTGTGCGCTTAGCACGAGGCCCGAACCCACGCCGAGGTCTTTTGCCGAACCGTGCCTGTAGAACTTGTCTTTGTCGCCGGTCTGCACGAGCGCCGCGACGAGCGTGAGCCGTTCGTTGACGAACCACGCGACGTGTCCGTCCCAGTAGTCGTGGTTGCGGATCCCGTCGCCGACTCTCGCGCCCTGCTTGTATTCGACGCCGATCGCGATGTTCTCGGCCGGCAGAACGTCTACGTTTGCGAACGCCACGAGATCGTAGTGGTTGTGGCCTACGACACCGTTGACGACTTCATCCGTGTAGAGGGCGCCCGCCGAGACGAGCACGGGAACAGGGGTCTGCGTGATGAGCTTGGATGCTACGACGTATGCGTCGAAGCCGTCGTCGTCGAGCTTGAGCGCATCGACGGTCTTCGAGTCGGTATACTTGTAAATACCGCCGACGGCGATCGCGGGGACCCATGACGTGTCGAATGAGTTCTCGTCGAGAAGCTTGAGCTTCGCGCCGAGGTTGTACTTGTTGATCGACCTGTCGCCGTACTTGCGGGCGTTGACAAGCTCGTAGCCCGCCGACACCTCAAGCCTGTCGGCGAAGGTGAACGCCGCGCCGAACGCGCCCCAGTCGATCTTGGCGTCGTTGAGGCTCACGTACCACGCGCCTACCTGCGGACGCGACACTATGCCGTCGAGCGACGACTTTTCAACCGAGTTCGTCCCGTCGCCGCCGCCGTCGCTCCAAGGTCGGCCCGCGGTGTATGCGAGCGGATTGAACGCTATACCGCCCGCGCCCTGCAGGTTGTTGAGCGGCACGCCTCCGTGGACGGCCGCGCTCGCGAGGGCGGCGGCCGAGAGTGAGATTACGGTGCGGACGATTTTGCTGTTGTTCGTGGTGTTCATTGTTTGTTCTCCTTTTTGTTGCCGATTTTGGCTTGTTTTTGTTGTTTTGTTACGGTCGCGCGGTAGCGCGACCCTCCCTTGGTAGGGCGCGCGGTGCGCGCGCCGTTGTGAAAGGCCCCGCCTCGACGGGTGAAGGGAGGCGGGGCCAAGATGTTCAGATTGTTGCCAATGCCTCGTCGAGGGCGGCGATGATGTCGTCGATGTGCTCGAGGCCGATGGAGAGGCGGATGAGCTCTGGGGCGACGCCGCCCTTGCGCAGGTCCTCCTCCGAGAGTTGCGAGTGGGTGGTGGAGGCTGGATGGATGATGAGGCTCTTCGCGTCGCCGACGTTGGCGAGAATCGAGAATATCTCGCCGTTGGCGGCGTCCGTCACGCGCCGCGCTTCGTCTGCGCCGCCCTTGACGCCGAAGACCACCACGCCGCCTGCGCCGTCCGGCAGATATTTCGCCGCGAGTTCCGGCTGGGTTAGAGAAGGGTATTTCACCCACGCCACCTTCGGATGGGCCGCGAGCCACTTCGCGACTGCGAGCGCGTTCTCGCTGTGGCGTGCGATTCGCAGGGGAAGCGACTCCACGCCCTGAAGGAAGAGCCACGCCGCGTCCGGCGCGAGCGTCGGCCCCTGGTTGCGTATGCCGACGGTGAGCAGGCGCAGCGAGAAGGCGACGGGGCGCAGAGGTTCAGGCAGGTCGTGCGCGAACCTGAGGCCGTGGTAGCCGCGGTCGGGCTCGTTGTAGAGCGCGAACTTCGGGTCGCTCCAGTCGAAGTTGCCGGCGTCCACGACAACGCCGCCGATGCCTGTGCCATGGCCGCCGATCCATTTTGACAGAGAATGGATCACGAGATTCGCGCCGTGCTCGATCGCCCGCAGAAGCGGCGGCGGCGTGAAAGTGGCGTCCACGACCAGCGGCAGGTGGTGCTTCTTCGCGAGCGCGGCGTAGCCGTCGATGTCGGCTATGTCGAGCGCCGGGTTGCCTACGGACTCTATGAAGATGAGGCGCGTCTTTTCGTTGATCGCCGCCTCGGTCGCGGCGAAGTCGTTCACCGGCGCGAAGTTGACGTGGATGCCGTTCTGCGGCAGGATGGCGTCGAACTGTGCGAAGGTTCCCCCGTAGAGGTTCGAGGCGGCGACGATTTCATCGCCTGCGCGGGCGATGTTGGTGATCGTGAAGTAGATGGCGGCCGTGCCGCTCGCGAGCGTCTGTGCGGTCGCGCCGCCCTCGATGGCGGCGAGGCGCGCGGCGAGGACGTCATTCGTCGGGTTCATGAGACGGGCGTAGATGTTGCCGAGTTCGCGGAGGGCGAAGAGGTCGGCGCCGTGCTTTGAGTCGCGGAAGTTGTAGGCGGTCGTGCGGTAGACGGGGACCGCGCGGGAGTATGTCGCAGGGTCGCCGTGGACGGGCTGTCCGGCGTGAACCGCCAGTGTTTCGATGTGCTTCTTTTTGTCGCTCATGGTTGTTTTCCTTTCCTCTTGTTGGAACGGGGATATTGTCTCATATTTTCGTGCGAATAGGGTAATCGGAATTTGCTTCTTTGCTCCATAGTCTGTCCCTATGCCATCTGCCGAGGGCTAAAGAGGCTTCCCGGCCCGGCATTCACGGCCCGGCAGGGGTTCTTGCTTTGACAGCTCGGATTATGGTATAATCGCGGCAACAAACTGAAAGGAATGTTGTCCATGGAGTATTCAAAGATTCGCGTTCTTGTTTTGGCCTCGGCGGTTGCGTCGCTTTATGCGGTCGCGATTGCGGATCCAGTCACGCTCGCGCCTCCGGACGGCGTCTTGACCAACGTGCTTGCGCTCTTTACGGGCGACACTGCGGTTGAAGTCGCGGGACCCGGCGCAGTGAAGCTCAATCCCTCCAACATGCACACCGGCGGAACGACGCTTTCCGGCGGAACGCTCATCCTCACGGGCGACATTCCTGCGGGCGGGCCTTCGCCAGTTGGCACCGGAACATTCACCGTCTCCGGCGGAACTCTTCGCGGCACCGGAACCTTCGGCGGCAACATCACAGGAACGAAAGCGTTCACAATCGAGGCTCCAAATGGCTGGGCGTGGACAGGCGACAACACGTTCGGAGCCGCTGTGACCGTGAGCGATGGCGAACTTGAAATCGCCGACGGCACATCAACGTTCACAGGCAATCTGCAATTCGCAAACGCAAGTGGCGAGCCTATGAGATACAGACAGACCGGCGGAGAAGTCTCTGTTGGCGGAAATCTGCAACTTGCGTATGCCGGAGGAACTGTATCTGAATTCACAATGACCGCTGGTACTTTGAATAGTGTCAACAGAAAGAATGCGACGGTCTACAAAGATTCGGGCTCCGCAGGCTGTGCAAGCACAATGTCAATATCAGGCACTGCGTCTGCGCGTAATTTTGGCGTAATCTATATCCACAAGAACGTTGGAACCGGTTCGCTGACAGTCAACGTCAGAGACGGCGGCACGTTAGGATTTGGCACAACATACCAGGCCAATTCATCCGCAACAAGTTCGTTCGTAATGAACATCGACGGCGGTACACTCGCGAACGATTCGACTTCATACGCCAATTACTTCGCATGGATAACAAACAATGTCAACGGATTGACTGTCGGATCCGGCGGCGCGACATTCCTCGGCGGAACATCTACGGCTTGCGCTCAAATCATGTGTCCTATTTCTGCCGTCGCGTCCGAA
>DGVK01000022.1:2426-5675 GCA_002395905.1 Verrucomicrobia bacterium UBA4286 | reverse complement strand
CAAAAACTGGGGATATTCCAGGGTAAAGGCGTTTTCACCTCTGCCCCGGGGTGTCCTGACCTCCACCCCCCGATGTCTCAAGGCAGAGAGGCGTTCGAGGCGTCAAATCCGAGGCGCAGACCGACGGCGGCTCCGAGCATGGCAGCATAGAAGGAGCCAGATTGTGGCGGTGACGCACATCGGCGCGATGAATATCGCAGCGACCGCCATCGCCCAGCCCGGAACGCCTGCGGGCAGAAGCACGGCACACACCGCAAACAGCGACGCCGTATACGCGAACTGGCCGTACATTATCGCTTTCGGCAGTTTTTCCAGCGCCGCGAGCCCCTCTATCCACGCCCTCACCGCCTGCACAACCGCGATGAGCGCGTATATTCCGACCGCGAGCCGCGCCGTAGGTATCAGGCGCGGCGGCACGTTCTGATATCCGCCGAAATACCACCCCCCTATCCACGGCGTCGCGAACGCGAGCGGCGCGAGCCCGAGCAAAAGCCCCGCGACAACCGCATACTTCAAAAGTCTTCTGTCCCCCTCGTACTCCGGCGGAAACTTTATCGTCACGGTCTGGAGGCGCAGCGCCGCGTATGCGACAGGATTCGCGACGCCGAGCGTGACGTAATGCACCGCCAGCATGTCGTTCGCGGCGGCGGAGCGCCCCACGAACGCCGCAATCGCCACCGGCGACAGCATGAGCAGGAAGCCGCCGAGCGAAAGCGGCAGCGTGAAGCGGAACTGCTCCATCGCAAGCGCGGCCATGCCGGGAAGCCGTTCTTCGCCTTCGTGTCCGCGGCGCAGCGCGGCGACATAAGGCCTCGCGTAGAGCCATGTCACGGCGAGCTCCACCCACACGCCGAAAGTGAGCGCCGCCAGCCCCCACCATGCGCCGACGCACCCCGCTCTCGGCAGCCACGCCGCCAGCACAAGCGTCGCCGCCACGCGCAGAAGCGTAGCGTTGTTGGCCTTGGCGCTCTGGTAGTTGCCGAAGAGCATCACGAGCGGCAGGTTTCGGATAAAGAAGAACCCGTTCATCACCGCGCCGTAGAGAAGCGTGCGCGAAGCGATTCCGGCGAGATCGCGCGGCAGGGCGAAGACGCCGCAGAACATCCAGTCCGAAAGCGGAGGCAGGGCGAAGAGGCACTGCACCGCCAGAAGCGCCGCCATCATGAGCGCGTTCATGCGCCTGAACGCCACGTATCCGCGCCAGTCTTTCACGCACACAAGGCCTGTTGTTATCAACCCGCCGCCGAGCGCGCCGACCATGAACATGACCATCATCCCTTGGCTGAACGCCGTGAGCGCGTCCACCCCGTGCTCGCCGTGGGTTACGATCCCCGCCACCAGCGGATAGGAGACAGACTGCGAAAACGCCTGCAGCAGAAGAGGTATGTAGAAGCGCGTCACCCGCCCCGCGCCGAACTTCGCGACCGCCGGCGCATCGCCGGGCGAAGCCGCCGCAGTCATGCCGTCACGATCCATCGCCACCTCACCTGAAGCCGAGAATCTTGTGCAGCTGCACGGAGAGCGACCACCCTTCCAGCCTACCGAGCACGGCCTTCGCCGTCGCGAAATCGATCGTCCCGCCGCGGTCGCACGGCGAGATGTAATAATCGGTCGCCGCGATTCTGCGCCGCACGTCGCGGCAGAAACCGGCCACGTCCTCCGACGACGCGACGACGCGCACTTCGTCCGCGGCGGCGAGCTTCAGCGAACCGGGAAACTCGGCCTTGGGCGAACAAGCCACATAGTCGACGAACGCGAGCCACGGCGCGTCGGCGGTTCCGTTGGTCTCGACGGCTATCCAGAACCCCTCCTTCTTGAGCGCCGCGACAAGTTCCGGCATGCCGGCGGCGGCAGTCGGCTCNNAGCGCAATACGGTCGGGGAACTCGGCCTTTGGCGAGCAGGCGACATAGTCGACGAAGCCAAGCCAATCCGCGTCGTCAGTTCCGTTCGTCTCGACCGCGATCCAGTAGCCGCGCTCCCTTAGCGCCGCGACAAGCTCTGGCATCTCCTTTACAAGCGTCGGCTCGCCGCCTGTGAGGACGACGCTCCGCGAACGGAAGCGGCGCGCCTCGGCGACAAGCCCGTCAAGGCTCATCGAAAAGCGCTTCTCCACGCACGTATCGCACCACGGACAGGCGAGGTTGCATCCCGCGAAGCGGATGAACCCGCACGGCCGCCCGGTGTTGCGCCCTTCGCCCTGCATCGACTCGAATATCTCGACAAGGTCGTAGTTCACAACTCCTCCGAGTCGAGAAAGGCCTTTAAAACCCCCGCGCCGTATATCGCGGCGGTCTCCGCCCGGAGTATGGTCGAGCCGAAACTCACGGGCGTAGCGACCTTCAGAAGAGCGGCAAGCTCCCCGGGCGTGAAATCCCCTTCGGGCCCTACGAACACGGCAAGCGGACGGGCTTCGCCGCCGCACGGCGAGGACTTGAGCGCCGAAAGGAAATCGGGCGGACGCGGCGTGACAAGCGCGCCGACATATCCCTCGCACTCCGCGAACATTTCGAGCGCGCGGGGGAAATCCACCGGCTCCATTACATCAGGCAGCCACTTCGCGTCGCTCTGCCGCGCGGCCTCCTCGGCGACGCGAGTCCATCTCTCGCGCTTCGCCGCGCGTTCGGCCGGCGCGATGCGAACTATCGTCCTGCAGGATATCACAGGCACAATGCGAGCCACGCCGAGTTCTGTGGCCTTTTCAACCGTCCAGTCCCATCTGGAGCCTTTTGTAACGCACGCGAAAAGCGCCAGCTCGCGCCTTCCGCCGCGCGGAAGGAACCGGCGGTCTCCTGCGGGATGAAGCGCGCCGCCGCGCCATGCGAACTCGCGCCATGCGCCGCGTCCGTCGAAAAGCTCTATCGTCTCGCCCTCCTTCGGGCGCACGACCTTGAGGTGGCGCATGGCGGCCGACGAAAGAACAGGCTCGCCGCCTTCGATCGACTTGGTATCTGCAAGAAGCCTGTGCATGGCTGCCGCCGCAAGTCGCCGCTACTCGACTTCCTCCGCACCGTCGGCCTCGGCCTCGCGCGCGGCCCTCGCCTCGCGCGCCTTGCGAAGCTCCTCCTGTATCTGGAGAAGCTGGGCGCGCTGCTCTTCGCGCTCCGCGTCGCGCTGGGCCTTCTCCTCGGCCGCGACGCGCGCGGCCTCCTCGCGCTCGGCCTTTTCCTCGGCGCGCCGCTGTGCCTCGCGCGCGGCCTCGGCCTGGCGCATCTGCTCGCGCTGCATGCGGCGCCCGCGAAGCGAGCCTT
>DGVK01000022.1:0-2372 GCA_002395905.1 Verrucomicrobia bacterium UBA4286 | reverse complement strand
GAGCCGAGCGCCCCGCCCGGAAGTGTGCGCGCAGGCGCGCCGGCCCTGGGCGCGGGCGTTCCAGCCTTGGCGGTCGCGCCGGTCTGCGCGGACGAGCTGCCGCCTATCGAAAGCGACACCTCCACATCGCCTTTCGCGATCGTCATCGTCGCCTTCACGGGGTCGGCCTCCTTTACGAGCCAGCCGTTTCGCGTCTCGCCCACTTTGAGATAGTAGTGGACGGGGTTTTTCGCATCGCCGTTGTCGGTGAAGCCGACGGCCGTCTCGCCGCCCGGGGTCACGTTTATAACCGAAAAGTGTATCGAACTCTTTATCTGCTCCTGCTCCTTCGTGAGCTGTTCGGACGCCTCCTCGGCCTCCGACTTCGACACTTCGCCCGGCGGCCGCGTAGGGTCGAAGCCCGGCGGCGGCTCGCCGAACATCTGGCGGTCGACGATCGACTGGTAGCGTTCGTACGGCTGGCGCTCGGCGAAGAGCGTCGTCGCGGAAAGGACGGCAAGAATCGTTAGCAGATGTTTCATCAGGCTGTATTATACCATATTCCTCACCGCCTCGGGCGCACATTCCGGAACATTCCCTGTTTTTGCGGGGATGATTCAGTCTTGCCCCGTCCGTCAAAGCAGTATCGTCGCGACGATGGGAAAATGGTCGCTCGGATAGAGTTTACGGCCTGGCCGCGGATCGGCGACGGTCGCGTAGTCCAGGACGGGGACGCCGGGCGAAACGTATATGTAGTCGATTCTCGCACCGAAGTCCTCCCACGCGTAACCGCCGTTCTTAAGCCGGTCGGCGTCGGGCGAACCCTTCTGTGCGTTGCGCACCACAGGCGGGACGGCCATTGCCTCGGTCGTCGCGCGCTCCACGTCGCGCCATTTCCAGCCGTTGAACGTGCGCCACGGCCCCGTCGGAGGCGTGCGGCTCTCGTAAAGCGCGTTCTTGAGCAGCTTCGCGACGGCCAGCGCCGGCGCCTCGGTCTCGCGGCAGTTGTGGTCGCCCGTAAAAACGATAGGCGCGCCGGCGCCGAACTCCTTCATGCGCTCGATTACGAGAAGCATCCCCTTCTCGCGCGCCAGCGCGCTGACATGGTCCGTATGAGTGTTGGCGAAGCAGAAGCGCCGCCCTGTCGTCCTGTCCTTGAGGACGAGATAGGAGCACACCCGCGGACACGCCGCGCCCCATCCCTTCACGCCCGGCACGTCGGGCGTCTCGGAGAGCCAGAACGTCCCCGCCTTTTCAGCGTCAAAACGGCTCTTGCGGTAGAAGACAGGCGAGGCTTCGTCCGACACGCGGTCTGCCCCGCGGTGGTCGCCGACGAATTCGTATTCGGGCAGCTGCTCGCGCAGATAGGCCGCCTGCTCGGGGCGCACCTCCTGGAGGCCGAAAGCGTCCATGTCGAGACTGCGGATGAGCGCGACCATGTCTTCGCGGCGCTCCAACCATGCGTTCGGCGTTCCCTTGTCGCCTATAGAGAGGCGGATGTTGTATGTACCCACGCGCCCCTTTGCGGCGGCTGGCTCGGTTTTGCATCCGGCCGCGACGGCTGCAAGAAGCACGGCGGCGATGGTTGCGGCGGCATTGATCTTCATTGTGTTCTGTCCTTGTCTTCAGATTGAGGTTATTGTCTTCAGATTGAGGTTATTCGGCGGGACCGTATTCCACAGGAAACCACGTGCGGTAGAAGTTGTCCCTGGTCCATGTATCGCCTGCGGATGCGTAGTCGCAGAAGAAGACCGTCGACGGCAGGGCGCCTTCGGGGTTTTCGTGGTGGGAGCCGACGGGAAGCGTCGCAGAGAAAGCCATCCACATGTCATCGGTCGGCACACGCACCTCGGAGAACGTCGGCATAACAGCGCCGTCCTTGATACCGCGGCGGAACGGTTCCGATAGATCGCCGTCGGCGAAACGGCTGTCGCGGGCGAGAAGCACAGGGCCGCGCGTGAAAGCGACATTGTGGTCGAGAACGTGCGCGACGACCGGCATCTCGAAACGGATGTCCACTATGTCGCCGAGCTTCCATTCGCGGTCGATGGTGAAATATCCGCCGCCCTGCGCGTCGAGCGTTTCGCCGTTGAGCTTCACCGCCGCCTTCGCGCACCAGCCGGGAACGCGGAATCTCACAGGCAGTTTCGTCTCGGTATGGCTCACGATGCGCACGCGGTTCGCACGCGGATAGAGAGAATACATATCGAACGCCACCTTGCGGCCGTCGGGCGTCTGGCCCTCGACGAGCGCCGAGCCGTAGAAGTTGAACGTCGCCGCGCCGTCTTTTACGCGGAACATCTCGCGAAGGACGCAGAGGAAACCTCGCGGACCGTTTGCCGTACAGCAGTCGGTGTGCATATAGCAGTGGTGCTGGCCGTGGTAGCGGTTGC
>DGVK01000125.1 GCA_002395905.1 Verrucomicrobia bacterium UBA4286 | reverse complement strand
TACCTCGGCCGCTGACGCCGCCGCGGCGGAAAATCCGTCGCGCGCCCCTGCCTACGGGCGGTAGTGCTTTGCCGTGTGGCCTGTCGCGGCGAGAAGCCTTGCGCCTAGATGCGATGGCGAGCAGAATCCCGTCTGCGCAGCAATCTCCGCGACAGGCAGCGGCGTCGAGGCCAGAAGCCGTTTTGCCGCCGACAGTCTCACATGCATGAGATGCCGTGATATCGTGGTGCCGAGGATGCGCTTCGCCTTCAGTTCAAGCGTGCGTTTGGAACAGTTGAGCCGCCTGCAGAAGTCGTCGAGGTCGAATGCCTCTGCATATTCCTTTTCAATCAAGGCGAGCGCGCGCGAAAGAATGGGATCCTGAACGGCCGACACTTCCGTGGATTCGCGCGTCGTCACTTCCGGCCTGACCGGATTTACGATTCTCTCGCACGGTTCGCCGCGCATCAGTTTGTGCAGCAGTTCTGCCGCAATCACACCAGTTCCGTGTCCGTTGAGCGAGATCGACGATATTGTCGGCGACGATGTTGTGCAAAGGAGCTGGTCGTCGTCCACGCCGAGAATCGCGATGTCGTGAGGGACGGAAAGCCGGGCCTCAAGCGCGCAGGAGAGGATCTGCTGCGCCCGGCGGTCATGGACGACGAATACGCCCGTAGGATGCGGCAGGGCCGCAAGCCAGCTGCAGAGCCGCTTGGACTCGCTTGCATAGTCCTCAGGCTTTTGTCCGCCCAGTCTGGGAAAGACATTGCACTCGTATCCTTCCTCTTTCACCCTCTGCGCGAATCCGATCTGCCTGCGCCTCGACCAGGGAGTCTGCTCCGAAGTGCCGACATACGCGAACGAGCGGTACTTGCGCTTGATGTAGTATTCGGCGGCGGCTCTGCCTACGGCCTCCTCGTCGCGCTGTACTGCGGCGACTGCAACATCCTCTCCCGGCTTGCTCAGATTGGTAGAGGCGCCGATGAACACTGTCGGCAGACCCGTTCTGTAAAGGCGGCGCGCCTCTTTGTGGGACCTCACAAGCGCGATGATCCCCGTACACCCCCAATAGCGTATGCGGTTCAGCGGCTGGCGGTTGAAGTCCTCCAGTTCCAGATGGAAGTGCCACGGCCCGTTCTGATGTGCATACGACAGAATGCCCTCCAGCATCTCCCGGTGCAGAATCGTCGCCGTCGGCAGGAACACGAATATCTTCGGCTGATTTTCCATTGCGCTGATATTATACTATTTCTGCGTTTGTATGACAATATGGCCAGCGGGGATTTGATATAATACCGCTCGAAAACCACCAAACGAAAACTGTCAAGGAGTGTAAACCGGAGCCATGAGGAGATCAATCGCAGTTATGACCATTGCTTGCGCGGCACTTTCAGCTGCGGCCGGTGCGTTCGAGTGTTCGGACGCGGTCAAGGCCAAGGCGCGCGACTTCATCGACAACGAAAAGCAGTTCCATCTCGGATTCCTGCCCACCGAGCAGTCGAACCCCATAACCGCGACGCTCGAAGAAGATTTCAAGCGCTCCACGCTCGCGGGCGTGCAGTGCCTCCAGCGCGGCGACCGCCAGATTCCTATCACGATGCGCCATGTCTTCGCCTCGCAGCAGTTTGAAAATCTCGTTTCCGACATGGTCCGCTCGGTAACAGCGCCGAAGGGCCGCATCATCTTCTCCGGCTGCGGCGCGACAGGCCGTCTCTCGATCCTTCTGGAGTCGATGTGGCGCGACTTCTTCCACCGCCGCGCTGCGGAGCTCACGCCCGAAGAACTAAAGCTCGCCGACCGCTCGGCGTCCATCATGACGGGTGGCGACTTCGCGCTCATCAAGTCGGTAGAGAGTTTTGAAGATTCGATGCCTGGCGGGGAGCGCCAGGCCGCCGCGCTCAACGTCGGCGAGGGCGACACATTCGTCGCGATCACCGAAGGCGGCGAGACCTCGTCCGTCCTCGGCACACTCCGCTACGCAGCATCGCACGGGGCGAAATGCTATCTCGTCTTCAACAATCCGGCGGATATCCTTCGCGCGCATCTCGACCGCAGCCGCGAGGCGATCGACAATCCGAAAGTGACGGTGATCGACCTCTACTGCGGTTCCATGTCGCTTGCAGGCTCCACACGCATGCAGGCGACGACATCCGAGCAGTTGCTCGCAAGCTGCGCACTTGAAGCGGCGCTCTGCCGTGTACTGCCCCGTTTTGCCAAGGAATCTTCGCAAGACCCGACATTCTCATTCGAAAATCTACTTGCTATACTTGAGTCACCAGAGGCGCGAAGGGATATCGTTGATGCAATCGACTTCGAGAAATCGCTCTATTCCCGCAAGGGCCGCGTGACATATTTTGCGGACGACTGCATGCTCGACCTGTTTACCGATACGACCGAGCGCTCCCCTACTTTCATGCTGCCGCCTTTCCGCTCGGTTGACGAGCGAGGCCTTGCGCAGTCCTGGGCGTTCGTCAAGAATCCGCTTTATACAACACCCGAATGCTGGGATGCTCTTCTGCATCGTGATGTGCGCTGCCTTGAATGGACTGCTGATGACTATGCCGCAGAGGGAATGCCGAAGGTAAAGGCGCCGCCGCCGATTGGCCGCAGATTCCTGATGAAGTATCTTATCGGCAACGAGGATGCGCCGGAGCGTTACTCTAATTGCGAATCGGCGGCGATTGTCGTCCGCGCTGGCAAGCCGGATGCGAAGTTCGAGGCTGCTGCGCGGGAGTGTGCCTCAAAGTTCGGCCAGACCCGTCTTTTCACTGTTGCGCCGGTCGATGCGTCTCCGCTTGAAATATGGAAGCACCTTGCAGTAAAGCTCACGTTCAACACTCTTTCGACAGGCACGATGGCGGCGTCGGGCCGCGTCGCGGGCAACTGGATGAGCTGGGTTTCCATTTCAAACAAGAAGCTCATCGATCGCGGCATCCGGCTCATTGAGGAACTGGGGCACGTATCGTACGAAGAGGCGGCGCTGCGCCTTTTCGCGGCGGACGAGTGGGTTCAGTCTCAGGACTGGACGGGCCGGGAAACCCCCTGCGCGGTCCAGATCGCGCTCGAACGGCTGAGAAACGATTGCGATGCGCCGAAACTGCCGGAGATCGGTTTTGAGTTCATCTTACGCCAGTCCGTCAAGAATGGCGTCGAGCGCAAGATTTCATCTTCGGAAATGAAATCGTTCAGTATTGATGAATCTGACGGTAGAACACGGCTCGTGTGGAGAGGTCATAGGCTTTGCGGAGACGATTTCACCGTGACGGCAGAGTTTGCGCCCACGCCGGAAAAAGACGGCTGGGAATATACCCTTGAATATGCGGGCAATGATTCAGGTCTTGGAATTCATCAGATAGTGTTCCCGATGGTGACAGTTCCCCGTACGGACTCGACGGAGATATTCCATCCCTGCGACTGCGGGCAGATTCGTCGTCCGGACTGGAAGAATGTCAAGAGCGGCGCCAAGATTGTCGGCCAGGGCATGCACGGCATACACTTCATGGCCGCAATGAACGGCGAAGGGACTTCCTGGTACATGGATCAGCGCGGAGACGCGCGTCTGCGTCCGAACAGTTCCATCACGCGCAACGGCAAGAAACCGCAGACCGTGACGATGATGTTCCAGTATACGGCTCCGCTGACAGGCGACAACCTGGTTTCCGGGAAAATGCCGTTTGGCGGAACTATACGCGCCTTCAAAGGAGGCTGGTTCGAAGCTGCGGAGATATACCGCCGCTGGGCGCTGGAGCAGCCGTGGGCGAAAGCGGCGTTCGCGCGCCCGAAGGGCCGGTTGCGCGACATCGCCATATGGTTCTGGAACCGAGGCCTTTCAGATGAAGTAGCGCTCCCGGCGGAGCGTTTCCAAGAGTTGACGGGACTGCCCGTGGCGCTCGACTGGTACTGGTGGCATGCAATCCCCTACGACGCAGGATATCCATTCTTCTGGCCGCCGCGCGAGGGCGAGGATAAGTTTGTCTCCACTGTGCAAAGACTGACCGGCAAAGGTATCTTCGTGCAGCCGTATATGAACGGCATCAGCTGGGATGTCGTGCACCCGAAGTGGAAAGAGTGCGGAGCGCAAGAGGCCGTGATGGATGCGACCGGTAAAATACCGAGCCGGCAGTACAACAAATTCGTCCCCAGCGGGCTTGCCACCATGTGCGGCTCGGCGGAGAACTTTCAAACCCACATGCGCGGACTCGTGCGCAAGTTGCGCGAGTGCGGACTTTCGGGCGTGTATCTCGACCAGATAGGCGGCTGGCGGACGGTTGTCTGCGACTGCTGGAATCCCGCCCATCCGCATCCCCTTGGCGGAGGAACGGCCATGACGGACGGCTACCGCAAGTTCTTGAAGTCGATCAAGGAAGAAAATCCGGGGCTGCCTATTTCGACGGAATATACGCCCGAGGCGTATCTGGATGTTGTCGACTCCGCAATCGTACTGTATCATGATAGCGAGCATTTCGGCGTGCCTGCAATGCCGGATGCAGAGGTCGTGCCCGCTTTCCAGGCGGTGTATCACGGGGCCATCACGCTTTACGGCTGCTATGCGATAATCGGCGGCATCCCGCCGTGGGATCCGAAATGGCCGGACGAACTCAGGTGGAAGAACGAGAAGGCGTGGGAGACGCTTTATCCCGACCAATACGCGCTTGAATTCGCGCGCGGCGTGGCAAGCGGGATTCAACCCATGGTTCATTCGTTGAGGATGGAGCATTTCGACAACCCGCGCTATGCTGCGGATTTGGCGTTCACGATGGATACGGCCAAATTCTACTATGCGAACCGCGACTGCCTCTACGACGGGACGATGTGCTCTCCCGGCATTCTTTCGTGTGCAAAGCAGCCCGTCGAGCTGTTTGTTCGCGGAATATACACTACCGAGAAGAACGCGAAGGTGGTCCGTCAGCCGGCCGTCCCGACAGTTCTGCATTCTGTATGGCGCGCGCCCGACGGACGCAAGGCTGCAATCCTCTGCAACTGGTCGAAGGAGGCGCAGAAGTATGAACTTGACCTGGGCGACGAAAAAGCAAGCGGAACGCTCCAGCCGCGCGCCTGGGTGCGCGTACCGCTGAAGAATTGATGACAGGAAAGCGTGCTTTGGAATAAAAAGACTTCGCATCAAGGTAAAAGAAAGGAAGAATGCCATGAAAGGAACAACGATCAAAAGGAAATCGTCGCTAGGGAAACCGAGCGGAATGCCTGGCGCATGGCGCATGATCGCGCTTGCCGCATTTTTCGCGGCGCATCTCGCTTTCGGGGCGGACAGCCTCGTCGTCAATCCCAACGAATACCAATTCACCTGGAATGACACCTATCCTGCCGAAAACGTATGTTCGTCAGCTTCATCCGGCGCAGGGGTGATCGATACTGGTGCGTTCAGGTCGGCCTCGCAGTTCTCGTCTCTAATTGCACGTTATCGCACGATGCTTGCTTCAGAAGCGCGGAACCTTACCAGCAAGCTTCGTAAAGGGCTTGTGATAATGTTCCGCTGACCATGTCTTTTAAATTCAACCACACAAGAAAGGACGCTCCAATGAAAAAACTGATGATCGCGGCCATGGCCGCATTACCTGTTGCAGCATATTCCGATGCACCGCAAGTCTCGTCTGTGCATTGGGAGCAGGACGCGGCGACCCGGGAAGTGACGATTACATATTCACTGGACGCGACGGCGGTAGTGACGCTCGACGTCCAGACGAACAAGACAGGAACGGCGACATCTGTCGAGTCCGACTGGGTGTCGATCGGCGGCGTCGCGGTGGCGAATGCGCAGGGCGATGTCTGGAAGAAGGTGACGGGTACGGGCGGCACGATCAAGTGGCGTCCCGACCTATCGTGGCCGGACCACAAGATTGAAAACAACTCTGCGCGCGCGGTCGTGACGGCGTGGGCGCTCGACAATACGCCAGACTTCATGGTAGTCGATCTTGCGTCGACAAGCGGCGCTGCAGGGGCGCAGACGTACTACCCTGGCATCGACTATCTGCCTGGCTCGGCGCCCGGGCAGGAAGGGGCGATTACGAACAACGCAGACTACCGCACGACTTCGCTAGTCATGCGAAAGTGCATGGCCAAAGATGTGACGTGGACAATGGGCACCATCCCTGTCGAAAGCCAGCGAAACGCCGCTCGCGAAACGCCGCACAAGGTGACGCTCACAAACAACTATTACATCGGCGTGTTCCCCGTCACGCAGGCGCAGGCAGCAATAGTCACGAATTATGCCGGAATCGCCATAAATGCGGTTAATAAGTCGTCCACTGCGCCATACTACACCGTTGACGGCGCGATGCGCCCCATCGAGCGCATATCCTACAACCAGATACGAATTTATACCATGGCAGGTAACGGCGCTCCAAGCACCGGCCAGTTGCAGAAATCATGGCCAAACGATCCTGATAATGAATCGTTCCTCGGTGCCCTGCGCAGGATGACCGGCGTTGACTTTGATCTGCCGTCCGAAGCACAGTGGGAGTTCGCCGCCCGCGCGGGCAACGGGGCGGGATACTGGGGAGATGGCTCATCTATACTGAATAGTGCCAGTGACGTGCACCTTGACAAAATCGGTCGGCACAAAGGCAACTGCCCGACTGTAAGCACTGAGGCAACGGCGGCGCCGTCGGAGGGCGGAACTCCGATAGTCGGCTCGTATGCGCCAAACAGCTGGGGCATTTACGATATGCAGGGTTGCGTGTGGGAATGGTGCCTTGACTGGTACGAGGAGAACATTACATCGCTTGGCGGTGCGGTGAACATAAACGCTTCCGCCCCGGCAAACACCGCGAACGGCACAGCAACTACCGGTGACACTGCGCGTGTTTTCAGAGGTGGCAGTTACGCCGAGCCCGCAGGAAACTGCCGTCCAGGATTCCGCAGTTCAGGCGCAAAGGCCAATACTCGCTTCACCACCGTTGGATTCCGCCTTGCGTGCAGGGCCGGTTTGAAGTAAGACGTGCTGCAAAAGGCGCAATAGAGAGGTGTTGAGATGGTATTTACATCAGCAGTGTTTCTGGGCGTATTTCTGCCGCTTCTTGTCGCCGTCTACTTTCTGGCGAACGAGAAGGCGAGGCCGTACGTCCTGCTTTTGTTCAGTCTGTTGTTCTATGCCTGGGGCGAGCCTTCCGCTGTTGTCGTGATGCTCGTGCTGATGGTGCTCAACTACTTTCTTGCGCTTGGAATCGCCGCCGCAGGCGGGCGGAAGCGTCTGTCGGCGGCCCTACTGGGCCTTGGCGTCTGCGCCGATCTCGGCGCGCTCGTTGCCTACAAGTACATCGGGTTCATCGTCAGCAACCTTTTGCCGGTGTTCCATCTTTTCGGCATAAAGATGGAAGTGCCGGAGGTCGCTTTGCCGATCGGCATTTCGTTCTATGTGTTCCAGATAATCTCGTATGTGGTGGATGTCCGCCGCGGGACCGTGGCGGTGCAGCGCAATCCGTTCAAGTTCATGCTTTACGTGAGCCTGTTCCCGCAGCTGATCGCCGGTCCTATCGTGCGCTATGAAACCATTGCGCAGGACATCGAGAACCGCAAGGCCGACTTTGAAAACATCGTCGCCGGTTTCCGCCGGTTCACGATAGGCCTGGCGAAGAAGGTGTTTGTCGCCGACGTCATGGCGGCGGCAGTGGATGTTATTTTCGCGGCCAAGGCAGAGACGATACCGTTCTTCTACTGCTGGCTCGGCGCGATCATGTACACGCTTCAGATATACTTCGATTTCTCCGGCTACTCCGATATGGCCATCGGCCTTGGGCGTGTGTTCAACTTCCGGTTCCTGGAGAACTTCGACCATCCGTACGCCTCCCGTTCGGTGCAGGAGTTTTGGCGGCGCTGGCATATTTCGCTTTCCAGCTGGTTCCGCGACTATCTCTACATTCCGCTTGGCGGCAACCGCAAAGGGAAGTTCCGCACATATGTGAACATGTTCACGGTGTTCCTCCTCTGCGGCATATGGCATGGCGCCGCGTGGAACTTCGTCGTCTGGGGCATTTATCACGGTCTTGGAATTGTGATAGAGCGCGCTGGACTGGGGAATCTTGTGAAGCGCCTCCCGAAGGTGGCGGGCAACCTGTACCTGATGCTGTTTGTCGTGATCGGCTGGGTGCTCTTCCGTGCGCCGGATCTCGGCTATGCGTGGACGTACATCTGCAACATGTTCGGTGGCGGCAGTGCGGCCTTCCGCTCGTTTACGCCGCTCATAGAGTTCATTTCACTGGACAAGCTTGTTTTGATGGCTGTCGGCATTGTGGCCTCCTACCCCGTGTTTGAGCCGATGGTGCGGCGAATCCCGGAAACGGTGCGCATTTTCTTCGCGATGCTGCTTTTCGTGGTCGCGTTCATGTTCTCAATGACATCGGCCTACAGTCCGTTCATCTATTTCCGCTTCTGAGGTGTCGCCATGGAAAAAGCAATGAAGATCGTCTATTCCGTCTTGGTCGCAATTCTGTTGTTCATTCCGTCGTTGTATTTCTTCGGGGCGCATGAGAATTGGACAAAGCTGTACGGCTGGGAGAAGAAAACCAGCGTGGCGCCGCTCACCTACGCCAGCTACACCAACCGCACGTTCCAGAAGACATTCACCGAAGACTTCTCAAAGAACTTCTTTCTGCGCAAGACGCTCCTGAAGACGTCTCTAGAGATGTGGGATGTCGTCAACCTGCGCATGTTCCACCACGGCTACAGCAGCAGCATCCTCGAAGGGCGCGACGGCATTCTCTACGAGAAGCCCTATCTGCAGTTCCATCTTCAGGCCGACCGCTCAGGCGATACAAACAGGTATGCGTCCGTAATGAAAAAGCTTGTGGAACTGGACGGGTTCTGCCGCTCGATCGGTGCGGATTTCGTGTTCATGCCAATGGCGGACAAACCGCAGGCATACCCGGAATTCCTTCCGAAGTGGGTCGACTGGTTCTTCGACTATTCAAATTACGACGCGCAGAGCGAGCTTGCGGCGTTGTGCCGCGCGAACGGAATCAAGACATTTGACGCAAGCAGCTATCTGCTTTCGAAAAAGAAAGAGTGGAAAGAATGGGTGTACCCTCCCGGCGGAACGCATTTTAACGCCTATGGCATGGGGCTTATATATGAGGGGTTTGCCGACTATGCGGCGACCAATCTTGAAAACAATCTCAAGTTCAACCGTTTCATCGGAGTGCATGGAATCGACAAGGTCTGGAAAGACGATGACGACATCAGCAATTTGATGAACATATGGTACAACCCGATTTTGTGGAACAATCCGCACTTCGCGCCGGATTTTGATGCGGCGGGTGTCGCGAACAAGGGAAGCGCAATAATCCTGGGAGACTGCTACCGCACTTCGCTCGTGACGATTTTCCGCGATGCAAAGCTCTTTGAGCCGAAGAAAATCGTCTCGTCAAAGCGCAGCGGGCAGAAGGCAAAGGACTTCAGCAAGGTCATAAAAGACTTGAAACTTGTTGTGCTTACTTTCCAGTCGTTCAATTCCGGCCGTATGGACGCGCGCGAAGCAGAGATAGAAAGCATCTTTGCCGCCATGCGCGAGGCGAGGAAACAGTTCGCCTCAGGGAAAAATCTATAATTGCGCGCCGATATGAAGTGCGGGCGACAAGGACAAATGGCATGGACATTTCAAGAAGACAATTTCTCATTGGAGGGGCGGCGTTCGCGTCTCTGGGCGCATTCGCCGGAAACCGCTTTATTCTCGCTGCGGCGGGTTTCAAGGCGGGCGGCAGGCCGCGCCTAAAGTTCGGCGTCCTATCCGACATCCACATCCTGCGCATCGGCGCGGGTGAAAAGATGGCCGGTGGCGGAAACAACCTGACGTTCAGGCACGCGCTCGAATGGTTCAGGAGTCAGGATGTCGATGCTGTCATAATTGCGGGTGATATGGCGGACAAGGGCATGGACGAAAATCTGCTGGCAGTCGCGGAGGCGTGGTATTCCGTATTCCCCGACGACAGGTATCCCGACGGCCGTCCCGTCGAAAAGGTGTTCGTGACGGGCAACCACGACTGGATTGGCTACACATACGGAAATGCGGCGGCAAAGAAATACCCCGACGAGGCGGAGCGCGTCAAGCATATTCTCCAAAGAGACATGTCGGGGTGGTGGGAAAGGGCGTTTCACGAGTCCTACTCTCCCATTTACGCCAAGGAGATAAAGGGCTTCACATTCATAGGTTCGCATTGGGATGGCGTTCAGGCCGGGTCGTCAACACATGGGGCGTCGTTCCATCTGATCGAGGAGTTTATGGCGAAGAACGGCAAGTCGCTCGATCCTGCCCTGCCGTTCTTCTACGTGCAGCATCCGCATCCTAAAGACACATGCTACGGTCCATGGGCGTGGGGGCACGACATGGGCGTCGTCACGAAAACGTTGTCGAACTATCCCAACGCCATCGCATTCTCCGGCCATTCGCATTATTCTCTTACGGACGAGCGATCGATCTGGCAGGGCGCGTTCACGTCCGTCGGCACTGGTTCGCTTCGCTATACGGGCACGCCGAGCGAGGAACGCACGCCGACGGGATTCGAGAATACAGGAGCCGCCGACTGGCGAACGGACGCCTGCAAGCTTATGAAGAAAATCGGCACCGGCGACTGCCGCCAGGGAATGCTCTGGAGCGTGTACGACGACTGCATAACGGTGAAACGCCGCGAGTTTCTGTCCGACCTCGACATCGGCGAAGAATGGGTGATGCCGCTTCCGGCGGCAGAATCGCGTCCGTTCGCGTTCGCGGAGCGTGCGAAGAGGCTTCGTGCGCCGGAGTTTCCGGAGGGGGCCAAGCCGGTCGTGGCTGAAATGGATGCGAAGAACCGCGGCGGAAAGTCGAAGGACGGCAAGGAGACGATTGCATCCGAGAATAAGCCGTCGTTCGAGGTGGCTGTGCCGGCCGTAGTGTCCGACGACAAGGCGCGGCTCTTTACACTTGAGTTCACGGCGACGACGGCGGACGGCAAAAGCCAGACGAAACTCGTCCTGCCGGAAGGGTTCAACCATTCGCTGAAGCACGCGAAGGCGAACGTGCGGCAGGTCTGCTATTTCCGCAAGGACGAACTCGGTTCTGGCGACGTTCGCTTCACGGTTACGCCGATGAACTGCTTCGGTGCGCGCGGCAAACCGCTGACGGCGGAGTTCAAGGTGTAGCGGAGGTTTATGGAAAAAGTAAGGAGAAATGAGTAGAATGAGAGGAGAGAAAAAGATGTCCGGTGCTCAGCCGATGTTCAATAGGAGCGGATTCCTGAAGGGGCTGTTTCTCGCAGGCGGCGGTCTGGCTGCCGCCCCGGCGATTTCGCCGTTTTCATTGATGGCGGGCGAGGCGCCCGGCGGCGTGGCGTCCGGCGGTTTGACGGAACCGGGGGAACTGGACTATCCCGTCAAGGACCTCGCCTGTTCGCTTTCACGCCCGATTACGGTTGCAATCATGGGCGCGGGGGGGCGCGGTCGCACCTACGCGCGCTACGCCGAGAAGTTTCCCGAGGCGATGAAGGTGGTGGCCGTGTCTGACATCCGGCCGAACCGCCGCGAGGGAACGGCGGCAAAATACGGCATCGCGCCGGACAAGGTGTTCGGCGACTTCCATGAGATGCTGGCCGCCGGACGCATCGCCGATGCGATGGTGATCGCGCTTCCCGACGATCTGCACTACGAGCCGGCGATTGCGGCGATGGCGCAGGGCTACGACATCCTCCTCGAAAAGCCGATGGCGCAGACCGAGCAGGAATGCCGCGACCTCCTCAAGCGCCAGCGCGAGACGGGCGCAATCGTCGGCGTCTGCCACGTCCTCAGGTACGCGCCCTACTTCCAGGCGCTCAAGTCCGCCCTTGACGACGGGCTGATCGGCGATGTCATTTCCGTCCAGCACATGGAGCCGATCGAGTATGCGCACATGGCGCATTCCTACGTGCGCGGCAACTGGCACGATTCCAAGGCGACGACGCCCATCATTCTCGCCAAGAGCTGCCACGATCTCGACATCATCAAGTGGTTCATCGGCAAACGCTGCGAGGAAGTCTCCGCCGACGGTTCGCTTATCCACTTCCGCCGCGAGAACATGCCGCCGGGCGCGCCGGCGCGCTGCACGGACGGCTGCCCGCACGAGGCGACCTGCCCCTATTCCGCGATTGACATCTACTGCAACAAGCACAAGCACATGCACGTTTTCGACCTGCCGCAGGGCTACACGCGTGAAGACGTGATGGAGAAGCTGCGGACGACGGAATACGGGCGCTGCGTCTATCGCTGCGACAACGATCAGTGCGACCATTACGTGGCGAACCTGCGCTTCGAAGGCGGCGTGACGGCGGCGTTCTCGATGGAGGCGTTCACGCCGTGGGGCGGACGCCGTACGCGCGTCATGGGCACCCGGGGATTCATCGAGGGCGACGGCGGGCGGTTCGACGTCTATGATTTCCGTACGGGCAGGAAGCGCACGTGGGCGAAGAAGGTATCCGAAATCGCCGCCTACAAGGGTTCTGGCCACGGCGGCGGCGACCTCGCGCTCGTCAGGGACTTCCTGATGGCCGTGGACAGGCACGACGAATCGCTCCTCTCCAGCTCCCTCGCCGCGTCGGTCGAAAGCCATGTGATGGGCTTCGCCTGCGAAAAGAGCCGGCTCTCGGGCTCAAAAGCTGAAGTGCGGATCTAGAATGAACTCGAATTGGTAAGACAGCAATGGAAAGAAGCTCAAGAAATCTGATAGTTGCGGCAGTTTTGGGCGGCGCGGCAGCCATGATGACGGCGGAGTTCAAGGTGTAAGCGAAGGTGTGTATGAAGACTGAAAGATTGATGTCGCTCGACGCCCTGAGGGGGTTTGACATGTTCTTCATCACCGGTGGATCGGTGATGATCGCCGGCATCTGCGCCGCGCTCGGCAGTCCCGACGGATGGCTGGCGCAGCAGATGGGGCATGTCAAGTGGGAAGGGCTTCGCCATCACGACACCATATTTCCTCTCTTCCTTTTCATGATGGGCGTGTCGTGGCCGTTCTCCCTCGCTTCGCAGCTCGCCAAGGGGCGCACGACGCCGCGCATACTGCTCAGGATTATCCAGCGGACGGCCGTTCTCTTCCTGCTCGGGCTGTCTTTCTACGGCATCATGAAATTCTCGCCGAATTTCAGGATCATGGGCGTATTGCAGTTTCTTGCGCTCGGTTGGGGCCTTGCCGCGACGCTGTATCTCTTCGTGCGCAACAAGTGGGCGCTTCTCGCCGTCGCCGCCGGAATCCTCCTCGCCCATTACGCGCTTCTGCATTTCACCATCGCGCCGAACGCCCCTGCGGACGCTTCATCGTATGCGGCGCAATGGAACATACTCGGCTATTGGGATCGTGCCTTGTATCCGAATCACATGCTTCCCAAAAGGCTTACCGAGCCGGAGTCCATCTTCCAGGTCCCTGCGGCGTCGGCCCTTGTGATGTTCGGCATAATCGCAGGGGACATCCTCAAGAACAGGGAGGGGGCTCCCGTGTGGCGCGCGCCTGCCGTTCTGGCCGCGTTCGCCGCAGGATGCGGACTTTGCGGCTGGCTCTTTGCAGGATGCCTTGGCGATCCCGTCATCAAGAACCTGACCACCGCGTCGTTCGTGCTCGTCGTTGCCGCCTACTCGTTTGCGATGCTGTGCCTGTTTCATGTCATCGTCGATGTGCTGAAGCTCCGCCGTTGGACGGTGATGTTCGATCCTGTCGGGAAGAACTCGATCCTCGCCTATTTCCTTGCCATGACAGGCGTGCAGGCGGCGCTCAAGAAGTTCTATCTTTCCGGGCTCGTCAATGCGAGCGGCGAATGGGGCGCGGCGGTCGGCGGACTTGGCGCGTATCTCATTGTTTGGGGCTTCCTGCTCTGGCTCAGGAACAAGAAGGTTTTCTTAAAGGTTTAGTGAAAACATTTCATAGGGCAGTCCTCGAAATGCGGTATGATATGACACGTCGCGATTTTATCGGAAAAGCTTTTGCCGCGCTTGGGTTTACGGCGCTGCCGGGCGGTTTTCTGTTCGCCGCGCCAAAAGGCTGGAGGCATGCCGGGACGCCCAATCTGGTTTTTGGCGTTCTAAGCGACACTCATCTAAGGACGGCGCACAAAGGCGAAAGGCTCGGCACGAACTGGCCGGATAAATATTTTGTTGCGGCGTTGAATCACTTCAAGTGCTGCAGTGTTGATGCGGTGGTGCACTGCGGAGATTTTGCGCACAGGGGACAGACGCGCGAGATGGAATTTCACGCCGAGGCGTGGCAGCGGGTGTTCGGCAAGAGCGGCGGGCCGGTGAAGCTTTTTGTCGCCGGCAATCATGATGTTGAAGGCTCGTCATACTGTGACTTTGTCGCAAAAAGGTATCCCGACCCTGACGAGCGGGCGAAACATGTCCTTGCAACCGACATGGCGGCGAACTGGGAGCGTATATGGGGCGAGAAGTACGAGCCGGTGTGGCACAAGGAGGTCAAGGGGTATCATTTCTTCGGGCACAACTGGGGCGTGCCGCACACAGCGCTTTCTGAACTGATAAATGCCAGTGCGGATCGTCTCGGACTCGACAATGGGGTAAAACCGTTCTTTTACCTGCAGCACACCAGGCCTCATATCGATCTGCGCAAGGCGGTGCGCGCGCACATCAACGCGGTTGCTTTCTTCGGCCACAACCATTGGAGTGTCGCGAATTGGAATATGGTATACCGCTATGGCGATTTCTTGACGGCCATTCAGTGCGCTTCCTGCGAGCCGCGAGGGTGTTCGACCCTTGTCGGCGACGAGTGGATTTCAAAGGCGAAAATAGAAGGGCGCGATTTTACCGGCAAGGGGCGGCAGGGGTTCGTCGTCAGTCTCTACGATGATATGATGGTCATTGAGCGGCATGAATTCAGCGAAGGCGTCTCAAGCCTCGGCGCGGATTGGGTGATGCCGCTTGAGAGGGAAGAGGGAAAAGGGAAGAGGGAAGAGGAAAGAATTAAAAAACCGCATCCGTTCTCGAAGGACGAGTTGAAGAAAGTCATCGGCGAGCCGCAGTTCCGCAAAGGGGCGAAGCTGGAGGTGTCTTTAGACAGCAACTGTAACAAGATTGAGAAGACCGCAGACAATAATCCTGTGAATCCTGTAAATCCTGTCCAAGACGACTCCGCCTCTCCGCGCCTCCGCGTGAGAATACCACTCGCCGACGGCAATCCCGATTCGCGGGTGTATGCGTACGAAGTTGTCGTCATCGGCGAAGAGGGGAGCGGGAAGCTCTTCAAGGCGGTTTACGCGGCGGGTTGCAACATGGGTATCGGCCACGAGCCGAACGGAGGTGTTACAACGCTGGAAATACCCACTTCCGAACTGCCGCCAGGCGAAGCGCTTACGGTCGCCGCCCGTCCGCTCACCTCGCTCGGCACGTCTGGCAGGCCGATCGCGACGGAGTTCAAGGCGTCAGGAGGGCGAACAGCATGACAGCGCTTGAAATAGCGATGGCGGGGTGTCTCGCGTTCGGCCAGCCTGCCGAAGCGTCATCAGACCATTATTGTGAAGTCGCCGTAGGAAGCGACAAACCGGTCATGTGTAACGAGAATACATCCGTCGGTCTTGGCCTGCGCAATCAGAAGTCGGTCGAACGGATCGGCGTGGATCGCCGGAAGACTTTCTACCGCCGCGCAGTGCTCGGCGGTAATTCCAAGCTCGGAAAACCCTGTAGCGATAAACAGTTTCCGTGCGCTCGCGGCGTCGAAGGGAAGGAGTGCGGGATTCTTGGCGCGTTTTATGGCGATTTCCCATATGGAGGCCGCGCTGAAGAAATATGTGGCATCGCCCTGCGAGAGAATGTTTCGAGCTTTTGCGGACAGCTTTGCAGAGTTGAGCGCCGTCCAGATGAGCAAATGGGTGTCAATGAGATATTTCACAGTGATCCCCCGCTGAAAAGGCTCGCGATATCGGCATCCATTGCATCAAAATCGGCGTCAAAGGTTCGAGGCAGACTGTATTTTCCGTCCGCAAGCCCGAATTTGATGCGCGATGTTTTATGGGCTGGTGTTTTGCGCTTGTCGAGAGTGTTTGACAGCCTGCTCTGGGATACCTCGATGCGGAACGGTATGCCGCCGCTCATGGCGACGGCGCAGATGAAAAGGTTTACGGCGGCCGAAGTTGTAAGGCCGACTTCGGAAAAGATCATTTCTGCCGCTTTGCGTTTGTCGGAATCGACGCGGGCAGTAATCATTGATGTCATAAAGTCTCCTTTGGTATGTCAATTGTCAAGTATTGTATCACAACCGCAGGCGGGTGTCAATGTTGGGCGGTCTGTTTTTGATATGCATTCCGAGCCGGGGCCGGTGCGGCTCGTCCGCGCGGACAGTTTTTCCGCGCCCGTCGCCGGCCGCGACCTGATGGAACGCGGCCTTGACATCACGCTTTTCGGTAGATATGACTCTGCCGTGTTTGAGATCTGCAAAAAGGAGCAGTCGAGATGAGAAACAATGCAGCATATCTTGCCGCGTGTGCGGCGATTGTGATTGGCGCGGCCCTGACGCTTCGGGCGGCGGAGGTGACGGAGGCCGTGGCGCGGGAGGCTGTCGCCGGATGGGCGTCGCTTCAGGAGGCGCTGACCGCGAAGGATCGCTTCGCGGGCGCGGCTGTCGCCAAGGTCGAGACATTCAGCGGCAGGGACGGACTCGGCAGGTTTCATGTAATCTCGTTCGAGGGCGGAGGCTTCGCCGTCACTTCGGGTGATACCGAAATCACGCCGATTCTCGCGTATGCGGAGGACGGCGAGTTCGTGTCCGGCGACGAAAACCCGCTATGGGTCATGCTCACGCGCGATGTGGCCGGGCGGACGAAGAGGCTGGGGGAGGATTCTTCAGCCGCAAAGGGCGCAAATGGCCCAAAGGACGATGGCGAAGGGCTTGAGTATGGCGCGGAGGAGGAGAGCGAAGAAGATGAGCCGTCCGCGAACGCTTCCGCCTGGGCGAGGCTCCGCGATGCCGCAAAACCGAAAAAGCCTTTTCTCAAGGCGAAGCTGCCGAGAGTCGGTTCGGTTGCGTCGCCGCTCTACGGCCCCTTGTGCGAGACGGTGTGGCGACAGGGATCCGTTGAGAAGCTCACCTGCTACAACTGCTACACGCCGTCCAACTACGTCTGCGGGTGCGTGGCGACGGCGATGGCGCAGGTCATGCGCAAGTTCGAGTGGCCGCGTGAGAAGGTGACGCTTGGGAACAGCACACACTCCGGCAACTTCGCATGGGTGGACTCGGCGACGTCCGTCACGAACAAAATGAAGTGGTATATCGGCGGCAAATACGGCGAAACATGGGGGTTCGGCGGCCCGGCGTTCGGCGGCCCCTACGACTGGGAGAGCATGGTCGCCGACCCGCTCGCCGCCAGCAACGCGGGGACGCTCACCGAGACGCAGCGCCAGGCCATCGGGCTTCTCTGCCGCGACTGCGGCATTTCGGTCAACATGAACTACGACATCGGCGGCTCGGGGTCCTCGACGCGGCGGATCGGTCCGCAGCTCGTCTCGCAGTTCGGCTACGCGAACGCAGCCGTCTTCTACAATCCGGGCGTGGGGAGCACCTACGACCAGCAGATGAACGCGATCCTGCCGTCCCTCGACATGGGTTCGCCGTGCGCGATAGGACTTTCCAGCCACTCCATCGTGGCGGACGGCTACGGCTACACGGATTCGCGCGTCTACGTCCACTTCAACTACGGCTGGGGCTCCGGCAGCGGCTCGACGGCGTGGTACACCCCGGCGCTCGACGCCGAGTCGGACGCGGACTATCCCGTCATCGGCAGCATGGTGTACAACATCTGGACGCCCGAGGCGGGCATCGCCGCAGGGTCGGCCATCGTCAAGGGCGTCGTCCTTGCCGACGACGGCGCGACGCCCGTCGCGTCCGCCGCCGTGACGGCCACGGACGCGGTCTCGGGCGCGAGCGTCGCCGCGACGGCGGGGGCTGACGGCGCGTTCACGTTCTATCTGCCGCCGGGCGACGACTGGACGCTTGCGGCGGCGTCGGGCGGCGCGACGGCAAGCCGGAGCATCGGCGAGGTCGGGGCCGCCACGACCGACGCAAGGCCCGTCGTGTACAACAGGCGCAGGGTGGCGCTCGTCCTCGGCTCCACCGCCGGGGGCGGCGACGCGGCGCTTCTCCACCGCTGGAGCTTCAACGGCGAAACGGATGCGGAGCGGCTTGCCGATACTGGAGCGGCGTCGTCGGACGGAACCGCCGCGACGGTCTGCGGGAGCGACCCCGCCGCCGTCGTGTTCGCGGACGGCAAGGTCTCGCTCTCCGGCGACGGCAACGGAACGGGCTATCTGACTCTCGGCACGAACACGATCCCCGACACGGCGACCGTCGAAATCTGGGCGGGCGAGGACGCGGTGAAGTTCTGGAGCCGCGTGTTCGACTACGGCGCCGACACGGCGAACTACCTCATGCTCTCGTGGACATACGGGAGCGAGCAGCGCAAGGACCGCCTCGAAACCAGGAGCGCCGCGTCCGGAACCAGCGACATCGACGGCGCGATGGCCCCCTACACGCCCGGCACGATGTACCACATCGCCGTCACGCTGGAGAAGAACGACGACGACGGCTCGACGCTCGTGCGCGTGATGCGCCGCGACGCGAAGACGGGCGAACTTCAGCGCATGGGCTCGCGCACCGTGGCGGGCTTCGCCGCGTCGTCGCTCGTCGATGCCGCGTTCTA
>DGVK01000235.1 GCA_002395905.1 Verrucomicrobia bacterium UBA4286 | reverse complement strand
AAGCGCTGCACGCTGATGAAGCTCTACACCAACCAGGGGCTTGTCGGCTATGGCGAGGTGCGAGACGCAAGTTCGCGCACCTACGCGGCGATGCTAAAGAGCCGCATCCTCGGCGAGAACCCTTGCAACGTCGAGAAGATATTCCGCCGCATCAAGCAGTTCGGCGGCGATTCGCGGCAGGCTGGCGGCGTCTGCGCTGTCGAGCTTGCATGCTGGGACCTCTGCGGCAAGGCGTGGGGACTTCCTGTGTGGCAGCTCCTCGGCGGCAAGTGGCGTGACGAGATACGCTGCTACTGCGACACCGACTCCGAGGGCGGTGGACGCGACATGGGCGCGGCGCTCAAAGAGCGCATGAAGATGGGCTTCACCTTCCTCAAGATGGATCTCGGCATTGAGCTTCTCACGAACGTCAAGGATGCGCTCATCGCGCCCTTGGGATATCTCGACTACATGCGCAAGATGAAGCACGTCGTGCAGACGCCCCACGGGTCCATCGACCCGCGCTCGATGCGCGGAGAGGCGTTCGAGCTTTTCACGACGGCTCACGGACATACCGGAATCCACATCACCGAGAAGGGGCTCGACTATCTCGAAAAGTACATGGCGGACGTCCGCGACGTCATCGGCTGGGAAGTTCCGATAGCCATCGACCACCTTGGGCACATCCCCTATGAAGACTGCGTGCAGCTCCTGCGGCGCTTGGAGAAGTACCACCTTTCATGGGCGGAAGACGTCCTGCCGTGGCGCAACGTGGAGCAGTGGAAACAGCTCCACGCGGCAACCACGACTCCGCTCGGCACAGGCGAGGACATATACTTGAAGGAGGATTTCAGGCCTCTTCTCGAATCGCACGCCCTTGCGGTTGTCCATCCAGACCTGCTCACCTGCGGCGGCATAATGGAGACGAAGAAAGTCGGGGACATGGCCGAGGACTACGGCGTGCAGATGAACATCCACATGGCGGAGTCGCCGATTGCCTGCCTCGCGGCCGTCCACACGGCGGCGGCGACACGCAACTTCATGGCTCTTGAACTTCATAGCGTTGACGTGCCGTGGTGGGGTAACCTTGTGAAGCCCGCGCTTTCCTACAAGGGCGGATTCATCAAGGTTCCTGCTAAGCCGGGCCTCGGCATCGACGAGCTGAACGAAAAGCTCATCAAGAAACAGGCCTGCGCCGACTTCCCGCCGCCGTGGAACCCTACGAAGGAATGGGACAAGGAATGGTCGAATGACAGGAGATGGAGCTAAGAGTTGGAGTTTTGAGGTGGAGTTGGAGAAAGGAAATATTTATGTTTAAGGAAAAATTCGATTTGACAGGAAAGATCGCGCTTGTCACCGGGTCCACTCGTGGAATCGGCAAGGCGATAGGCGACGCATTAGAGGAATACGGCGCGAAGGTTATACGCCACAACTCCAAGGTCTGCGACCTCTCGGAGCCTGCTGCCATCGACGCGTTTTTCGACGGGCTGGAGAAGGGCGGCTCCATGCCAGACATCCTCGTCGCAAACGCATCTCTTCAGGCGAAGATCCCGTGGACGGAGTTCCCGATGGACGAGGCGCGCACGGAAATCCAGGTAAACTTTCTCGCTACGCTCAGGATGTTCCAGCGCTGCTATCCGAAGATGAAGGCGCAGAAGTGGGGGCGGCTCATCGTCGTTGGATCGGTGAATGAGCGTCGTCCGCATCCCGACATGTGCGTCTATGCCGCGACAAAGTCCGCGCAGGAGAATCTCGTCCGCGGCATCGCGCGGCAGGTCGCGGCGGAGGGCATAACGGTCAACAACATTTGCCCGGGCGTGTTCTACACCGACCGCAACAAGGAATGTCTCGCAGACCCTGTTTACGGTCCAAAGGTGACGGCGGCGATACCCATGCACGACTACGCGATGCCTGAGGATGCGGCTGGCGCGGCGCTTCTTCTCGCTTCCGATGCCGGACGCTACATCACCGGCTCGACGCTCATGGTTGACGGCGGACTCTCCCTCCCCGGCTAACTCCTAACCCCTATGCACTACAAATGGCGAGCATTGGCCCTTCTTTGGGTGGCGTTCTTCCTTCAGCAGGGAACGCGGCAAATATTCGGCGCGACGCTGACTTCCATTCAGGGTTCGCTGGGCGCGAGCGCGGCGGCGATAGGCGCGGTGGCGACGGTGTTCACCTTCGCCTATGGGCTTTCTGTGCCGTTCGCGGGCGTTGCTGCAGACCTCTTCAACCGCAAGTGGATGGTGGTGTCGGGAGTGTTCGTGTTCTGCCTCGGAATTTTCGCCTCTGGTTTTGTCGCGTCGCTCGGATTGCTTGTCGTTTCCTACGGCATCCTTAACGGTTTCGGGCAGTCGTTCTATTATCCCTCTGCGACCTCTATCATCGGCGAGTTGCACAAGGAGACGCGAGCAACGGCGCTTTCCATTTTGCAGATGGGGCTTTATGTCGGTATAATCGGCGTTAGCGCGGCGTCGGGATGGCTTGCGGAATCTGGCGCGGAAGGCTGGCGCGTCCCGTTCAAGGTGTTTGGTGGCATCGGCATTCTCTGGGCCGTCGTGCTGGCGTTTGGACTGAGGGGGAATAGTTCTGACAGGATTGACAAGATTGACAGGATTTCAAAGACGGACAATCCTGTTAATCCTGTAAATCCTGTCCAAAACAAACCAACCCTTAAGGAAGCGTTCAAGGTCTTTGTCGGCAACCCCTCCGCGCTTCTCTTGGCTGGGGGGCTTGGCATGATGATCTACGTCGATGTCGGCTTCAAGACATGGATGCCCAGCCACCTCTCCGAGTCGTTTGGCGTCGCCAAGGGCTCCGCTGCACTGAATGCCGTGCTTTGGCACTACATCGGCGCGTTTGTCGGCGTGACGCTCGGCGGCAGGATTTCTGACAGGCTTGCAAAGACGCGTCCGTCTGTCAGGATGGAGACAAATATCGCGGGACTCGCCCTTGCCGTGCCGTTCATCGTCTGGATGGCATACGCGCCGTCGCTTCTTTTGTGCGGCGTTGCAATGGCGCTCTTCGGTGTGTTTAGGGGAGTTTACGATTCCAACCTTATGGCTTCGCTCTTTGATCTCATCCCGCAACGCTGCCACGCATCCGGTGCAGGACTGATGCTTTCCTGCGCGTTCGTATTTGGATCGACCTCGCCTGTCGTGCTAGGACTCGTCAAAGACGCCTTTTCTTCAACTGCCGCGCTTGCCTCGCTCGCGGCGTTCTACCTTGTCGGAGCAGTTGTAATCGCCATTGCGAGACGGCGACAATATTTTCGTTCATAAAAGGAACTCCGATGATTGTCAAAAAGCCTGCACTACCGTTTCGGCACTTTATAGCGTTTCGGCAATCCCCAGGATGGCGAAACGTTAGTGGAGCCTTCGGACACAATTGGAGTTAATCAAAATTAAGAAAGGAATGATAAAATGCCATCACTAGCAGACATGCGTACGAAGGCCAAGGAAGCTGGCCTTATGAAACTGGACAAGCTGATCGCAAAGCGTCAGCATATTCCCGCGAACGAGTTTCCGGTTCCCGTCAAGGAAATCTGCGAGCGGTTCGAGAAGCTCTACACCGGCTGCGTCAACGACGTCATGCGGGAGCTGACGCTTCTTGACCAGAACCTTCCGCACGAGATAATGCCGCTCCGCGACGAGATGGTCGTCTGCGGCGAGGCGTTCACGGTGAAGTCCGCGCCTAACTGCATGATTGAGGGCGAGATGACTTTCCGAGCGCAGATGCTTGACGACTTCAAGCCGAACGGCGTCGTCGTCTGGGACACTTCCGACGATGTCGAGGCGTCGCTTTGGGGCGGTGTTATGACTGCGACGGCCATCACAAAGGGCATACGCGGCGCGGTGATTGCGGGCGGCATACGCGACACGAAGCAGATTTTGGAGCAGAAGTTTCCGGTGTTCTATAAATACCGCGTCTCGAACGGTTCCCTTGGCCGCTGCATGATCACTCACTACCAGGTGCCGGTCAGGATCGGCAAGGTGACGGTAAGGCCAGGTGACATAATAATGGGCGACATCGACGGCGTAATATGCATTCCGCGCGAGATTGCCTACGACGTGCTTCTCCGCGCCGAGGGGATCGAGCGCAACGAGACGGACATCTTCTCGTGGGTGCGTCAGGGCGACACTATCAGCGAGATCATCGACAAGGGCGGATACTTCTGATTCACGAAGATTGCGCGCAAAATGACAAAGTGTCCGTTCTTGCATTGCGCAATTACGATGTGCTATAATGTGCGCGTTCGGTTGAAAGCGGCGGATTGTCCTGAACCTGCCGTGCCGGAAGAATCGAACCAGCCAGTTCTTTGATAAAGGCGGACGGCAGGAAGCGTCCGCCGCCGGGCTGAAGCCGAAAGGCCGAGGCCAGAACCTCGCGAAGCCGTGCGTCAATGCGGCAGAGCGTGGAGTCGGGGAATCCCAAAAGGACCCCGGCGCGTACGCAACAGCGTATAGTAGCTTCGTGAGAAAACCGCTAATTTTCTAGATGCAGAAGTGAAATACGATGGTGCGTCGCGTGTGCAATCACGCGGCGTACTTTCTATTTTTGTTTCTGCATGGGCTCTTAGCGGTGCCTCTCACGAGACATAAATTTTGAGAGTGCGCCGCTCTTCTTTTGCCGCGAAGCGGGGCCGCGCTTCACCACCGCGGCAGAAGAAACGGAGAAATGATGCACCCGGGTATCAGTCATGAGATAAGTCAGAAGGTGAAAAACATGAGTTTGCTTTGCGCGCTTCTGGTCGTAAGCATACATGTATCATGGCCGCAGGAGCCGCTTTCGGCCGGGTGGTTTATCTGCAATGCAGTAAAGGACGGGTATGCCAGAATTGCAGTCCCGTTCTTCTTCGCAGTTTCAGGCTTCTTTCTTGCCGGACATTTCGGCGAGGCGGGTTGGTGGAAGCGCGAGGTGGGCAAGCGCGTCCGTACGCTCATGGTGCCGTTCTTGATATGGTCTTTGGTTGCGCTCGTGGCGTCAGTGCCGTTAAGCATAATCGCCGACTTCATTGCACACCGGCCATTTGGTACGAATATCTATATCTTGCACGACTCAAACTGGCTCAGGGTCTTCGGGCTGGATTTGACAGACTTTCCTCTGCATGTTCCTCTATGGTATGTGCGGTGCCTTTTCTTTTTTGCAGTGACCGGCGCATTGTTTGACCGATGTGTGCGAACCTTTAGATATGCGTGGCTCGGTGGGTTGTTCCTGTTCCTTCTTGCTGCAAATCACATCCCAGATGAAAACGTCAGGGAGTTCTTCAGGATGGGGTATTCCGCCTCGGGAATGTTTTACTTTTCTGTCGGCGTTTTTATTCGGCGGATCGGGCTGAAGGGGAAGGTCCCCCCGCATGTTGCGGTCTTGTGCGGGGTGGTCGGCTTTGCGCTGGTTGCGGCCAGATTGGTGTTTGTGTATCACGGCTGGCGAGGGTCGATAATGCTCGGAAAGTTGTGTACGCCGCTTCTCATCTGTTTCACTTGGCGCTTCATGACCGCAAGGCGTATACCAGATTGGCTGACCGCCTGCTCTTTTCCGATTTTCCTTATGCACACCGTTGTATTTCCGTATTTCGCGGTTGTGCTCAAGCGGCTTGCTCTAGGAGAGCTCGCACAGACGGGCGTTATGTATGTCGGCGGGGTTGTCGGCTCGATTGTCGTCGCAGTGCTGTTGCGCCGCTTTTGCCCAAAGGTGTCCGCAGTTGTGTTTGGCGGACGGTAGCGCAACGGTTCGGTAACGTGTGGCGTGTCCTTGATTTGCTTGCAGACGCTCATATGCCGACAAGCCATAACTTGCAGTTTTGGATTTTGGACGAAAATGCATTTTGTGCAGTTATAGAAGAGGAGAGGCGGACAGTTCGGCGAGCGGACCATGCAATCTTGCCGAGACTGAGGGTCAGGGTTGCCCAGACTTACCCTCACCCCTGCCTGAACTTTGGGTCAGGGCAGTCTGACGAAGCCGCCGTGAGCGCGTTCGTTGATTCAAAAACGGGGGACAGTCCCCACTGCGAAGAGCAGAAAATGCAATATAATCGCGAATATGGCAAGTTATCCCCTTGAAACAGGTGGGGGCGGGCCCCGGTTGTTTTTTGCGGCTCGCGCGGTGAGCGAATCGCTCGGGGACAGGCTCCATTTCGCTCGGGGACAGGCACCATTTCGCTTGGCGAGAGCGCGCCTTGGGGCGTGATTTATAAGTTGCAGAAATGGTATAATGCGTTTTTGCAACATATGGCGATAAAATGGTATGGACAATGGACGACATGTCTCGCGAGTAGCGCGGGAGGAAGATGTTTTGGTATAATGTCCGGCGTGAAAGCGAAGAAGATTCTTTTTGTCTGCCACGGGAACATATGCCGGTCTCCTATGGCGGAGTTCGTCATGAAGAAGCTGCTGGCGGATGCCGGCGTGAGCGGCGTAGAGGTCGAGAGCGCCGCATTGCATACCGACGAGATCGGGAGCGACATCCACCGCGGCACGCGCGCGAAACTTGTCGAGAAGGGCGTCCCGTTCGAGCGGCGGCGTGCGTGGCTGCTTACCGCCGAGAAGGCGCACGGATACGATCTCCTCATAGGGTGCGACGCCTGGAACAAGGCCGACCTTCTTCGGCTGGTGCGTCCGGAGGATGAAGGGAAGGTGCGGCTGCTGATGGAGTTCGCGGGTGAGTCGCGCGATATTGCCGACCCTTGGTACACCGGCGACTTTGACGCTACTTACGCCGATGTGCTTAAAGGCTGCACCGCGCTCTTGGCGCGTTTGACCGCTTGACGGCGTCCGGCTGAGAGCTCCCGCTTCCCACCCTTATCCCGGATTTTTCGC
>DGVK01000061.1 GCA_002395905.1 Verrucomicrobia bacterium UBA4286 | reverse complement strand
CGCGCCGCCAGCGCGAGTGCATGGCCCATTCTATACCGATCGTGCAGGAGACGCGCCGCTGGGACGGCGAGGCGCTCGAGACTGCCTCCATGCGCTCCAAGGAGAACGCCCACGACTACCGCTACTTCCCTGAACCGGATCTCGTCCCCGTCGAACTGGCGCCGGAGCTTGTGGAGGAGTGGCGCCGCCTTCTGCCGGAGCAGCCCGAGGCGCGCCGCGCGAGAATGATCGACGAATACGGCATAGCCGAATACGACGCCGAGGTGCTGTCGCAGCACAAGGCCAACGCCGACTACTTCGAAGCGGCGGCGAAAGGTCTCGACAAGAAGGCGGCGAAGACGCTCTGCAACCTTTATATGTCGGACGTGATGGCGCTCATGAATTCCACGGGGAAGTCCATAGGCGAGTGTGCGATGACGCCTGACGCGCTGAGATCGCTCGTCAAGATGTCCGTAGCGGGCGTTATAAACGGTCCGACGATGAAGGAACTTCTGCCTGAGCTGTTCGAGAAGGGCGGCGATCCGGAGACGATAGTGAAGGAACGCGGTCTTGGGGCGGTGAGCGACACCGCCGCGCTTGAGGCGTTCGTCGACCAGGCGATAGCGGCCAATCCCGGGCCTGTGCAGGATTTCAAAAACGGGAAGAAGGCCGCGGCCGGCTTTTTCGTCGGCCAGGTGATGAAACTCTCGAAGGGCAAGGCCGACCCCAAGATCGTCGGAGGTCTGGTCGCAAGAAAGCTCGCCGCGCTATGATATACCGCATTACAGCCCTGTTCGCCGCGCTTGCGGCGCTCGCTTTCGCGGGATGCGTCTCGTTCCACCAGACGCAGATTGTGAAGTTCGTCGACGACGACGGCCGGCTGCTCGAGGTCGTTTACGGATATGGCGACAAAGATCATGTCACAACGTGGGCCTCGCCGATAAACGGCAAGGAAATCGAGCTCAAAAGCAAGCTGCGCGTGAAGGTCAACATGGACGACGGCCCGTCGTTCATGGCGTTCCAGTGCATGAACACGCTTGGATCCGGCACGATGTACAAGACGGATAACGACCGCTGGATGTTCCTCGCCAACGGCTTCACGTGCGCGCTCTTCGAATTCGACAGCTCGGTCGACGACTACATAACCGTCTTTCAGGGGGTGCTCTGCCAGCCGCCGGTGAACGAGGAGGGTCCGCGTTGAATCCTCTCGACAACATACGTGTCGTGCTTGTCGGCACGCTCTACACCGGCAATGTCGGTTCGAGCTGCCGCGCGATGGCCAACATGGGGATAAAGAATCTCGTTCTGGCCGCGCCGAATCTCCAGAACTCGTGGGAGGAGGGCGAGCGTCTGGCGGTGCACGCGACCGACATTCTCGCCAACCGCCGCGAGACGGCGACCTTTGAAGAGGCCGTCGCCGACTGCGTGGCCGTCGTCGGCACAACGGCGAGGGAAGGCCTTTACCGCCAGCACGTCAAGGCGCCGCGCGACTGCGCCGCCGATATTCTCGCCCTTGCCGAGACAGGGCCTGTCGCTCTCGTGTTCGGCCGCGAGGACAAGGGGCTTCTCAACGAAGAGATCGCCCAGTGCACACACCTCATCCGCATTCCGGTCGACGAGGGCTACACATCGATCAATCTTTCGCAGGCCGTGCTCATAACGTGCTATGAGTTCTTCACCGCCACCGGACGCTACCAGCCGCCGCGCGAAAAGGCGCCGCCCGCCCCTCAGGCGCAGAAAATGCAGCTCATGAAGAACTGGGCGAAGATGCTTCTGGAGATAGGTTTCATGAAGCCCGGGCAGGAGGACCACTTCATGCAGGGCTTCCACCGCGTGTTCTCGCGCGGAGTTTTCACAAAAGACGATGCGGCGCTCCTTCTGGGGGTGGCGCGACAGGCTATATGGGCCAAGGAGAATCATGGATAGACTGGCGTATCTTGTCCGGAGAATGCTTCTGGTGATACCGACGTTCATCGGCATCACGATAGTCTGCTTCTCGCTCACGCGCTTTCTTCCCGGTGGACCGGTTGAGATGCGCATGATGCGGCTCAAGGGGCTTGGCGCGCAGTCGGGCGAAACGTCCGGCAGCTCAAACGCTTCCGCTTCGCAGGTTTCGGAAGAATACAAGAAGCAGCTTGAGGCGCAGTTCGGTTTCGACAAACCGATATACGAGCAGTACTGGGACTGGCTCGTCGTGAAGCGCATGGGCATGAATCTGCCGAGCTACGACTACCCGAACAAGACCGCGTGGGAGCTCATCCGCTCGCGTATACCGATCTCGCTCTGGTTCGGCCTCGCGTCGTTTCTGCTTACCTACATGATATGCATACCGCTCGGCATAGCCAAGGCCCTGCGGCACAGGCAGGCGTTCGACGCGGCGTCGTCATTCGTGGTGTTTGTCGCGTATGCCATACCGGCGTTCGCGCTGGCGATGCTGCTCAAGATGTTCTTCTGCGGGACGGTCGAGGGTTTTGCCGACATATTTCCGCTTGGAGGGATATCGTCCGACTTTGATGTCGAGCCTTCGACCTGGGTCTGGTTCTGGGACCGCGCCTGGCACATGGCCCTGCCGATATGCTGCTATGTCGCTGGCAGTTTCGCGATGCTCACGATCCTCATGAAGAACTCGTTGCTCGACCAGATATCGGCCGACTACATCCGCACCGTGATCGCGAAGGGCGCGACGCGCCGCCGCGCGATCTGGGGCCATGCGTTCCGCAATGCGCTCATACCTGTTGCAACGGGGCTTGGCGGCATAATCGGTCTTATCTTCGTCGGCTCCATCATCATCGAGACGATCTTCGAGATTCCCGGCATGGGGCGGCTTTCGTGGGACGCGCTCATAGGCCGCGACTACGCGGTGTTCCTGGCGCTGCTCGCGCTTACGGCCAGTTTCCAGCTCGCAGGCAATCTCATTTCGGACGTTCTCTACATGATCATCGACCCCAGAATCGACTTCTCGAAGAAATAACGCCATGACATTCTTCTCACCGCTTACAGTCAAACGCTTCAGGTCGTTCAGGCGAATCCGCCGCGCATGGTGGTCGCTTGTCGGGCTGGGAGTGATTTTCGTCTTCTGCATGCTGGCCGACATCGTATGCCCGTGCGATCCGCGCGCCGTGGTCGACACCGCCACGCTGGAGAAATACCGCACTCCTGTCACCGAGCAGACATATGACATAAGGACAGTCCGCTACAACCTCGGCGACGACGGGAGCGTCTGGGGATATGAGGGCCCGACGGACGTCAACGAGGCCGATTATGACGTCACTCGCACGAAGCGCGACGGCTACACGCGCGTATATATGAGGCCGAAGACTCCGGCCGCAGTCACAGAGCGCGTCCTCCCCGCGCCCGAGATAAGCTTTCCGTTCCGCCCGTGCAGAGAGCATCCGTTCGGAATCGACGCCGGCGGCCGCGATGTGTACGCGCGCGTCGTCCACGGCATGCGCATAGCGCTGCTCTTCGGCATCATTCTCGCCGCGAGCGGAATGTTCATCGGTCTGGTGGTCGGCGCGGTGGAAGGGTATTTCGGCGGGAAGACAGATATCGCCATGCAGCGCTTCACCGAAATATGGAGCGCTGTGCCGTTCCTCTACGTCATGATTTTCATCGGCTCCACCATGGGGCGCAGCTTTACCATACTTCTCGTCTGCTACGCCATCTTCAACTGGATCGGCGTAAGCTACTACATGCGCGCCGAGTTTCTGCGTCTCAGGTCCCGGACGTTCGTCGAGGCCGCCAAGGTGCAGGGGTTTTCGTCGGCGCGGATCATTTTCGGACACATTCTTCCAAACGCGCTCACGCCGCTCATAACGCTGTTCCCGTTCCTGCTCATGGGTGCGATCGGTTCGCTTGCGGCCCTGGACTTCCTCGGTTTCGGTCTGCCGCCGATGACGCCTAGCTGCGGCGAGCTTATGAACCAGGCCCAGCAGTTCCGCTATGCATGGTGGCTCATTCTTTTCCCGGCGCTCGCGCTTTTCATCGTGATGCTGCTCACGGTTCTCGTCGGCGAGGGCCTGCGCGACGCGTTTGACCCGCGGCAGAAATCGAAGCTCGAATGATGACGCGCACCAGAGAGGCCTGGGCCGCGTTCATCGCGACGCGTCTGGTGGGGGTCGCCGTAGACGCCTGCACGATAGGCGCGGCCTACATCGCCGCCTTCGCGCTGAGGTTCGATTTCGCCGAGCCTATGTGGGGATGGCGCAAGGTCGCTCTATCCTATGTGTCGGTGTGCGTCGTCCACATCGCGGCGCTCGTCTGCACGGGATGCTACCGTCTCGCCTGGCGTCGCATCAGCGCGCCGGAGTTTCCCCGCTACTTCTGCGCTACGTTTCTCGCCGCGGCGGTCCTCACCGTCATGCGCGTGCTCATGCCGTCGATGGATCTCGCGCACATCCGTCCGCCATACTCGATAACCGTCATCTGTTTTGCGTTCGCAACGACCGGTCTCGTGGGTGTGAGGTATGTGTGGCGGCTCTACTGGGCGTCTCGACGGAAAGACGCCGCCCTGCTCGAGCGCACCGAGAATACTTTCGACAACTCCGTTGCGGCTCGTTTTCTCGCTGGACGCGTCGTCATGGTGACGGGCGCGGGTGGCTCGATCGGTTCGGAGCTTGTCCGGCAGGTCGCGGCCGCAGGCGCCGCGCGCATTCTGATGGTCGAGCGCTGCGAGAACGCGCTTTACGAGATAAACCGCGAGATGTCGCGCTCGAAGTGCGCCGCGTCTCTGAAACCGCTTATGATCGACTGCGGCGACCGCGTGCGCATGGAGCGGGTGTTCATGGAAGAAAAGCCGTCCGTCGTTCTTCACGCCGCTGCTTACAAGCACGTCCCGATGGTCGAGCTCAACCCCGAGGAAGGCTGGCGCAACAACACCGAGGCGACGCGCACCATGGCGGAGCTCTCCGCCGCGCACGGCGTGGAGCGGTTTGTGCTCATCTCTACCGACAAGGCGGTGAACCCCGTTTCTGTCATGGGCAAGACCAAGCTCGCGGCGGAGCGCGCCATAATGGAGGTCGACGGCGCGACCTCGTTCTGCGCGGTGAGGTTCGGCAACGTCTTCGGTTCGTCCGGTTCGGTGGTTCCGCTTTTCAGGGAGCAGATCGCCGCAGGCGGACCTGTGACTGTCACCCATCCTGACATGAAGCGCTACTTCATGACGATTCAGGAGGCTGTGAGTCTCGTCCTCCAGGCGGCGTCGCGTGGCGAGAAGGCGATATACACGCTCGACATGGGCGAGCCTGTGAGGATAGTCGACCTTGCCGAGAACATGATTTCACAGGCCGGCTACCGCCCGTATGTCGACATCCCGATCATCTTCACCGGCGTGCGGCCTGGCGAGAAGCTGTTCGAGGAGATAGATGTTTCCGAGAAGAGCGCGTTTAAGACGGATATGGCTAAAATCTACATAACCCGCATGGACGGCAGGGCATGATGAGCGAGGAGAGGTCGGCCGTGGCGATGGACGGCATTTCAAGGGAAGAGGCGCTGGCGCTCCTCGCCAGGGAACGTCGCGAGGAGCTTCGCGAACGCGCCCACAAGACGACGGTGCGGTGCGTCGAGAGGCGCTTCGACTTCTGCGCGATAATAAACGCGAAGTCGGGCCGATGCACCGAGGACTGCAAGTGGTGCGCGCAGTCGGCTCGCTGGCACACGGGCTGCGAGGAGTACGGCTGGGTCGGCACGGATGCATGTGTGAAGGCCGCGCTTGAGGCGCAGCGTAACGGCGCCGACAGAATCGGAATCGTGACTTCGGGCCGCAGGCTTTCGCCGGAGGATGTCGACAGGGCATGCGAGGCGATCGCCGCCATCAAAGCCGCTTCGTCGACAGGAGTGTGCGCCTCGCTTGGGCTTGTCTCCGAGGATGATCTTCGCCGGATGAAAGCGGCAGGGCTTGAACGCGTCCATTGCAATCTCGAGTGTGCGCCGTCGGCCTTTTCGCGCCTCTGCACGACTCATTCCACGGCGGACAAGCTTGCCGTGCTGCGTGCGGCTCGGCGGCTCGGCCTTGACATCTGCTGCGGCGGGATAATCGGCATGGGCGAGACTGATGAAGAGCTGGTGGAGTTCGCGTTCGCCCTGAAGGAGGTCGCGCCCGACTCGATACCGGTCAACGTTCTCCACCCGATAAAGGGGACGCCGCTTGGCGAAATGGGCGTGCTCGACCCGGAGCGAGTCGTGGATTCGGTGGCGCTGCTGCGGCTTGTCAATCCATCAACGCCCCTCAGGTTCGCGGGCGGCAGGCGTGATATGTCCGACGAGACCGCCGCGAAGTGTATATATGTCGGCATGTCTGCAGGAATCGCGGGACCGCTTCTAACCACACCAGGTGCAAACTTCGACGACGACCGCGAGCTTGCGGTTCGTGCCGGATATTCGGTCGGCCCCCGCTGCCGCCGCCGCGCGACCGCACGGCCCGTTTGACTGCGCGCAACAACTTTTGGTAAGATATGCGACGCATTGAGGAGTCGCATGGTCGAAGATAAAATACATATCGTTATGGCGGCGGACGAAACCTACCGAAAGGGTCTCGAGGTCGCCAAGGCCAGCCTGTCCGAAAGTTGTGCACACCCAGAACGGCTGGTGTTTCATCTGTTCGACGGGGACGCCGCCTTTGCCGACAGAGTCCGTCGCGAGTTTGGAACCTACAAAGGTTCGACCATGGCGTTCCTGCGGCTGTATCTCGGCGAACTCCTTCCTGATGTCGACTGGGTCGTGTATTCCGACGTGGACACCATCTGGCGGCGCGATGTGGCGGAACTTTGGGAGCTGAGGGACGAAAACGCCACGATCCAGTGGGTGCGCGATCTCAAGGGGACTGTAGTGGAGTTCAAGTCGTGGTGCGCCGCGCGCGGAGTCCCGCTGGACGGATTCGATCCTGGACGGTATTGCTGCAGCGGCGTGTGCCTTGTGAACCTGAAGCGCTGGCGGGAGAGGAATGTTCTCGACAGATGCCGTGAATTCGCGGCACGGTTCGGGTGCCCTAAATATGCCGATCAGGACATATTGAATGCGATCCTGGGAGACGAGGCGGCGCTTCTGCCGGATTGCTGGGATGTGCTGGTGCCGAGTCCGGAGAACTCGCCACGGTGCGTGCTTCATCTCACTGGCGTGGGACGGTGCTTCGCCGCTCCATACGACGGGCGCGTTGCGCAATACCTTTACTGGCAGCGCATCGCCCGCGGCACGCCGTTCAAGCGCCCGCTGGCGCTCCCGTTCTATCTGCGCGAGTGGATGATACGGCTTTGTTTTCCGTTTGCCGGGGCTGTTCTATGCGACAGGATTCGCCGCCATTTCGCATGGCGCTGGTTTGTGAGAAGGCATTTTGCGGAGACAGATCATGACGAACGTATTCCGTGGAAAACATCGGCGGTATGAATGTCTTTGGGGAGAATCGCGCAAAGCCCGCAATGCGAGGCATGGTCTGGACTGGCGCCGAGAAGGTGCTTGTCCAGGGAATGGGTTTCGTCCAGGGTGTGATTCTGGCGCGGCTTTTGCGTCCGCACGACTTTGGCCTTGCGGCCATGCTGGGGCTGTTCCTTTCGCTTGGCAGTGCGCTGGCGGAGACGGGACTCGGCACGGCTTATGTCGTGTACGGCGGCGACGCGAGGAGGGTGTTCGCATGGAATGTAGGCGTGGGAGCGGCGATCTATGCGGTTCTTGCGGCCTTGGCGCCCTGGATCGCCGGATTCTACGGCGAGCCGGCATTGAAGCCTCTCACGTGGATAATGGGCGCTGGCATGGTCGCATGGGCCGCTTGCGTCGCCGGCAACGCGCGGCTGCAGAGGGAGGGCAGGTTTGCCGTGCTGTCCTGCATAAACGTGGCGGCCTGTGTTTTCGCGTTTGTCACCGGTGTTTCGCTCGCGTGGCTCGGATGGGGCGTCTGGGCGATAGCCTGGGCTGGTCTGCTGGCGACGGTCTTCAGATTTGTCGCGCTTTCGCTGGCGACGCGCCGTCTGGCGGCGCCCTGCGCCGGCGGCGAAGCCGGCTTCGGCAGACTCCTTTCGTATGGATGGAAGCTTGTCGCGAGTGGTGTGGCGGGCGTGGTCTACACCAATGCGTTCCAGCTTACGATC
>DGVK01000179.1 GCA_002395905.1 Verrucomicrobia bacterium UBA4286 | reverse complement strand
CTCGGGCAGGTGCGGACGCCGCCTGCGCTCGCCGCCGTGATAATGTCGCTTGAAAGCGCGATAGGCGCCGTCTGCGGATATCTGGTTCTCGGCGATGTTCTCACGCCGCGCCAGTTCGCGGGGTGCGCCGTGATGCTGGCGGCGGTAGTCCTCTCGCAGATCGGTCCGTCCCGAACCGACTCAAATTTGGTATAATTACACCAAGGGAAGGTCGAACGACATAAAATGAAATGGGCTTTATACAACTTGCTTTTCGGCGTGGTGTGGCTTATGCTTCTGCCCGGCTTCCTCATGAGGATGGCGAGGCGCGGCGGCTACGCGGCGCGGATGGGCGACCGCTTTGCGCTCTATCCCGACGATGTGCTCGCGAAGCTGCGCTCGGCGAAACCTGCGCGCGGCGGCGTCGCCCGCAGGGATGCGTCGGGACATGAACTGCCGCCTCCGTCCGAGTGGGTGTGGGTCCACGCGGTTTCGGTGGGCGAGGTGCAGGTCGCCGGGCAGCTTATGAGGGAATGGCGCGCCGCCGAACCGGACGCGCGGTTCTGCTTCTCGACGACAAGCTCGACAGGCTGGAAGATGGCCGAGAGGGAAGTGACGGACAGGGATGTTCTCATCTACAACCCGCTGGACTTCCCGAACTTCGTCAAGAGCGCTCTCGGGACGGTGCGCCCGAGGGCGGTCGTGCTCACAGAGTCGGAGATATGGCCCGTCTTCATACGCGAAGCCGCGAAGAGGAGCGTGCCGGTTTATCTCATCAACGCGCGCGTGAGCGACCGCAGCGCCCCCCGCTACCGCATTGCGAGGTTCCTTTTCAAGGACGTCTTTTGCTGTTTCGCAAGAATCTTTGCACAGTCCGAACTGGACCGCCGCCGCATCCTCGACGCAGGCGCGCCGGAGCGCAAGGTGTCCGTCGACGGGAGTTTCAAGTTCGATGTCGCCCGGCGCAACGAGGCGAAGGAGAAGGAGCTTCGCGGGTGGCTTTCGGGCGCGCAGGGGCGCATCCTCCTCGGCGGCAGCACTTGGCCAGGCGAGGATGCCGCGCTTCTCAGGATAGCGGCGGGTTTGAAGGATGTCACTCTTGTAATCGCGCCGCGCCATTTTGAGAAGGCGGACGCGATCGAGGCCAACATACGCGCCGCAGGTTTCGAGTGCGTGAGGCGTTCGCGCGGCGACAGCGTCCCGCGCGACTCTGCAAAACGGGTCGTCTATCTTGCCGATACGACCGGCGAACTCATGGGGCTTTACGGCACGGCTGATGTAGTGTTCGTAGGCAAGTCGCTCTGCGCTCACGGAAGCCAGAACATGATCGAGCCGTGCCTTTGCGGGAAGCCGACGCTCGTCGGGCCGTATACAGAGAACTTCCGTCCCGTGATGAGCGACCTTCGCGAGGCGGACGCGATAATACAGGTTGCGGACGAGGCGCAGCTCGCCCGCGAGATAACGCGGCTTTTCGCCGATACTCAGGCCGCCGCCGCGCTCGGCGCGCGCGCGACCGCCGCCGTCCTGCGCCGTCAGGGCGTGGTCGCGAAGTGCGTCGCCGAGATAAGGGGGGCTTTGTCGTGAAAAAGCGTGTTGCGGCGCTTGTGACTGCCGTGCTCGCGATCGCCGTCGCGGTGATTGCGTATGTGATGCTTTCGGAGCCTGGCGAAGCGCCGCAGAGCGCCGAACCAAAGGCGTTCAAGTGCGTGAGGACGGTTTCGGTCTACGCGGCTCTCATCGAGAATCCCACGGCGGCGCGCGCGCTTCTTGTCGGCGGCTTTAAAGACTTTTACCGTGAGATACTCGAGCACGCGGGCCTCGTGTGCGAGACTTCTCCGGAAGGTGAGTTCGATGTCGTTTTCGTCGCCGGCGCAGCCTCGCGCAGAGAGCTTTCGGCGGCGCGCAAGGCTCTGGCGCCCGACGGCGTCTGGGCGGAATGCATCGACGCGCGCGAGATGAAGGCGTCGGCGTTCAAGAAGCGTCTTGAGGCGCTGCCGGACGAGTGCGTTCATGTGTGGATGCCGGGCGAAAAGGACTGGGTTCTTGTCGGGCGGCGCTCGTCGGCGCGTCCCAGGCTGGAGGACATGATGGATCTTTTCGCTCGCGAGGGGGCGTTTGCCGACCTCGCCGCGGCGCGGTGCAACACTCTGCCGGTCGCGTTCGCCAGCTACGCGGGGACGCGCGAAGACATGGCCGCAGCGTTTGCGGGGGAGGACGGCCCGGTCGAGCCGGAGAATTTCGTGACGCGTGAAGTCGCGCCGCTTGACTGGATCGACGCAGGCGCGGTCGATGCCGACATACGTGACGGCGCGCTTCGGGAGATGCGTTCCATGCAGATCGTCCGCAGGATCGTGCTTGTCGGCGATATGCAGGCGGGCCGCCACGACGAGGAGAAGTCCGCAGAGGTTTGGGCGCGCGCCGCGCTGCGCAATCCGGGCGACACGATTCTGGTCGAGCGCTTGGAGAGGCTTTCCGTCAACGCGCAGGCGTTTCTCAAACTCGGCAAGGCCGCGATGGCGGCGAGATGCTACGACACCATGGCGCAGGTTCTGCCGTCCGACCCGGCGCCCGTTTACAACTACGGCCTTTGCATGCAGCAGCTCGGCGAGACGGAGCTTGCAGAGCTTGCGTTCGAGCGCGCCAGAGAGCTTTCAAAGACAACAGAAACGGAGAAGTCGGAATGAAGAAGCTGTTTGCAGCATCGATGAGCCTGGCGTTCGCCGGCTGCTGGACGTTTGTCCAGTGCGAATATCCCAAGACCGAACTCGCCGCGGCGCCTAAAGACCGCGACGCGACGGTGAGGCTTTCAGGATTCGAGGCGACCGTGGTCTCGTATGATTCGGCCTACAGCTACACGACGGTTTCAGAACCGTACCCCTATCACGACAGGCACGGCCGCTACCACGAGACATGGGGCACTTCGACCTATCGCACGGAGACGGTCATTCCGCGCGTCTCGCAGACGACGGTCTTCCTCGACCGTGCGACCGAGGCCATGGAGAAGGCGGGTTTCGTTCTGCGCGCGCCCAGCCCTCGCTACGGGGTGGAGGTCAAGTTCGACGGGCCGTTCTCCGTCGACGGCGACGGTTCGTCGATGGTCTGCTGGACTCTCTTTACGCTGTTCACCGCAGACCGCGGTATTCAGAACTGGAGCGCGCGACTCAAAATATATGATCTGTCCACTGGCCGCCTGCTGATGGAGCACGACTACACCGAGCGCTATCAGGCGACTGTCTGGGGGCCTGTGCCGTTCACCGCTGTCGCCGGGACCGACGCGACAAGTCCCGGCAAGATGAAAGGGTGGTGCCTTTCGGCGCTTACCGACCGCGCCGTCGCCGACGCTACCGCGTTCCTCGCCGGTTTGCATAACTCCGCGGAGAAGGCCCGATGAAGAGACTCCTGGTCGGCTATCGTGCGCAGGATCTTTTCGTGAAGGGGCGTCGCGGCGCAAAACAGCCGTCGCCGCTTCTTGACGGCGAGGTCACATGCCACGTGCTCGATATATACCACCGCCACGCAATCGAGAAGACCCATCACGTCAAGGCCGTCTGCTCTGCGCATCTGCCGGAAGGACCGTGGGACGAGATATACTTCAAGACCGGTCCGAAGCTGATGAGCGGCGAGCTCTCGCTTGACATGCTCCAGGAGATTTCGCGGCTCACGGGAGGAGACCTTCGCCCGCCGAGGTTCCACCTTGAGTTTGAAGGAAAGGAGCGCGACCGCAACGCGCTTCTTGAAAAGATAGTCGGCGATCCGGGGCGCGTGCGCGACTTTTCGTCGACGTGGCGCGCAAGCGTCCCGGGCTGCGAACCGATTGAACTTACGAGTCTGCCGGGATGTTTCTGCCACCGCCGTGCGGACGACGGGGGCCTCGCTCTCGCAGAGGTCGTTTCGCGCGAACTTTCGGCGCGCGGCGACGCGGCGGAAGGACTTGAATTCCTCGACATGGGTTGCGGCTGCGGCCTTGTGGGATTTCTTGTCGCGTCCGCCGTGAAAGGTGTCGGGCTTGTGATGGTCGACTCTCACTCCCGCGCGGTCGAGGCCGCGAATCTCAATTCAAAGCGGCTCGGCATCCCCGCCGAGATCATTCTTTCGGACAACGGAACGCCCGCGCGCATGGACGGCTCGTTTGATGTGTTCGCAGGGAACCCGCCGTATTACTCCGACTACAGGATAGCGGAGGTGTTTCTTGAAACGGCCGTGCGCGCGCTTAAGCCCGGCGGGACCTGCTACACGGTGGTGAAGAACGACGCGGGCCTGAAACCCGTGCAGGAGCGGTATTTCCCGTCCGTCGAGGTCGTCCGGCGCAGAGGCTACTGCGTGCTGAAGTCCGTTAAGACGGCTTGAAGACTTTAAGGAAGGAAGTAAACAACGATGAAGAGGATGAATGTTGCACAGAAGATCATAAGCGCCCACCTTGTCGAGGGCGACCCCGCGAAGGATGCCGAGATCGGCATAAGGATCGACCAGACGCTTACGCAGGACGCGACAGGCACCATGGCCTACCTGCAGTTCGAGTCGATGGGCGTAAGCCACGTGAAGAACGACCTCGCTGTGAGCTACGTCGACCACAACACAGTGCAGATTGGTTTTGAAAACGCCGACGACCACGACTTCCTGGCGTCCGTCGCGAAGAAGTTCGGCATAGTCTATTCTAAAGCCGGCAACGGGATCTGCCACCAGCTCCACCTTGAGCGCTTCGGCAAACCCGGCACGACTCTTCTCGGCAGCGACTCGCACACGCCTACGGGAGGCGGAATCGGCCAGATCGCCATCGGCGCCGGCGGAATCGACATAGCCGTCGCAATGGCCGGCGGCGCGTTTCACATACCTTCGCCGAAGGTGAGGGCGATCCGCCTCAAGGGGCGTCTGCGCCGCGGCGTGAGCGCGAAGGATATCATACTCAAGGTGCTGGAGAAGTTCGGCACAAAGGGCAACGTAGGCTGGATATTCGAATACACCGGGCCGGGGGTTGCCGCTCTCGACGTGCCGTCGCGCGCGACGATAACGAACATGGGCGCGGAGCTTGGCGTGACGACGAGCGTGTTCCCGTCCGACGACGTGACGCGCCAGTTCCTCGCGGCGCAGGGCCGCGCCAGGGATTTCGTGCGCGTCGAGGCTGACGAAGGCGCGGTGTATGACGACGAGTTCACGGTCGATCTCTCCAAGCTGGAGCCGCTCGCGGCGGCGCCGCACAGCCCGGGAAACATTGTCACGGTCGCGTCGATGAAGGGCCTGAAGGTGAATCAGGTAATGATCGGCTCCTGCACGAACTCTTCCTACCGCGACATCCGCACCGTCGCGCAGATCCTCAAAGGGAAGCATGTGGCGGACGACGTGGAGGTCGGCATAGCCTGCGGGTCGCGTCAGGTTGTCAACATGCTTGCGGCGGACGGTTCGCTGGCTGTTCTGATCAAGGCCGGCTGCCGTATTCTTGAGAACGCCTGCGGGTTCTGCATAGGCGCTCACATGAGCCCCTCGACGAACGCCGTCTCGCTTAGGACGAACAACCGCAATTTCGAAGGGCGCAGCGGCACCAAGTCGGCCCAGGTCTATCTGGTCTCGCCCGAGACGGCCGCGGCCTCGGCGCTTGCAGGCGAGTTCGTCGCCTCGAAGGGAACCGCCGCAGTCCCTGCGCCGAAGAAGTTCCCTGTAGACGACGCCATGTTCCTCTATCGCGAGACGGCAGGAAAGGGCGTCAAAGGCGCTAAGATCGTCCGCGGCCCGAACATCGCGACCGTTCCGAAGGGCGAGCCTCTCGCGAATGATCTCAAGGGCGTCGCGGCGATCAAGGTCGGCGACAAGATAACGACCGACCACATAATGCCGGCGGGCGCGCGTCTCAAGTTCCGCTCCAACGTGCCGGAATATTCCAAGTACGTCTTCGAGCCTTGCGACCCGACATTCCACGACCGCTGCCTTAAGAACAGGGAGTCGGGCCTTGCGAACGTCATCATCGCAGGCGAGAGCTACGGTCAGGGATCGAGTCGCGAGCATGCGGCGCTCTGCCCGATGTATCTTGGCGTGAAAGCTGTGATCGCCAAATCAATAGAGCGAATCCACCGCGCGAACCTCATAAATTTCGGCATCGTTCCTTTCGAGTTCGAGAATCCTGCCGACTATGAGAAGGTCGAGGCGGGCGACACGCTTGAGCTCAAGGGCGTGCGCTCGGCTGTGGCCGGCGACGGACGTCTCGTTGTCAAGTGTGCGAAGGGTTCGTTTGCCGTGCGCACGAGGCTTTCCGGCCGCGAGAAGCATCTTGTGCTTTGCGGCGGGCTGCTCGCAAGTCTCTAGACAAGCGCCAGAAGGATAGAGTCGCAGACTTCCGTTCCGCGTTCGGTGAGACGGTATACGCCGCCGTGCTTCGTCACCAGCCCCTGCGCGGCGAAACCGTCGAGAGCGTGAATCCAGTCGGGCCGGTTCGAGGCGTCCACGCCTTCGATGGTCCGCAGCCTGAATATCCGCCGTTCCGTCTCGTCCTGTTCGGGCGTGACGGTTTCGATATTTCCGCTTTCCGTTCGTTGAAGTCCGCGCCTGCCGTGAGCGCCTTCGCCGAGACCTATGTAGTCTTCTCCGCGCCACACGGCCATGTTGTGGGCGCATTCCCGCCCGGGTCTGGCGTAGTTGGATATCTCATACCGCTCAAGCCCGATGGATCGCAGCAGCGCGGCGACGTCTCTTATCTTGTCCAGTGTCTCGTCGTCGGTGGGGAACGAAAGGTTTTGAGCCTGTTTCGCCAGAATGGATCCGCTCTCCAGAATGAGCGAATATACCGAGCAGTGTGCGAGGCCCCACGAACCGAGGCGCGCAAGTTCTGCCGTGCCGCTCGAATCCCCCGGGTAGCCGACGATGAGGTCTATGCCTGCGTTTTCAAAGCGGCGGCGTATCTTCGCGAAAGCGCGCTCGGCCTCCAACGCAGTGTATCCGCGCCTCATGTGGCGCAGCGTGGCGTCGTCCAGCGACTGGACGCCCATCGAGATTCGGTTCACTCCGCCGTCTTCGAGCATGAAAAGCGTGTCGTCCGACACGTCGAGAGGATGCAGCTCTACGGTGAATTCGCATGAAGGGGCCGTGAGCCTGCGCAAAGCCTCCGTCATTGGCCGCAGGTCGCAGAGAGCAGGCGAGCCGCCTCCGAAATAGACCGTTTCAATAGAGTGCGGCGCGATGTCGAGCGCGGCAAGCTCTTCCGTCAGATGCTTGACATATTCCGTCCGCGCCTGTCCGGTCGACCCTGCGCGCGAATGAAGCGCGCAGTACGTGCACTTGCTCCTGCAGAAGGGGAAGTGTACGTAGACGTTCAAGCGAAGAGTTTCTTCAGCCTGGCGACCTTGTCGGTCTTTTCCCACGGGAATGCGTCGCGGCCGAAGTGCCCGTAGGCGGCAGTGTCTTCATAGCACCAGCCCCTTGGCCTGACGAGGCCGAGGTCCTTCGTAAGCGCATAAGGCCTGAAGTCGAAAACCTCGCCGCCCGCCAGCATCTTCTCCAGCGCGGCGTTGGTCACTCCTTCCCTCGTGGAGCCGAACGTCTTCACGCAGAAGCTCACCGGCCTGTCTACGCCGATCGCGTAGGCGACCTGGATCTGGCAGCGCCCGGCAAGGCCTGCGGCGACGATGTTCTTTGCCGCATAGCGCGCGTAGTATGCGGCGGAGCGGTCCACCTTCGACGGATCCTTCCCGCTGAACGCGCCGCCGCCGTGCGAGGCCATCCCGCCGTATGTGTCGACGATTATCTTTCGTCCGGTGAGGCCCGAGTCTCCGCAAGGGCCGCCTATGACGAACTTTCCTGTCGGGTTCACGAGGAAGCGCGTCTTCGGGGTGATAAGTCCCGTCTTGGAGAGGAAGTCCCTCGCCAGATCGCGCAGTTCGTCGTAGCGCGCCTTCTTCGCGGCGTCGGCGGTAGTCTGGTGCGAGAGGACCACGGTGTCGATCCGCACGGGGCGGCCGTTCTCGTATACGACCGACAGCTGGCTCTTCGCGTCGGGCCTCAGCCACGGGAGAACGCCGTCGTGCCGCAGGTCGGCGAACATCTTGAGAAGGGCGTGGGCGTATACTATCGAGGCGGGCATAAGGCTTTCGGTCTCGTTTGTCGCGTAACCGAACATCATCCCCTGGTCGCCCGCCCCCTGGCGTTCGCGCACAGCGCGCGACACGCCGCGGTTGATGTCCTGCGACTGGCCGTGAAGGTAAGAGCTGTACTTGAAATCCTCCCAGCAGAAGTGCTCGCCCTGCGCGTCGTAGCCGATCTTCTTTACGACGCGCCTCGCGATGGCCTCTGTGTCGATTCTGTTGAAGTTCTTGCAGGTGATTTCGCCCATGTTTACAACTACATCAGGCCCGACCATCGTCTCGCAGGCCACATGCGCCGCAGAATCGGCTTTCAGGCAGGCGTCGAGGATGGCGTCGGATATCTGGTCTGCAACCTTGTCAGGATGACCCTCCGACACGGACTCCGAAGTGAATACATGACTATGGCAATGCTTGTTCATGGAGAGTATTATACCAAATTCTCCGTGTTGCTGCTTTGCAACCCTCGCCGGAGTTGAAGTTGATCCAAATTGTGCGCTTGCGCGCGACCACGAAAGCCGCCGTCGCGGTCGATCGCCTTGCGGCGATTGGCGGACGTCGCGGCGCGTTGGCTTGGACGGCAGGCCGTCCTCCGCGCGCCGCTTGTCCACCACCCTTCGGGCACGACCGCTCGGCGGACGCGAAAAGCCCCTTCGGGCAACACGAAAACGCCTGCTTCGCAGGCTGCACGAA
>DGVK01000099.1 GCA_002395905.1 Verrucomicrobia bacterium UBA4286 | reverse complement strand
AACATCGACGCGATCGCGAACAAGAGCCGCGGCGACTTCGCCTACACGCTCATCGATACCGACAGCGTGATCCCGGAAGCGGTGGTCGCCGAGCTGAAGGCGTCGCCGGCGGTCATTCGCGTGCGTGTCATCAAGTGACCTGCTGCGCATAACAAGGTCTGGCATGGCCAAACCGACATCCAGAAGGGCCGCGAAAGCGACGAAGGCGGGCAAAGAGCCCGTGATGAAGGAGACGGACGTTCTCCTCTTCACGGGCGAGCTCGCCGACCTCCTCGAGGCCGGCATGACGCTCGGCCAGGCGCTTCGCGCGCTTGCCGGGCAGGGCGAGGAGGGAAGCGCCCAGCGGTACATCTGCCAGGATCTGTGCGACCGTATCGTGCGGGGCGAGAACTTTTCAGACGCGTGCGCACATCACCCCAGGACATTCCCGCCGCTCTACTCCAACATGATCCGCGCGGGCGAGGCGTCGGGCGCGATGGTCGAGGTTCTGCGCAGGCTTGTCGACCACTACGAGCGATACGACAACATGCGCAGCAAGATCAAGAGCGCCTTGAGCTATCCGGTGATAGTGCTCGTCTTCGGCGTGCTGGCCGTGATCGGCGCGCTGGTGTGGATAATACCCCAGTTCCAGAAGGTGTTCGAGTCGATGGGCGCGGCGCTTCCTCTGCCGACGCGCATTCTTATCGGCATGAGCGACGCCCTGATAAACTACGGCTGGATCATGGCGGCGTGTCTCGTCGTCTTTGCGCTGTGGTTCAACAAATGGCGCAAGACCGACGCGGGGCGGCTCAAGATCGACGGCTGGAAGCTTCGTGCGCCTCTTATCAAGGGAATCGTCGCGTGCGGCGCGTATTCTTCGCTCGCCTACACCCTCAAGACTCTTCTGGTGAACGGCGTGAACGTGCTGCAGGCGCTCAAAATATCCGAAGAGACGTGCAACAACGCCGTCATAGGCCAGGCCCTCGCGACGGCGCGCAGGCGCGTGACGGATGGTACGAGCATATCCGGGCCGCTGGCGTCGAGCGGGGTCTTCCCCCGCATGATGACCGACATGCTCGCGGTCGGCGAGCAGGCGGGCGACATGGCGGGCTCGCTCGAGCACATCGGCCGACGCTATCAGAAGGACATGGACCGCCACATAACCGCTTTCACCAACGCTCTCGAGCCGATATTGATCGTGCTCATAGCAGGCGCGGTCGGCTTTGTGGCCGTCGCGATTCTCACAGCAGTGTTCAAGGTTTCGTCGTCACTCGGCTGACGGCAGTTCGGAGACAGATGTCCAGAACAATAAGAGTCGGCCTGGCTGGCCTCGGAGTTCGCGGCGGCATGGCAATGGACCGCCTTCCAATCATACCGGGCGTCGAGGTCGCGGCGTTCTGTGAAACGCGCCCTCATCTTGTGGCGAAGCGTCAGGCCGTGCTGGAGAAGCTGGGTCTGCCGCGCGCCAAGGAGTTCGTCGGGCCGGAGGCCTGGCGCGACATGTGCGCGTGGGACGGGATCGACGTCGTCTACAACTGCACGCCGTGGCATCTTCACGTGCCGGTCGCGCTCGAAGCGATGGAGTGCGGCAAGGACGCGCTCGTCGAAGTCCCGGCGGCGTTCACGCTGGACGAGTGCTGGAGCCTTGTCGAGACGGCCGAGCGAACTGGCCGCAGATGCATGCAGCTCGAGAACTGCTGCTACGGCGAGCTGGAGCTCCTGGCGCTGAGCCTCGCGCGCGGCGGTTCGCTCGGCGATGTGATCCACGGCGAGGGCGGCTATCTTCACGACCTTCGCAGCTACAACTACAATTCGCCCGAGGACGACCCGGAGTGGCACTACCGCGACTACTGGCGGCTCAAATGGAACGCCGGGCACAAGGGCAACCAGTACTGCACGCACGGCCTCGGGCCGATATGCCAGGCGATGGGCGTCAACCGCGGCGACAGGCTCTCGCGGGTGGTGTCGATGGAGACCGCCGCGCGCGGCTTCGCCGGATACGCGGCCGCGAAGATCGCGCCCGACGACTGGCGCGCGAAACTCCCGATAGCCATGGGCGACGTGAACACGACTCTCGTCCAGACGGAGCGCGGCAGGACCATCATGCTGCAGCACGACATCGCGACGCCCCGTCCGTACAGCCGTCTCAATACATATGTCGGCACGCGCGGAATCATGACCGACTATCCCTACCGGGTCGCGTGGGAGGAGGAGACCGGGAAGGGCGCCCACAGGTATTTCGACGATGAACGCGCGGCGAAGGTGCGTGACGAGATGATGCACCCGCTATGGCGCTACGCCGGGAAGCTGGCCGTGGAGGTCGGCGGACACGATGGAATGGATCTGATCATGGACCTTCGCTGGGTCTACTGTATGCAGAACTCGCTGCCGCTGGACTTCGACGTCTACGACCTCGCCGCGTGGTGCTGCCTCGGCGAGCTTACAGAGCGCAGCGTGCGCTCGGGCTCGGCGCCGCAGGAGATCCCCGACTTCACGCGCGGCGCATGGGAACGTCGTGCGCCGCTGGCCGTGGAGTCGTTCGACCCGGCGAGGCTGGACCTCTCCGGAATACGCCCGGTCAAGGAGTAGCCGATCTCAACGCAGCGAATGGCATCTCGCTCTCCCAGATGTGAGAAGCCTGCCTGACTCGCGCCCTAAGCCTGCCTGACCTGCGCCCCAAGCCTGCCTGACTTGCGCATCAAGCCTGCCTGATGTCTTTAAGCCGCAAAGAACGCAAAGGACGCAAAGGCCAGTTTCCCGTCGGCGCGTCGATTTGACGGTGGAGCAAAGGTTTTGCTATAATTTTCCCATCCCGCGAGGCTGAGGCGTCGGGTGACGCAGATGCGGCGCGGGGTCATAGTCCGAGAAACGGGAGCATTCCCCACCGGGCGCTTGTCAATGTAGCATCAACGCTACACGTCGTTCTGACAAAATACTAGCACTATTTAGAATGGATCGGCATGTAAGTGAAGATGCGCTCCGCTGGGGCGTATTCTTTCTTCATGTATTCCATTCGGGCCTGTGCTAGGGCTTTGTCAGAGTGCATTGGAGGGTGATTGCGCCCCTTTTCATGCACTGGATGGGCCAATGTCGAGCACCGCGCAGGATGAGATTTCGTCCGCACCATAATCTCACATGGAGACGCGGAGGGGAAAGAAAGGGACGCATGAAAAGGTTGATTGCAATGGCGATTATAGCAGTTACGGCCATCGAGTTCGTTTCTGCCGCGCCGGAAGTGACCGATATCACGGCAAAGCAGCGGTATCCATGGAACGGGCTTGTGGACATTACCTGCAAAGTATCTGGAATAGAAGCGGATGCGGGTGGATATGAGTTTGCAGTGGTTGCCGTCAACAAAGAAACGGGCAGGGAATACACGGGCTCAAACTTTTCGATTCAGCATAATGGCGAAGAAGTGCCTGATGTCTGCGGCAACGGAGATTATTCGCTCTTGTGGAATGCGCGGGAAGACATGGGGCAGGTCGTCTTCGAGCGAATGACCGTGCGCATTACGCTTGAAGCGCTTGCCGTCTCCGTGGGTAAAGTTCAGCTCTGGGAAGGTGGCCCGTACTGGGCTGACAGGAATATCGGTGCAAAGAAGCCCGAGGATTCCGGCCTCTATTTCTGGTGGGGCGACACAAAGGGGCATCGGCCAGGTTACAACTTTAGTTCGGACAATTCTGCCATTTACACATATGACAAGAGCTGGTGGGAACTGCAAAGCACCGGTTGGGTGACGAGCGTCGGCATCGGTGTCCTCTCGTCTTCGCATGACGCGGCGCACGTTAAGTGGGGTGGCGGGTGGCGCATGCCGACGGCACAGGAGTTTGACGATCTGAACAGCAAGTGCGACTGGACTTGGGCGACTATGAACGGCGTAAAGGGACGTGTTGTTCGCGGCAGGGGTACCTACGATTCTAACAGCATCTTTCTTCCCGCCGCCGGGAGCGGCGAAGGTACTTCGCTCTACTATGCCGGTTCACACGGCCTCTACTGGTCGTCCATCCCGGCGGATGTCGGAAGCGCTGGGGTTTTGTACTTCAATTCAGGCGACCACGGCACGGGCTACAGGTATGCCTGTCCCCGCGGGTTTCCTGTTCGCCCCGTCCAATGAATCCTAAATAACGAGCGAAATGCGCGAGCGCTATTTTACAAAGCCAGTTGACAAGCCGCGTATTCCACGCGCGGCTTGTCGCAGGGCACGCAGATTACGGCGCGAGGCGGATAAGTCCGCCGACATGGTCGAAATGGCTATCGTAGGAACGGCAAGCTTTCCACGCCTCCGCGTCGATTCGTTCGCAGTCGGCGACGGCGGCCTCGAACTTGTCATACTCCTTCTGCGACCAGCCGCCGCAGTATTTGGAGAAGTCGTTGACCGACTGTTTCTTGCGGATTGTCATAGTCTTCATACTTTGCCTCCATCTGAGGATTGCGGTTTGATATCAAAATCTGTAAGCATTATACCATAAGGGGCCATTGAGCGCAATGGTCAACTTAAAGGAACCAACCAATGAAAACAATAAAGACAGCAGTGATGGCATTTGCGGCTCTTGCCGCGATGGGCGGACAGGCGGGCGAGTCGGCGGAGTTCCGGCTTGACACGATGGACGGGACGCGCGTCGCGCGGGCGGTCGAGAAGATCGCCTATTCGACGGCGTGGAACAACGGCGGTGCCGTGAGCGTTGCCGTCGATGGTGTGGCAATCAAAGAGGCGAATGCGCCCGCGTCGGGCGACGTCGTCTGGAGCGCGGCACAGGCCACGCCCGGCACGCACACGCTCACGCATACATGCGGCGGCGAAACGCTGACGGCGGTGTTCGAGGTCAAGACAGTGGATCCTGTTGTTGTCATCAACTTCAAGAAAGAAGATTCTGAATGGAATCAGAGTTGCGACAAGGCATATTGGACATGTCGAGGCGGTTTGGCCGTCTTCTCCGGACAGGAGGAGCCGATGTCTGTCGGCACGTACACGATTGAGTTCCATTCCGGCGAGACGGAGTTTTCCGACCCTGAGCCGATGCAGATAACGATTGACGGAACTCAAAGCCGTATAGAGCAGACGATTGTCATCAAACGCAAGAAGGTGTCGTTCACCTGCATCTTCTACAATCAGGCCGACCGTGACAGGGGAATGCTGCCGCACGATTCAAGGTTTGACAGTCTTGATAAATACTGCAAATGGCGACTTGGCCCCAACGAGTGGCGTGAAAGCGGGCAAAGCATAGAAGTGCCGACCGGGAAGTACTCGCTGGAGCTTGACTTCGACGAGAGGATAGATCTCATGGTTGGAACGGAAGTGCGCGCAGTGCCTGTAACATTGGACGGAACGAAGACTTCACATATTGAATACATCAACGCCTTAGGGTTGAACGGCGCGATAGTGGAGTTTCATTTCAAGGGGATGTCGTCTGCATGGGACAATCCGCCGGCATTTGACGAGTCGAAAGTATCCGTAACGCTGCGCAACGGACGAGGCACTATGATCATACCGGCGGGCGAATATGCCTTGCCGCAGGGGACGTATCATGCATCATTTGCCTATGCACCTGAAGGCGTCTGGACGGCGCCAGCGGAAATGACGTTTTCAGTTGACGGAAAAGGCAAGAATCTGGCACTGAATTTTGTAGATGCCAATGATGCGGTGATAAAGACGGTCAACATCTGGTTCGACGCCAACGGCGGAATGGTTGACACGCCTGTTCTGCGCTATGCGTCAGATTGGCGCGATGGACATAGGACAGTTCTTGGCTATGTTCCGACTCCTGTGCGCGACGGCTTTAAATGGATCGGCTGGTTTATGCACAAGTCGGCCACGAGCCGGAAGCTTGCGGGCATTGTTCCTTCGTATAATGACGGTGAGTGGGAACAGACCCATGTCTTTGGCGAAGATGAGAGCGTAAACGGAACTCCGGCAATCCATGTATACGCGCTGTGGACGGATATGACGCCTTCGTGGCTCGAGAGAGTCACATCAACTTTCTCTGCTTCTGGCGGAGATATAGCGGCGGCGGCGGTGATGCCTGCGGCTAATGGGTGCCGGACGGTCGGTGAATGCTATGCGCTGGGGATAGACCCGGAAGACCCGAATGACGATTTGAAGATCATCGACTTCAAAATGAAGGACGGGAAACCTGTGATCAAGCTCAATCACACAGAGGACGGCTCGGGCGATTCGTTCGCAGACCGCGTGAAGACGCTTGGCAAGAAGAATCTTACGGACGATGAATGGTCCGAGGTCCCCGAAAACGGCAATCACGACTTCCGGTTCTTTACCATCTCAGTGGATATGCCGTAGCTCATAGGATAAGAGCCGACCTGTTTTGACACTGATGGGAATGGACGGCGCGGCACTTGGGAGGGCGGGCGGGACGCCCGCTCTCCCAGGCGGAGGCAAAGTCTGGGCAAGACTTGGATAAAGTCTGGGCAAGACTTGGATAAAGTCTGGGCAAGACTTAGGTAAAGTCTGGGCAAGACTTGGGCAAAGTCTGGGCAAGACCTGTTCGCAGGCGGGGCAGGCGCATCAGCAGAAGGTGAGCTCGAACGCCTCGCATTTGGAGTTTGTGCCGACGCAATACTGCGCAACGCCGAGAAATATGATATACTAGCGGCAATGAAACTGCTGGTATCATGCATTCCCTACGACGGCGGCAGAAGCGGCATATCTGTTTATGTCCGCGAAGTCGTCAACGCGCTTGCGGCGCAGGGTCACGAGCTTACGCTTCTCTGCGAGAACGGCGTGACTGTCGACGGGCGGTTCCCGAAGATTGAAGCGCCGCGCTGGACGCGCCGTGCCGCGCTGAGCATGCTGTGGCATCTTGTCATGCTGCCTCGCTGGATTCGCCGCCACCGCGCGGAGTTCGACGGCTTCGTCATATGCGCCGCGAACAGGCGCGTCTGCATGAGTTATCCTTTGCCGACCGCGGCGACTGTGCACGATCTGGCGAATTTCCATATTCCCGGGAAGTACTCGCCGCTGAGGATGTTCTACCTTGCGCACATTCTGCCGCACTTCGCGAAGAAGGCGCAGCGTCTTGTGGCGGTGAGCGGCGCGACGAAAGCCGACATGGTGCGTTTCTGGCGCTGCCGCGACGAGGAAGTGACAGTTCTTTACAACGGGCTGTCGGGAGGCGAGGGGCGCACATCTTCGCGCTCGACCGGCTCCATCCTCTACATCTCGCGCGTCGAGCATCCTGGCAAGAACCATGTGCGCCTCATCGAAGCCTACGGGCGCCTGCCGCGCGCTGTCGCCGAGGCCCATCCGCTCGTGATCGCCGGTGCCGACTGGAAAGACGCGGATGCGGTCCACGATGCCGCCAGGTCTTCGCCCAATGCCGACTTCATAAGATTCACCGGGTTTGTCGCGTCCGGCGATATGCCGCGCCTCTGGAACGAGGCGGGTTTTTACGTATTCCCGAGTCTCTTCGAAGGATTCGGCCTTTCGCTCGTAGAGGCTATGGCGAAGGGGATCCCGTGTGCATGCTCAGAAAACGGGTCGCTCGGCGAAATAGCCGCAGATGTGGCGATCACGTTCGATCCATACGACGTCTCTTCCATCGCCTCGGCGCTCGAACGGCTGACAGGCGAGCCCGAGACAGACCGCCGCGCACGCATCGAACGCGGCCTCGCTCATGCGAAGAAGTTCTCGTGGCCGGACCATGCCGCCGGGCTGGCGCGCCTGGTAGCGGAGACCGCAGAGGAGCCCGCGCGTCTTTTCGGCATTCCCGTCGCGCGCGTGACCGAACGCGCGGCGGTGGAGCGCATCGTGCACATGGCGAAGAATCCAAAGCCGTCCGGCGCGGCGTTCGTCGCGACGCTGAATGTGGACTTCGTCTCGAATGCAGTAGGCGGATGGCCTTTCAAGGCCAACGACGAACTTTGGCGCTATCTGCGCGGGGCTGACTTCGTGACGGCCGACGGAATGCCGATAGTCCTGCTGTCGAAGATGCTTGGGCGACCGCTCCCCGAGCGCGTGACAGGCGCCGACATGGTGCCTGCCATATGCCGCCGGTTTGCCGAGGAGGGGCTTTCGGTTTATGTTCTCGGCGGGACGCAGCCGGCGCTCGACGAGGCGTTCGCGAAGATGGCGATCCCCTCTCTGCGCGTCGCCGGACTGGACCCCGCGTTCGTCAAGCTCGACGTCGACCAGCCCGAGATAATCGACCGGATAAACGCCGCACGGCCTGACATCCTCTTCGTCGCGCTCGGCAATCCAAAGCAGGAGCTCTGGATGGGCCGCAACGCTTCAAGGCTTCATGTGCCGGTCATGATAGGAATCGGGGGGACGTTCAACTTCATAGCTGGGCGCGTCGGCCGTGCGCCGAGGTGGATGCAGAAATGCGGCATGGAGTGGATATTCCGCATCTATCAGGAGCCGGGGCGCCTCTGGCGGCGCTATGCGTTCGGGCTGGTCAAGTATTCGTGGCTCTCGCTCATCCATCTTCTAGGAGGGTACAGGCGGTGAAAATAGCCCATGTCATAAGACGACTGTCGTTCAACGACTGGGGCGGGACCGAGCAGGTCGTCTGGAACATCGCCAAAGCGCAGGTTCGAGCAGGCCACGACGTGAGGCTGTTCGCGACATCGGCGCTCGCGCCGGCGCCGCACGAAACCGTCGACGGACTGGAAATCTTCCGTTTCAAGCCAATCTACCCGTGGTGGCCGATGCCGGCGAAGATCGTCGCCGAACTTGACCTAAAAGGCGGGAATCCGTTCGTTCCCGGGCTTGGAAAGGCCCTGTGCCGATGGCGGCCCGATGTCATCCACTGTCACGCGATGGCGCGCATCGCCGAACTGTGCCTGAGGACAGGCGCGAAGATCGGCGCGAAACGGGTCGTATCCCTGCACGGCGGCGGCGCGAACGTCCCGACGGTTGAAGCGCGAAGCCTCAAGGCGCCTACGCGCGGGCGTCTGCCGTGGGGGAAGATGGTCGATTACGCGATGGGATGGACGCGGCGGATTCCAGAGGATTTCGACGGAATAGTCTGCGTCGGCGTCGACGAATACGAGCGCTACAAGACGCGGCACGGTCACGCAATGTTTCTGCCGAACGGCGTCGACACCGGGCTTTTCAGCGGTTGCGGCGAACGGCACGGCGGCGAGCGCATAGTGTGCGTCGCGCGAATCGACCGCCAGAAGAACCAGATGATGCTTGTAGAGGCGCTTGCTCGACATCCGCGGGCGACAGTGCGTCTCGTGGGGCCGGTCACCCAACCGGACTACAAGGAAGAGCTTGTGCGCCGCGCCAGGGAGCTTGGTGTCGAGGAAAGGCTGTCGTTCGCAGGCGCGTTGAAGCCGGCGAGCCCCGAACTCGTCGCCGAATACGCCAATGCGGACGTGTTTGTCCTTCCGAGCCGCCACGAACCTTTCGGCATCGTCGTCCTTGAGGCGTGGGCCGCCGGACTCCCGGTCGTCGCGAGCGATATAGGCGGTCTCGGGCGGCTTTGCGCCGCACACCCGGCCGCCGCCGTGACTTTCCCGCCAGGCGACGCATCGGCGCTCGACGCCGCGCTTGAGAAGGCGAAGTCATGCCCGGAAGCGCTCGGCCGCGCAGGACGGCAGGCGGCGTCGCAATATGATTGGACGCGCCTCTCGCAGGAGCTCGTCGATTTCTACGGTTCTCTCCGGCCGTAGTGCCGCAGTGTTCAGTCGAAAAATCAATTGAAAAATCACCATTGACGGCGGAGGCCATATTTTGATATACTACCCACTCACACAGAGGCCAGGTTAGCACAGTTGGTAGT
>DGVK01000098.1:204-3024 GCA_002395905.1 Verrucomicrobia bacterium UBA4286 | reverse complement strand
AGCGAAAAATCCGGGATAAGGGTGCTGGATAACGGGCGTAATTGACATCATACACCGGAAATGATACACTACGCACCAATGTTTTGAGGCGTAAAAAGCTACGAATTACACCCAAATTCAAAGCCGATTACACCCAAAAGCAGAAAATGCTAGGAAACAAGTGCGACTGTAGCTCAATTGGATAGAGCGTTGGCCTCCGAAGCCGAAGGTTGCTGGTTCGATCCCAGTCAGTCGCACCAATCCAATCGAAAGGAAATTCGAAGATGAACTACGCCGAGGCGGAAAAGACACTTAAGGGCTGCGGGCAGGAGCACGTGCTCGCTTTCTGGAAGAAGCTCTCCAAGGACGAGCGCTCTTCGCTGCTAGCGCAGATCGCTAAGATCGAGCCGAGGAGTCTCAAGCTTTGCAGGGACGCGCTAGCCAAGGGCGCGGCCGCGCCCGACAGCTCCGCCGGCAAGGCGCCGAAGGTGGCGACCCTCAAGGGGAAGAAGCTCGCCGAGGCGGTCGCCGCAGGCGAGAAGGAGATCGCGGCCGGGCGCGTCGCGGCGCTTCTCGTCGCGGGCGGGCAGGGTTCGCGCCTCGGATACGACGGCCCGAAGGGGTGCTATCCGATAGGGCCTGCGACCGATGCGCCGCTCTTCTATTTCCACGCCCGCAAGATTCTTGCGAGGGGCAACCGCTACGGCGCGACGATTCCGTTCTATGTCATGACCAGCGAGGCCAACAACGCCGCGACGGTGAAGTGCTTCGAGGACAACGGCTACTTCGGCCTCGATCCGAAGAACGTCTTCTTCTTCACCCAGGGCATGTGGCCGGGCATGACGAAGGACGGCAGGATCATCCTCGATGCGCCGGGGCACATCTTCATGAGCCCCGACGGACACGGCGGCCTTCTGGCGGCGCTCAAGCGGTCCGGCGCGCTCGCCGACATGAAAAAGCGCGGTGTAAAATCGGTCTTCTTCTTCCAGGTGGACAATCCGCTCGTCGAAATCGCCGACCCTGCGTTCATCGGCTACCACGTCCTTGAGAAGTCGGAATACTCCCTCAAGCTCTGCGCCAAGCGCGATCCGTTCGAGAAGGTCGGCATCCCCATGCTTTTCGGCGACCGCTGCCGCATGGTGGAGTATACCGAGATGACCGACGCGCAGTGCACGCGCAAAGGCAGGGACGGCAGGCTCTATTTCCTCTACGGTTCGCCGGCGATACACGTCTTCGACCGCGCGTTCCTTGAGCGCGAGGCGTCGAAGGACATGCCTCTGCATCTGGCGTTCAAGAAGATCCCGACGGTCGACGCCAAGGGCAGGGTCGAGAAGCCTGTCGAGCCCAACGGATACAAGTTTGAAAAGTTCATCTTCGACATACTTCCCAACGCGAAGCGCACGGCGTTTCTCGCCTTCGACCAGAAGGATGAGTTCTCGCCGGTCAAGAACGCGGACGGCACCGACTCGCCCGCTACGTGCAAGGCCGACATGCAGGCCAAGTGGACGAAGTGGCTCGCCGAGGCCGGCGTGACGGTCAAGAAGGGCGTTACGATCGAGATCGACCCCGCATACGCGCTCGACGCCGCCGACATAAAGCGCATCGGGCTCTGCCTCGGCGCGGACTGAGCGCCGCGCGAAACGGCGCATGGCCGCGGCGGTCTGGTCTAGCGGGCGAAGGCGACTTCGCCCGCGAGTTTTTGCAGCGTCGGGAGGGCGTGGGCGAAGAACATGGACCATCCTTCGCAGAGCGTCCCGCGGTTTCGCGGGCAGTCGCCGTTGCAGAACGGGAGATATGCGCAGGCGGTGCATCGCGGCGGGAGGTTTCCGGTCTTGCGGGCGGCGAACGCGCGGTAGGCGGGAGACTCCGCCATTTCGGCGAGCGGCGTGGAGCGGATGTTGCCGAGGCACAGTTCGCGCGACACATGGAAGTCGCAGGGATAAACCGAGCCGTCGTGCTCGACGACGAGGTGCTGGCGGCATGTGGCGGCGAATGAGCACTGCATAGGCGTCCCGTTGACCATCTGCGAGACGATCGAGTCGAATATTCTCACCGAAACCGAGCGGGAGTCGTGAATCATCCATTCGTCGAAGAGGCCGACAAGAAACCGGCCCCATTCGAGGCCCGTGATCGCGTCGCGCGGCCCGGTGCACTCGATATACTGATGGAACCGCGTCGAGAAACTGTCCCGCAGGAAGCGGTAGACCTCTTTCGGGCGGTCGACGTTCGCCTTCGAGACGACCGTCACAAGGTTGTAGTCCGCACCGTTGCGCTCCAAGGCGCGTATGCCGCGCACTGCGGCCTCGAAGGAGTCGCCGCGCAGGCGGTTCATCTGCGGCGGGCCGTCTAGCGAGGCGCCGACGAGCCATTGGTTTGCGGCGAGGAAGCGGGCGAGGTCGTCCGTGACAAGAGTGGCGTTGGTCTGCAAAGCCTTCTCGACCGGGTATTCGCAGGCTATCGGCAGGAGCGACGCGCCATGGCCAATAAGAGGTTCGCCGCCCTGGAAGGTGACGGATTTACCGGCGAAGGGGAGCGAGGCGTAGCCGTCGAGCGCGCGGCGCAGGGTTGCCGCATCCATCGCGCCGGCAGGATGGCCGCGGTAAAAACAGTAGTCGCAGGCGAGGTTGCAGGCACCGCCCACGGCCTTGATCAGCAGAGAGAATGGTTGCATACGTGGCAAGTATAGCAAAAGCCGCCAGCCCCCGCAAATCGCGCCCCGCTTGCGTCAATCTAACGTGTCTTCCCGCTCCTCGAAGAAGAAGCACCCGTCCTGCGCCTCGTCGTCGCAGATGTATTCGTCCTCGCTCTCCGAAAAATTCGGATGGTCGCAGATGCAGGCGC
>DGVK01000098.1:0-121 GCA_002395905.1 Verrucomicrobia bacterium UBA4286 | reverse complement strand
GCCACGCGCACCAGCCGCGTCCGCTCGCGCAGCTCATTCCGCGCCCTCCTTCCGCGCCGCAGACGCACTTCCCCTCGCGGAACATCGCGCACCGCTCCCTGCTTCAATGGAGTGGAATGGG
>DGVK01000168.1 GCA_002395905.1 Verrucomicrobia bacterium UBA4286 | reverse complement strand
CCGTTCGGGAGAACTTCCCCATATGGCGAGGGAAAGGTTGCTGGCCGACGCCGTTCGCGACCCGGCGATGTGGTTCATGCTGGTCGTCGTCGCGTATGCCGGCGTGCGCGCCCTCAACGGCGGCGTGGCGCTTGCCTATGATGCAGAGCTCGGTGCATGGTCGTTGAAGCGGCAGGCCGTGGAGATTCTCCCCGGATGTACGGACGGCGCGGGCTGTCTGCCGTTCGCGACCACTGTCGCGCTCGCCGTGCTTCTGCTCGGCGCCCGCCATGCGCTTGACGCATCGTCGGCGGTTGCGTTCTTCGCGACGGCTACCGTTCTCGCCGGGTTGTCTGCCGCGATCTCCGCAATAGCGCTCACGTACGGCGGCAGAACGATCGCGGGAATCGCCGCGTGCTCGTACGAGTCGCCGTCCTTCATCGGCGCTGCATACGGCATCCACCTTCTGGGCGGCATTGTCGCCCTGTTCGGTTGTGTCGAGCGGGGCTGGCACCGCGTCGAACCGCTGGTGGCGATCGGGCTTGCGTGCACTGCGGCGGGGCTCACGCTTTTTTCGCCGATTGCCACTTTTTCCGTTTTCGCAGCCGTGTTCATTGTTTTCGCGCTCGTGTCGTTCGCGGTGAGCAGCCGGCGTCTTGCCGGCTCTGGCTCTTTCAGGTGTGCGCTCGTGCTCGCCATGGTGGCCGCCGTGCCTGTATTGATGGCGATGTTCGCGTCCAGCTTCGGCCCTCTTGCGCAAAGGGCGGCCGACGCGCTGGAGCTCAAGTTTTTCCCCGAAGGTTTCATGAAGTCGCGCGACGTGCTGTCGTCGATAGCGCTCAAGTCATGGACGGCCAACCCGTGGTTCGGGTCCGGCCTGGGGTCGTTCCATCTTGACGTAAGATTCATCGCCACCCAGGACGACTGGCTTCATATCGCGCCGTGGCAGGCGGCGGCCATGAACGGCTGGTGGCAGCTCCTTGCCGAGAGGGGGGTGGCGGGCGCGCTTCTTCTCGCGCTCGGCGCGGCTTTCCTCGCGTGGACGTTCTTTGCGAGGGCGGTTCGCTCCTTCCGTTCGGCGAAGTGGAGTTCGCTTTGCTTCATCGGCCTGTTTTCGGTGGCGGCGCTTGCTGCGCTGGCTTTTGTGGACTGTTCATTCCTGCGGCCGGACGTTCTTCTGGCGGCGGCGGCGGCCTTGTCTCTGGCGGCCTGCGCCTTTCGTCGAACGTCGTCGCGCAATACTGGCAATTAAGGAGTCAAGCTAATGGCGAACAAGCCTCTTTACTACGGATCGTCCTCCAAACCGTCCTATGGCGGCAGTCCCGCCTATTACGGCAATGGACCGGCATATTACGGCAAAGGTCCGACGTACTATGGAGCGGGGCGTTCGTACGGAACGTACGGTTCGCCGCAGTATGGCGGCGGCGGCGGTGCGGACGACGGCTCGATCGTCGGCACGATCACCATCGGGCGCATGATGCGCGTCGTTTCGCAGCGCTGGCTTTCGGTGTTCGTGTTTCTGCTTGTCGGCCTCGTGGTGGCGTTCGCCGTCTACCGCATATCGCCCACGATCTACGAAGCCCGAAGCGAATTCACCATGGACATGCGCCGCTCGTCGGGCGGCGCCGGCCGCGGCGCCATCGCCGAGGTCACGCCGGACTTCGGCAACAGCTACGCCGAAGTGTTCAATACGAGGATATCGGCCTGGCGAAGCGACAAGATCGTGACAAAGATCGTCCAGCAGTATCGCGCCAGCCACCCGGCGGCGACCGTCTCGGACGAAGAGATCATCTCCACCCTCGGCGGCTCGAAACTCGAGCTCCAGCGCAACTCGCGCATCATAACCATAACCGTGCGCTCCAAGACGCCCGCCCTCGCCGCCGCGCTCGCCAACGCCTACGCCGAGGCGATCGAGGCCTTCACGGACGAAGAGAACAAGCTTCGCTGCGACAAGGCCGTGGCGAACATCCACGGCAAGGTCGACCAGAAGCGCCGCGAAGTGGACAAGCTCGCCAAGCAGATAACGGATTTCCGCACTGCCAACAAGGTCGACAACCTCCGCTCCAGCCGCGACACGATCCAGCAGGGCCTCTCGAAGACGACCGGCGACATTCTCGCGCTCGAGACCGAGGAGACCCAGCTCATCGAATGGGAGAAGATGCTGGCGAGCGTCCAGCAGAACCCCGAGTCCTACGGCAGCCTGTCGACGGGTGTTCCGCGCGCGCAGGAGATCGCTACCGAGTACAGATCGTTCCAGGACGCGTCGAGCGAATACCAGAGCATGCTCGTCGCCTACACCGACAACCACCCGGAGGTGATCGGCGCCAAGAAGAAGCTTGAAATCTCCCGCCAGCGCTTCCTCGACGCCGCCCAGCGCGCGCTTCTCACCGGACGCTCCATGCTGCAGGTGACGCGCAACCAGCTGCGCAACCTCAAGACCAAGCAGGAGGATCTGCGCAACGAGCTCGCGAGCGTCGAGCAGCGCATCGTGCTTGCGGAGTCGGGCCTTAACCAGCTTGAAACCGAGTTCGGCGTCGCCAACCGCGTCATGGAGGATCTCATACTCCAGGAGAACAAGGCGAGGCTCGAGGCCGAGTCCATCAACGAGATCATATCGGTAGGCAGGCCCGCCAACGTGCCCTCGGCTCCGGTTCTGCCCAACCCGACGATAATCTTCGGCGCAGGCATAGTTCTTTCGATCGCGCTCGGTCTTCTCTTCGTGCTCGTTCTGGACAACCTCGAGGATACGGTCGTCAACCTCGCCGACATCGAGGGCCGTCTGGCGCTCAAGGTGCTGGCCGTTCTGCCCCACGTCCGCCGCAAGAAGCGCGAGCAGGTCGCGAAGTTCCTCATGGAGGACAAGTATTCGCAGTTCTCCGAGGCGGTGGCCGGTCTGCGAAACCTGCTTGAGTCGCCGCGCTACGAGTCGCTTTCGCGCTGCATGCTCATAATCTCTACGCAGCCCGGCGAAGGCAAGACGATCACTTCCACGTCTATCGCCATCGCCTACGCCCAGACCGGCAAGAAGACGCTCCTCGTCGACTTCGACCTCAGGCGTCCGCGCGGCGCGAGGGTCTGGGGAATCGAGCTTTCGCCCGACAAGAGCTTCTCGCACGCGCTGAACCGCGCCAACAGCGGCGAGCGGCCGGACTTCGCCAGTCTCGTCAACGCCACGGGCGTCGAGAATCTGAGCCTCATTTCGTCGCTGCCGCCCGAAGGAATCTCCCCCGCCACGATTCTCGGGTCGCACGTCATCAACGATTTCTTCGACTGGGCGCGCGCGAATTTCGACCGCGTAATCATCGACTCGCCGCCGTTCGGTCTTGTCGGCGACGTGGTCTCGCTCGCCGTAATCGCCGACTCGGCGATCATCATGTGCTGCCCCGACCGCACGCACTTCAAGCCCATCCAGTACTGCTCGCGCAGTCTCACGGAGGCGGGCGCCAACATTCTGGGCGTGATCGTCAACGACGTCGAGGTGTCGAGCGCGTCGGCGTTCAGCCACTCTTCGCACCACCGCCATAAATACGGCTACAACTACGGCTACGGCAAGGGCTATGGCTATGGTTACGGTTACGGCTACGGCTATGGCTACGGCTACAGCCCCGCGCATCGCAAGGGCGGGAAGAAGAACGGCGAGGAGGGCGACGGTCAGGCGCCCGAGGCCGGTGCGCCCGAGGCCGGCGCGCCCGAGGCCGGGGAAAACACGGGCGCGGAGAGCGTGAAGAAAGGTGAAGACGATGGGAAGTAAGCGTTGCATAGTGACGGGCGGCTGCGGCTTCATAGGGTCTGCGCTCGTGCGGCAGCTTGTGCGCGATCGCGGCGCGACAGTGCTCGTGATCGACAAACTTACCTACGCGGGCGTCCCCGAGTCGCTCAAAGAGGTCGGCCTGGACCCGGCGACTCTCAAGTCGTCGAACCCGGCCCTCTCGCTGCTCGTTGCCGACATCTGCGACCAGGGGGCGATGGACCGCGCTTTTGCGGAGTTCCGCCCCGATACGGTCTTCCACCTCGCGGCGGAGTCTCATGTCGACCGCTCTATCGACGGCCCGGGAGAGTTCGTGAGAACCAACGTAGTGGGAACCGCCACGCTGCTGCAGGCCGCTCTCGGCTACTGGAAGTCGCTGGAAGGCGCGGCGAAGGAGGCGTTTCGGTTCCAGCATATTTCGACGGACGAAGTCTACGGGACGCTCGGCGAGACGGGTTTCTTCACCGAGAAGACTCCTTATTCGCCCCATTCCCCGTATTCCGCGTCGAAGGCGTCGAGCGACCACCTCGT
>DGVK01000069.1 GCA_002395905.1 Verrucomicrobia bacterium UBA4286 | reverse complement strand
CTCAACCGCTTCGACGAGACGGTCGTCTTCCGCAAGCTGGAGAAGGGGGACATGGCGGCGATCCTGAAGCTCGAGCTGGACAAGCTCCGCGCGCGCCTCACGGACGCGCACGTGGCGGTGACGCTCGACAGGAAGGCCGAGGAGTTCCTTGTCGAGAAGGGCTACGATCCCGCGCTCGGTGCGCGCCCGCTGCGGCGCGTCGTCCAGGATTTCGTCGAGGATCCGCTGGCGGACCTGCTGCTCGCCGGCAAGGCGAAGCCGCGTCTGCGCGGCCGCCTCGCGAAGGACGGGAAGTCGATCCTGTTCCGCTAGGCCGTCCGTGCGCGGCGCGTGCCGGCCTCAGTGCGCGTCGAGCCAGTTGGCGCCGACGCCGATGCCGACCTCGAGCGGCACGCCGAAGTCGAGCGCGCCTTCCATCTCGCGGCGGACGATGGCCTTGACGCGGTCGACTTCCTCGATGGGCGTATCGAAGACGAGTTCGTCGTGGATCTGCAGGACCATCTTCGTGCGCAGGTTCTCCGCCTTGAGCGCGCGGTCCACCTTCACCATCGCGACCTTGATCAGGTCCGCCGCGCTCCCCTGGATGGGCGTGTTGATCGCGTCGCGTTCGGCGGCCTGGCGCGAGGAGGCGTTGCGCGAGTTGATGTCGCGCAGCGTGCGGCGACGGCCAAGGACCGTAGTCGCGAAACCGGTCTCGCGCGCCTTGGCGATCGCAGAATCCATATACTCGCGCACTTTCGGATAGAGCTTGAAATACGTCTCTATAAGGTCGGCCGCCTCGCGCCTGGGGACACCCAGCCGCTGCGAAAGCCCGAACGCCGAGATGCCGTATATTATGCCGAAGTTCACCATCTTGCACTTCGACCGCATCTCCGGCGTGACGAACGCCGGCATGACGTCGTACACCCGGCTCGCGGTGTCGCGGTGGATGTCCTCGCCATTTCTGAACGCAGCCAGCATCGCCTCGTCTCCGGAGAACGCAGCCATGAGCCTCAGCTCTATCTGCGAATAGTCGGCCGACACTATCACGTGCCGCTCGTCGCGCGCGACGAACGCCTTTCTTATCATCTTGCCGCGCTCGGTGCGGACTGGTATGTTCTGCAGGTTAGGGTCGGACGAGCTCAAGCGCCCGGTCTCCGTGAACGCCTGCGAATAAGTGGTGTGAACGCGGCCGTTCCCGTCGATAAGCGTCGGCAGCTTGTCCACATATGTGGACTTGAGTTTCGCACACGCGCGATACTCTAGAATCTTCCCCACGACCGGATGGGCGTTGACGAGTTTCGCAAGCGTCTTTTCGTCCGTCGACCAGCTGCCGGTAGCCGTCTTCTTGGAGGCGCCGGAGTCAAGTCCCAGCCTGCCGAAAAGAAATTCACCGAGCTGCTTCGGACTGTCGACGTTAAGCCCCGGTCCTGCATACCGGAGGATCTCCCGCACAAGGTCCAGTATCTCGCGGTCCAGCTCCCGTCCATACTCTTTAAGCGCCGCGACATCGATCTTCACGCCTTCGCGCTCCATGTCTATGAGGATCTTTACAAGCGGCTCCTCGACCTCGGCAAGCGACCTCATCGCCCCCGCCTCTTCGACTTTCGGGCGCAGCGCATCGTCAAGCCTAAGCGTCACATCGGCGTCTTCGGCGGCGTAGTCGAGAATCTCCTCCGGCTTTAGCGCGGCCATTGAAAGCTGGCTCCTGCCGCGTTCGCGCTCGCCTATCAACGCCTCTATGGGTATTGGCCTGTAGCCTAGATACTGCACGGCGAGAGCGTCCATCCCGTGGCGCGCCGCCGCGTCCAGACAGTAGTGTTCGAGCATCGTGTCGCGCGGGGCGGAAGCGAAACCGATTCCATAGCGGTGCAGAACCGACCTGTCGAACTTTACATTATGGCCTACGAAGACCTTCGCAGAGTCGGCGAACAGCGGGCGGAACACATCCACCTGGTCTGCCGTCACATACCACGCCTTCCCCGGCGCAACCGCAAACGAAAAACCGACAAGCTTGCAGAAGTGGGCCTCCGTGGAGGCGTGGCCTTCCACCGCGGCCGTTTCGGTGTCGAACGCAATACGAGGCTCCTTGATGAGCTGCGCCAGAAGCTCCCTCGCGCCGGCTTCGTCCGTGACCAGCCTGTAGTCGTGGGGAAACTCCGCCAGCGATGTGATTTTCCCTCCGCCGTTCTCCGCAGACGCCGCCGCAGGTGCGGCAGGAGCCGCTTCAACCTCCGGCATCGCGTCGCCGAGGAGCGCCTTGGCAAGACGCGTCAACTCGAACTTTGCGCACACGGCGGCAAGCTTCTCGGCGTCTGCACCGGCAAGCCGGTAGTCGTCCCAGTTCGGCTCGATCGGCACATCGGTGCGGATCGTCGTGAGGAACTTCGACATCCGCGCATCGTCCGCCCCCAGAGCGACCTTCTCGCCCAGCTTCCCTTTTATCTTCTGCGCACCCGCGATTATGCCCTCCACGTCGCCGAAGCGCGAAAGAAGATCGGCGGCGGTCTTCTCTCCCACGCCGCGAATCCCGGGGATGTTGTCCGACGAGTCTCCCGCGAGCGCGAGGTAGTCGATCATCTGGCGCGGTTCGCGCAGGTGCCAGTGTTCGCACACCTTGGCGGCGTCGTATATCTCGGCCTCTTCGCCTGCGCGGGCCGGACGATACAGTCTTACACCCTGCCGCACGAGCTGGGCCGCGTCTTTGTCGGGAGTCGCCACATACACGTCAAACCCCGCGGCGGCGCCTTTCACCGCCAGCGTCCCCATTACATCGTCGGCCTCGAAACCGTCCACGCGCACGACCGGTATGCGCAAGGCCTCGGCCAGCTCGAAAGCGTAAGGTATGGACGCCGCGAGGTCTTCAGGCATTTTCTGCCGCTGCGCCTTGTAGGGCGGATACGCCTCGTGGCGGAACGTCGGCCCGCCCGGATCCATCGCGAGCACCACATGAGTGGGGCACTCCTTCTTCAATATGGACATCAGTCCGTTGGCGAGCCCCAGAAGAGCCGAAGTGTTGATTCCGCTCGACGTCATGCGCGGGTTTCTGAGGAACACGAAATGCCCCTTGTAGAGGAACGGCATCATGTCGATTATGAAGAGCTTGTTCATTTGAATAACCCCAGATACCAGGTGACGAGTTCTTGACCGAAGAACATCCACGCCAGACAGCCCAGGCAGATGTACGGCCCGTAGGGAATCGCAACGAACCGGCCGAGCTTCACCTTCGATGCGAGAATCATTCCGAGACCGACGATCGAGCCTGCCACAGAGGAAAGCATGACCGTCGCCAGAACCGCGACCGGGCCGAACAAAGCGCCGACGGCTCCCATGAGAAGAACGTCTCCCATCCCCATCGCCTCGCGCTTGAAAGCCTTGGAGCCGAGCCACCTGACGAGCCACATCAACCCGAAGCCGAACGCAAGTCCCGATACCGACCACGCCGCCGGCGCAAACGTCTTCCCGGCGACCGAGAACACCGCCGCCTCCGCAAGACCGAGCACCATGCCGCCTATCGTGACGAAGTCCGGCAGAAGCTGAAGATCGTAATCGATGAACGACCCTATGATCATGAGCGCGATCCACGTCCACATCACGAGCAGATGCAAGGAGGCCGCCCATAGCGGGGCATGCGGCATCCACAGCTGCAGGAACGCCGCGAGGAAAAGCGCGCCGCCAAGAGCCTCGACGAATATGTACCGCGGCGAGATCGGCGCGCGGCATGAAGAGCACTTCCCGCGCAGCGCGAGCCAAGAGAGGATCGGGATGTTCTGCCACCACCTGATCGCCGCGCCGCACTTCGGGCAGTGCGACGGCGGGCTTACTATCGACTCCCCGCGCGGCACGCGCCATATGACGACATTGAGAAACGACGCTATGCATGCGCCAAGCCAGAACGAGAAGAACGCGAGAGTCGGTGTCAATTCACGCATCATGGCGGCTATTCGCTCTTGAGAGACCTGTTCATGACCGTCTCGGCGGCCTTGCGCGCGTCTGCGTTCTGATAGCACACCGCGTATACAAGGTCGCATATCGGCATCTCGACCCCGAGCCGCGCCGACAGGTCGTGGACGACCTTGGAATTCCACACTCCTTCGGCGACCATCTGCATCGAGCCGAGAATGTCGCCTATCTTCTCGCCGCGCCCGAGCCTCTCGCCTACCGAGTGGTTGCGCGAATGGACCGACGTGCAGGTCACTATCAGGTCGCCGATTCCCGCCAGGCCCGAAAGCGTCTCCGGGCTGCCGCCGTAGGCGAGGACGAACCGCTTCATCTCGGCAAGCCCGCGCGTGATGAGCGCCGCACGGGTGTTGTCGCCGAAGCCCATCCCGTCCGAACAGCCGACGGCTATCGCGATCACGTTCTTCACCGCGCCGCCGATCTCGACGCCCGCCGGATCGCGCGAAGTGTACACGCGGAAGGTCGGGCCGGACCAGATTTCCTGCACGCGCTTCGCCTTCGCCTCGTCAGCACACGCGGCGACTATAGCCGTTGGTATTCCGCGACTCACCTCTTCGGCATGTGTCGGGCCGGCAAGGGCCACGACGTCCTTCACGCCGAGTATCTCCGAGGCGAGAACCGTCATGCGCCTGTCGGTCTTCTCGCAAAGACCTTTCGTGAGCGACACGACAAGATGGCGTCCGTCCACAAGCCCCTTGAAGCCCTCCACGACGGACGCGAAATACTTCGACGGCGGCGCGAGCACGACGACCTCCGCGCCGGCCACGGCCTCTGCACGGTCGGCGGTGAGCTTGAGCGATGCGGGCAGCTCCACGCCCTTGAGGAACCGCTCGTTGCGGCGCGTGCGGCGCATCTCGTCGATATAATCAGGGAACGCGCCCCAGAGCGTCACTTCATGCCCGCCGCCGCAGAGGAGTATCGCGTTGGCGGTCCCCCATCCTCCGTCGCCTATGACCGCAATCTTCATAGCAGATGACCCATCTTCTCTTTCTTGGTGTCCAGATAGCGCTTGTCGTGGGCGTTCGCCGGTATAACAATCGGCACGCGCTCGGTTATCTCGATCCCATATCCGCCAAGCCCCTTCACTTTGCAAGGATTGTTCGTCAAGAGCCGAACCTTCTTCAGCCCGAGGTCCGCGAGGATCTGCGCGCCTTCGCCGTAGTCGCGAAGGTCCGGTGCGAAGCCGAGCGCGATGTTCGCCTCCACCGTGTCCATCCCCTGTTCCTGCTTCTTGTATGCGTGGAGCTTGTTCGCGAGGCCGATTCCCCGCCCTTCCTGGCGCATGTAGAGGACGACGCCGCGCCCCTCTTTCTCCACCATCTCCATCGCGGCGTGGAGCTGCGGCCCGCAGTCGCACCGCTCGCTTCCAAGAACGTCGCCGGTGAAGCACTCCGAATGGACGCGCACGAGCGCCGGTTCGCCGCCCGAAAGGTCGCCCTTTACAAGCGCGAGGTGCTCGAGTCCCGTGATGCGGCTGCGGTACATCTTGAGTCTGAAGTGGCCGTGGTCCGTCGGCAGATCCACCTCCTCGACCGGCTCCACGAGCCTGTCGCGGTGGCGGCGGTAGGCGATAAGGTCGGCGATGCACATGAGCTTGAGCTTGTGGGTCCTGGCGAACTCCGCTATGTCGGGCAGGCGCGCCATCGTGCCGTCGTCCTTCATCACCTCGCAGCAGAGGCCCACCTCTTCAAGCCCGGCGAGGCGGCAGAGATCGACCGTCGCCTCGGTGTGGCCCGCGCGCTTGAGAACGCCGCCGGCGCGCGCTTCGAGCGGGAACATGTGCCCGGGCCTGCGGAAATCCTCCGGCCTTGCGCCCTGCCGTATGCACGCGCGCGCCGTCGCCGCGCGCTCCTCTGCGGAAATGCCCGTCGTGGTGGAAACGGCGTCGATCGACACGGTGAACGCCGTCGAATGGTTGTCGGTGTTCTCGGCGACCATCTGCGGCAGGTCGAGCCGTCTGCACCACTCGGCGCTCATCGGCATGCATATAAGCCCTTTGGCGTAGCTCGCCATGAAGTTCACGTTCTCGCGCGTCGCAAAGCGCGCGGCGCAGATGCAGTCGCCTTCGTTCTCGCGGTCGGCATCGTCCGTGACAAGTATTATCTCTCCGTTTCTCAGCGCCTCAAGGCACTCTTCGACAGTGTTGAATTCAACGTTCATTCCTCTTTCTCCCCTTCTCCTTCTCCGCTCCTGCCGCCGCCTCTGCGCCCGTAGCTTCCGTTCGCGACGGCGGATGTCACGCGGCCCTCCGGCGGCAGGTCTTCTCGCGATTTCCCGCACGCGGCGAGAACCTTGTCCGTCGTCTGGAAATGGGCCTTGCAGTGGTTCATGAGCCACACAGGCCCCTCTTTGCGGACCATCTCCTCGGCGAGCGTTCTAACCCGCGGATCGCTCGACCCTGCGGGCACGTTCGCGCGCCCCTCCGACGGCGGACCGAACACCTCCTCGCTCATCCTGGCGATATCCCTTAAAAACAGTTCACGCGCGATGACCGACGCCGCAGCGACGGCGATGTCGCTCTCGGCCTTGTGGCGCTGCTCGACCTTGGCCTTTTTCCCGAGCGGCTTCAGCGCGCGTTTGATCGTCGCTTCGGTCGGCGCGAACTGGTCCACCACTACGCGGTCGCACCCCTGCCGCTTTTCAAGAAGCTCCTCGATCGCCGTGCCGTGAGCCCAGGCGAGCATGCGGTTGATGTTTCGCATCTTCGCGTAAAGGCGGTTGTACGCCGCAGGGCCGAGTTTCACAACCGCATACCCCGTCGGCCCGAGCAGCGCGCGCAGTTTCGCGCCGGTCGCAAGCACCGCCTTGTCGCTCATCTGCTTGCAGTCCTTCACGCCGAGCTTCTGCATCTCGGCCGAAAGCGCTTCGTCGGTGTACGCGCAGCAGACGACAAGCGGGCCGAAATAGTCGCCCTTTCCCGATTCGTCGCTGCCGGCGTGGGCCGAGACGAGTTCCGGATTCAAAACCGTCTCATAGCCGAGCGCAGCCGACATGAGAACGTTCGGCTCAAGGACGAAAAGAACGAAGTCCTCGGCCTTCGAACCCTGCACACACAGCTTGCGCCGGCCGTGCTTCTCCTTGGAATAAAGCGTCGCGTTGAAATGATCTCCCTCGACAGACCAGAGGGAGTACGGAACCTCGCGCCTGCGGTAATTGCCGTTGACCATGATTCCAAGCAGAATCTCCTGCTGGTCCTCGGTAAGTTCGTAGGTGAACGTAGTCTTCTTTGTCTGTTCAGAATCCATGACTTGCGAGGTCAAATGATACCATAATTTCCCTGATGTGCGCAAGTGCGCCAGGAAGCGCACCCTTATCCCGGATTTTTCGC
>DGVK01000101.1 GCA_002395905.1 Verrucomicrobia bacterium UBA4286 | reverse complement strand
TTTCCCAAGGTGGGGATATTCCAGATTTTCTCAGCGCTGTGTCGCCCGTCGGTCAAATGTGGTATAATAGTAGACAGTTTATGAATGCCAGCGATAGACTCAGTCCGCTTCCGCTGCCGACGATCCGTCGGTATCCGGCGTATTTGCGCCTGATCCGGGAGCGCATGGCGGCGGGGGAGGAGGAGATATCAAGCGCGGCATTGGCTGCAGCGCTCGGGATCGATCCAGTTCTCGCGCGCAAGGACATTGCGATGATGGGCATCCCAGGCCGTCCGCGCTGGGGCTATCCGGCGCGGGAGCTTGTCGCGGCGATGCAGCACGCGCTCGGATGGGACAATGCGACGGACGCCGCGCTGATCGGCTGCGGCTCGTTGGGCCACGCCCTTGTCGGCTACGGCGGATTTGCCGAGCAGCACCTCTCAATCGTGGTGGCGTTCGACACAAATCCAGAGCTTCAGGGGCAGACGGTCCATGGTGTGAAGGTGCGCCCGATGACGGAAATCGGCCGCCTCGTCCGCCGGCTGCGGATCAGGCTCGGCATCCTCACCGTGCCGGATGCCGCCGCCCAGGAGTGCGCGGAGGCGCTTGTAGCGGCGGGAGTGAAAGGCATCTGGAACTTCACCTCTGTGCAGCTTTCCGTTCCTGACGACGTGATCGTGCAGAGCGTGGACCTCGCGCAGTCGCTGGCTGTGCTCTCCCACAAGATCGCCAACATGCAGCGAAGCACCCGCCCGTTCCCAATGTGACGGCCCGGAACTCACTCCGCGCTATAGAGGGAGCCAGAGGGTCTGACCCTCGCGCCCATCCTCCCCTTGGCCCTTCTCCGTCTATTTTCCATTGGCTGCAGGCAAAGCGGCCCCGCCCGCCTGCCGGGAATATTGTACCGAATTCTCCGCCGCCTCGCACTGCTCAACGGCTGTTCATGGTCAAACCTGAACAGCCGGAACGACCTTGACGAAACAATGCCGCGCCGAGCTCCACCCGCGCAGGATGCGTTCCGCCTTGGGCGAGGATGTCAGCTCGACATGTCTGCGCAGAAGAGCGCGAACCAGCGCCTCGTCCTCCGAGCCTTCCGCGACCGGGAAGAGATCAACCGAGTCCAGATTGCAGTAGAGATCAAGGCCGCCGCTCTCGTCGTAGACGTACGCTGCGCCGCCTGTCATGCCCGCCGCGAAGTTGACGCCGACCGGCCCGAGGACGACAGCGACACCACCCGTCATGTACTCGCAGCCGTGGTCACCGACACCCTCGACGACAAGCGTCGCGCCGGAGTTTCGCACGCCGAAACGTTCACCGGCGCACCCGTTTATGAAGATCTCGCCGGCTGTCGCACCGTAGGCTATGACATTTCCCGCGATGATGTTTTCTTCGGGAGAGAACGACGCGCCTTCCGGCGGCCGGACGGTTATCGTACCGCCCGAAAGCGATTTCCCGACATAGTCATTCGCCTCGCCCGCGAGGTTGAAGGTCACGCCTGCCGCGAGAAACGCGCCGAAGGACTGTCCGGCGACGCCTGTGAAATCGACGGCGATCTCGCCGTGGCGTCTGCCGACCAGCCAGCCTGAGAGCGCCGCGCCGACAGAACGGTCGCAGTTGGAAATCATGCGCTTCAGGCGAGTCTCGCCCTTCGCCGCCGCCGGTATCAGTTCGCGCGCGTCGTAGCAGTCTTGAACCTCGTGGCGTTTTATGCGGCTCCCGTCTGCGGCAGAATGCGCTCGACGGCAGTCGGCTGCAGTCGACAGCAGATTCCCGAAGTCGAATCTTGAGCCGTCTTTCGCCTTTAGCAGATCGGCGCGGCCGCACGCCTCTGCGAGCGAGGAGAGACCGAGCGCGGCGAGATGTCCGCGCACATCCTCGGCGAGAAAACGCAAGTATGCCTGCAGATGCTCCGGCCTCCCGGCGAACTTCGCGCGCAGCGCCTTCTTCTGCGTCGCTATACCGACCGGGCAGCAGTTTAGGTTGCAGTTGCGGCACTGGACGCACCCGAGCGCAACGAGCATCGAGGTGCCGAACGCGAACTCGTCCGCGCCGAGCATCGCGGCGATCACGATGTCGCGCCCGGTGCGGAGCTGTCCGTCGACCTGGAGCTTCACGCGGTCGCGGAGGTTGTTCTTGACGAGCGTCTGGTGCGCCTCGGCAAGGCCGACCTCCCACGGAAGCCCCGCGTGCTTCATCGAAGTGAGAGGCGCGGCGCCTGTTCCGCCATCGAAGCCGGATATAACGATGACGTCCGCATGCGCCTTCGCGACGCCTGCCGCAATCGTGCCGACTCCCGCCTCGGATACGAGCTTCACCGAAACGCGCGCCGCTGGATTCGCGCATTTGAGGTCGTATATGAGCTGCGCAAGATCCTCAATGGAGTAGATGTCGTGGTGCGGCGGCGGAGAGATGAGCGTCGTGCCGGGCTTGGCGTGGCGGAGACGGGCGACGAACTCGTTCACCTTGTGCGCGGGGAGCTGTCCACCCTCGCCAGGCTTCGCTCCCTGCGCGAGCTTTATTTGCAAATCTTTCGCCGAGCGAAGGTACTCTATCGTCACGCCGAAGCGCCCGGACGCCACCTGCTTGATAGCGCTGTTCCTCTCGGTGCCAAAGCGCTCGGGGTTTTCGCCGCCCTCGCCGGAGTTGGACATAGTGCCGAGTCCGTTCAGCGCAAGCGCGATAGTCTCGTGCGCCTCGGGCGAGAGCG
>DGVK01000112.1:4020-4195 GCA_002395905.1 Verrucomicrobia bacterium UBA4286 | reverse complement strand
TCGGCAAGATAGCTGCCGTCCTGTCCGGTGATTCCGGTTATAAGCGCCTTCTTCATTGTCGGTTTCCTTTTTCTGCGTGATGTTTGAATTATAGCACTTCGCGCGCGTTTCCGCAAGCAGGCGAGCGAGACGGCCCAGCTCGGCCTCTCTCGCCCCGCGCCGCTCGTAGTCGCCG
>DGVK01000112.1:0-3958 GCA_002395905.1 Verrucomicrobia bacterium UBA4286 | reverse complement strand
TCGCCGTCCGCCACTACCGTCCCCTGCAGAAGAGATACACAGCGCCTACCGCCACGCGCTCGAACATTACGACGGCGAAAAGAACCGGGTGTCTGAGAACCTTGCGCCACTTTCCGTTCTCGACGAAGACGCCGAAGAAGCGGTAGAACGGCGAGAACTGCCGGCGCACCGCGGGATGCCCCGCCCACTTGGCCTGGTATGCGGCGAAACTCCTGGTGTAATAGGCCTTCTTCTCCAGCATCCTGCGCAGCGTGAGACGCTTCTCGTTGTGGATGAGATGGTTTTTTAACACAGCGCACTTCGCGCCAGTCGCGAGAACGCGGATGTCGAGCTCCCAATCCTCCCCCCCCGCAAGCAGGTTCTCGTCGTATCCGCCGGTCTTCTCCAGAACCGCCCGCCTGAAGAGCCTGAGCGCGTCGACGCACGTCCCGTCGTAAAAACTGCGCTCGAAGTTGCGCGCCCTGACGCGAAGGCCTTCGCCTGTCCGCACTTCCGGTATCCAGTATGCGTCGCCGCCTTCGACCGAAAGGATCTCATCCACCGTCTCTGGCGGGATTATCATGTCAGCATCCAGCACGAGCACCCATTCGCCGCGCGCCTTGCGCCAGCCGAAGTTTCTCTGCGCGCTGCGCTCCGGCCCCTTGTCGAAGACCGCCGCGCCGAGCGAGGAGGCTATGGCCTTGGTCGCGTCGGTCGAAGCGTTGTCGACGACCAGGACCTCCGCGTCGCCGCTTTTCACGGCCGCGTCGAATGAACGAACGCAGGCGGCGATGTTCGCCGCCTCGTTCCTGGTCGTTATGACAACCGACAGTTTCATGAGAAACACCGGGTTAGATGGTGAACTCCTCTGTCTTCGCCGTCTGCTCGACAGGCTTGGAGTAGATGTCGCTCTCGTCCGGCGGCGGAGCCTTCGGGTCAAGCGCATGCTCGAACCTGGGCAGCTCGCGCACAGGATGATCGTCGCGCAGAACCGCGGGCGATCCGCTGCCTGTCACCGCGTTCGCGGCGGACACGCCCGTAAGCGCGGCCGCGGCGGCCTTCTGCTCATCGCCGACGGCTTCGCGCGCGTCGACGGCTGCCGCCGCCTGCGCGTCCACCTCGCCCAGCCTGGAGCCGCGCGGAGGAATGGGCTTGAGCAGAGGATCGTCGTCCTGGATCATCGTGCATTTGAGAGGCTCCTTGATGAACTCCTCGATCTCCGGTATTGCGAACGACTCGTCCTCGTCGGCGAAGCTTATCGCGATTCCCGTGTTGCCGGCGCGGCCCGTGCGGCCGATACGGTGCACATAATCCTCGGCTTCGTAGGGGAAGTCGAAGTTGATCACATACTCGATGTCGTCGACATGGATGCCCCGGCCCGCGACGTCGGTCGCGACGACAATCTTGATCTCGCCGTCCCTGAACGCATCAAGAACCTTGAGGCGCTTGTTCTGGTTCACGTCGCCGGAGAGCATCTCGACCGAGATCCCGCGTATCTTTAGCGACTCGTAAACGTCCTCGGTAGTGGACTTGCGGTTGCAGAAGACGATCGTCCGCGCCGCCGGATGAAGCGCGATGTGATTGTAGAGAACCTTGAACTTGTCGGCCGAGCGCACGATGTACACGACCTGCCTCACGGTGTCGGTCGCGTTGGTCTCGCTCTCGACCTCGGCCTTGTAGGGCTCTTCCATCCAGTTCATCGCAAGGCGCATAACCGTGTCGTTGAGCGTCGCCGAGTAGAGCATCGTCGTGCGCTTGTTCTTCGGCGGCAGATAGCTCATTATGCGGCGCACGTCGGGTATGAAGCCCATGTCGAGCATCCTGTCGGCCTCGTCGATGACGAGAGTGTCGACGCTGGAAAGGTTTATCACATGGCTCTTCACGAAGTCGAGCAGACGGCCGGGCGTCGCCACAAGAAGATCGACAGGCGCGTCGAGCACCTCCTTCTTCTGGCGGTCGTAGTCCATGCCGCCGTAGATGGCGAGCGACCTGAGGCCACAGTACTTGCCGATCGCGTCGGCGTCCTTGCATATCTGTATGACGAGCTCGCGCGTGGGCGCGATCACAAGCGCGCGGGGCGTGCCGCCGGTCTTGGCGCGGCTCTCGGGCGTTCTGAGGTAGCGCGTGAGAATCGCCACGAGGAACGCGGCCGTCTTGCCGCTGCCGGTCTGGGCCTTGCCGGCGATGTTCTTCCCGGCGAGCGCCTGCTCAAGCGAAAGCGCCTGTATCTCGGTGCAGTACTTGAAGCCGAGGTCGGCGATACCGTGCATCACCTCCGACGGAAGATCGAAGTCGTGGAAACGCTTCTTTCCTTCGACCGGTTCAACCACGAACGAATCGAGCGACCAGGCCGCGTGCGCGGCCTTGCGGGCGGCCATCTCCTCGTCGGAGACCACCCCGCCCGGGCGGACCTCGCCTGCGGCTGTGTTTACCGGCGCGGGGCCTCTCCTGGAGCGGTCCCTGTCGCGCCCGCCGCGCCTGTCGTCGCGGCGACGGTCGCCGCGCGGCCCCTTCTGCTGCTGGGGCCGGTCCTGACGCTTCTGCTGCTGCCCCTGCGCCTGGCCGCCCTGCTGCGGCTTGCGCTGACCCTGGCCCTGCTGCCGCCGGGAGCCTTTCTGCTGCTGCGGCCTCTGCTGGCGCTCGCCCTTGGAGCGCCCCTTGCCGCCCTTCCCGTCACGGGATTTTGCGCCCTGCTTCTTCTGGGAGCCGGCGTCCCTGCCGCCGGTGAGCATCTGGGCGATTTTCTTGAGAAATCCGAATGCCATTGAATGTAGTCCGTATAAGAACCGCAGGCCGGGGACGGCGGGCTTGGAAAACCCTCGACCCCGGCCGGCGTCGCCTCTTCGGCATTAACGCTTCGAGAACTGGAAGCGCTTGCGGGCGCCGGGCTGGCCGGGTTTCTTGCGCTCCTTCATGCGGCTGTCGCGGGTCATGCAGCCCGCCTTCTTGAGAGCCGCGCGGGTCGTCTCGTCGGCCTCGACGAGCGCACGGGCGAGACCGTGGCGGATGGCGCCGGCCTGGCCTGCGATACCGCCGCCCTTGGCGAACGCCACGACATCGACCTTGGTCATGTCGTAGCCGCTTATCGCGACGGGCTGCTTGAGATAGTCGCGCAGGGCCTCGCTCTGGATGTAATCCTCGAGCGCGACCTTGTTAACCGTCCACACGCCTGTTCCCTCGACGAGGTTGACGCGAGCCGTGGCGGTCTTGCGACGGCCTGTCCCGGCTGAGATTGCCTTCTTGGTAGCCATTTCTGTAAATCCTCCTTAGAGCTTGATCTCGACCGGCTTCTGCGCGGCGTGGGTGTGTTCGGTCCCGGCGAAGACTTTAAGGCGCGTCATCATCTTGCGCGCGATGTTGTTCTTCGGGAGCATTCCCCATACCGCCTCCTTGATCATGCGGTCGGGATGCTGCGCGCGCATCGTGGCGGCGCTGAAGCGCTTGAGGCCGTCACGGAAGCCGCTGTAACGCTGGTATTCCTTCTGCTCTTCCTTCTTGCCCGTCAGCTTGACGGACGCCGCGTTGATCACGACCACGAACGCACCGGCGTCCACCGACGGATCGAACGTCGGGAGGTCTTTCGCGCGGAGTTTGTTCGCCACAACGACCGCAAGACGGCCGAGCGGCTGATTCTTCGCGTCTACGAGAAACCACGGACGGTTCTCGCCCGGGTTCGGAGCACGATAGCTCTTCTGCATTTTTATTTCCTTCTTTACTTTCGGATTTGTGCCCTTTTTCCGGGGTTTTGTCCGCACTGCCGCCACGGCACCGCGCCGCGACGACCGGAACCGGTTAGCCCCCGATTCCGCGTTTGAGGGCATATGATACCATAATCTGTCGCATCGCGCAACCCCCGCCACAGAGCACTCTTTATGCACGGAAATGGTAATATCTAATGGGTCAGCAAAGAAGAAAGGAAGGCCATGGGGATCATTGAAGAAGAAAAGCGGACTGCACCACCCCCGCGGGGGTGGTCGCC
>DGVK01000197.1 GCA_002395905.1 Verrucomicrobia bacterium UBA4286 | reverse complement strand
CTGATGCGCGACGACAAGCGCTACCTCGCGCTGAAGGCCGACACTTCGGCGAAGTGGCCGAGGTTCGCGTGCGTGAGGATCGTGCGGGACGACGGCGCGAAATACTTCGGGCCGTTCCCGTCGAGTCCGGTCGTGCGCGCCGCGAAAGACTTCGCCGAGAAGCGCTACGGGATACGCGAGTGCGACGCGCTCGAGCCCGACGGGGAGTGCCACCGCCACTGTCTCGCCGATGTCATACGAACGTGCTCCGCGCCGTGTCTCGGGCGCGTGACCGAGGCCGAATACCGGGCGCGGTTTGACGAGGCCTGCGCGTTTCTGGAGGGGAAGCGGCCAGAGGTCTTTTCGGAGGTCGAGGCGCGCATGGCGGCGGCGGCGCAGAAGCGCGACTTCGAGACTGCGGCCCGTCTGCGCGACACGCTCTTCGCCCTCAAGGAGATGACAAAGGCCCACTTTGTGAGGAAGACCCCCGAGATGCACCGCGCCGACGCGGCGGCCGGTCTCGCCGAGCTCGCGAAGGCGATAGGCCTCCCGAGACCGCCGCGCATAATAGAGTGCGCCGATATATCGAACCTCTTCGGCACGCATTCGGTGGCGTCGCTCGTGGTCGCGCGTGACGGTCTTCCCGACAGGCGCTACTACAGGCATTTCAAGATCAAGACGGTCGAGGGGGCTGACGATCCGAGGTCGATGGCCGAGGTCGTGCGCCGCAGGTACGGGCCGGCTTCCACTCTCCTTGAGACGTCGCCGCGCGCGGATCTCTTCATATGCGACGGCGGTGTGACACAGCTTCGCGCCGCGCGCGAGGCCTTCGCGGAGATCGGCGTGAGCGACATCCCGACGATCGGTCTGGCCGAGCGGCAGGAGGAGATCGTGCTCGACGACGGGCGCGAGAACCTCATGCTGCCGCGCGACTCGCAGGCGCTCTTCGTATGCACGCGCCTGCGCGACGAGGCCCACAGGTTCGCGATAACCTACCATCGCAACCTGAGGGAGAGGTCGATTCGCGAGTCGGTTCTTGACGACGTGCCGGGCATAGGCGAGGCGAAAAAGGTGAAGCTCCTGAAGGAGTTCAAGTCCATATACGGCATTGCCCGCGCGTCGGCGCAGGCTGTTGCGCGCGCTGCGGGCGTGGGGCTCGCGACGGCCGAGGCCGTGGTCGCGGCGGCGCGTTCGGCGGCAGGCGAAAAGGCCTCTTGAAAATTGCGGTTGCGTTTTTCGGAAAAAAAGGGTATCATATCACCGTCAACTAGGAAAATCATCATGAACAAAGCACTTCACGGCCTTGTATACGTGTTTCTGGCGCTCGCAGCAGCGGCGCTATGGTTTGAACTGCAGCTGAACGCGAAGCGTTCCGTGCTGACCGACCGCAACCGGCAGCAGGAGGATTACTTCGTGAAGATGGCTCGCATGATCGAAAAGTCCGAGCCCGACAAGACTGTCACGGCCGAGCCCATCAACATGGATGCGTCGCCGGTCGAAGCCAGGCTTGTCGACTCGCCCGACATGGAGAACGTGCTCGACGGCTACAACGCCTACCTCGAGACGGCGAATCTCGATACATACAACTGGACCGAGAGCGACCGCTCGCAGCTGCGCATGGTCTACCAGCTCGACGCCGACGGGAAGCCGATCATGGATCTCGGCCAGCCCAAGATGGACGGGCCGGGAACGGCCGCCGAGCTCCTCGACAGGCTGTTCGAGTCGTCGAAGTCCCAGCTGTCGCGTCTCAACTCCACGCGCGCCGAGCTCGTGACGCTTCGCGGCAAGCTCGCCGGCGTCGTCGCCGAGATCAACAGGCTCAAGCCGGCGGCGCGTCAGGACAAGGTGGACCTCGCGGAGAAGGAAACCAAGATCGCCAAGCTCGAGGGCGAGAAGGCCGATCTCGTGAACCAGGTCACGAAGGTCAAGAGTCAGATCGACGAGCTCAACCAGGAGATCGCCTCGCTCAAGGACGAGGTGACGACCGCCAAGGATGAGACCGAGGCCGTCAAGGAGGAGCTTGAAAAGGCCAGACAGCGCAACACGACGCTGGAGAAGCTCGTTCGTGAGTCCATCCAGACCACCAAGAGCGCCGCGCCCGCCGCGGGTTCGGTCGTGACCTCGCTGCCCGCCGGCGAGAAGGGAACGGTTGTCGACGCCGACAACGAGAACATGTTCGCGATCGTGAAGTTCAGCGACGAGGCGATGAAGGAGCTCAAGGGCGAGAACCTCGACCGTCCGCTGCCGTTCCTCGAGATCAGCGTGAAGAGGCCCGGCTACAAGGGCAGCGCCGGCGAGTTCATCGGCCGCCTGCGTCTGCGTCAGGAGGTCAAGGGCAAGCCGTATGTCATATGCGACATTCTCGGCGCGTGGGAACAGGACAAGGTCCAGCGCAATGACGTCATCTTCGCTGACTAAGGCCGTTCTCGCGGCGTTCGCGATCACTGTCCTGGCGGGCTGCGTGGCAGACACCGCCGAGGACAGCGACCTGCCGTGGTCGTCCAACCGGTCGTGGGAGGGCATGGCCCCGATCGCGCCGTCGATGATGGACCGCTACGAATGATAGGTCCCTGCGAGATTTGCGCGGAACGGGGCGGCGTCCGGCTGGACGCCGCCCTGCTCGATAAATTCCCCTCGACGACGCGAGCGTTCGTTCGCGAGGCCGTGGAGAGCGGCGGCGTTCTCGTGAACGGCCGCCGTGCGGCGAAGGGCCTCAAGCTTCGCGGCGGCGAGACAATATCGGTCGTCGAGCTCGCGGAAGCGGCGGACAATGTTGTAAAGGCCGACGCCTCCGTCCAGGTGTGCACGGTGTTCGAGGACGGCAGTCTGCTGGCGTTCGACAAGCCGGCCGGAATGCCCGTCCAGCCGATTTCGCGCAACGAGACGGGCACGCTTATGAACGGCGTCGTCGCGCGCCATCCGGAGTGCCTTGCGCTCGGGGACAGTCCCCTTATGGCCGGCGCGCTGCACAGGATCGACGCGGATACTTCGGGGCTGGTGCTCGTCGCGAGGACGGCGCAGGCCTTTGAATCGCTGCGCGCGCAATTTTCGGCGCAGACCGTCGCGAAGACGTATCTGGCGCTTGTGGAGGGAAGCGTGGCGGTCGGGGCGACGCTCGAGAACGATCTTGCGCACGACCCGACCCTGCCGTTCTGCAGGATGATCGACGCCGACCGAAACCGGCTTGCCATGGCGCAGCGCGCCGCGCTGAGGCGGCTGCACGCCGTCACAAGATTCACGCCTGTCGCGCATGTCATGGAGGAGAACGAGGAGCGCACTCTGCTGGAGGTTACGATCTTCACGGGCGTGACCCACCAGATACGCGCGCAGCTCGCTTTGGCGGGGATGCATATCGTGAACGACAGGCTCTACGGGGCTTTCGCGGTCGAGAACATGCGGGGCCACCGCCTGCACGCGCTCGGCGCGAAATTCGTCCATCCTGCGAGCGGCGAGCCTGTGGACATCCGCACGGCGTATCCGCCATGGGCAGAGGCGGTGCTGCGCGGCGGAGGTGGAAGATGAGCGCGGGCGACCGGCTTCATGACCTGCTGCACAAAGCGTCGGGCGCGCCGAAATCGATCGGGCCGGACGAACTGGAGAGGCTTCTTTCGCTGGAGAGGCGCGAGGACCTTGATCTCCTGTATGAAGCCGCGTATGCTGTAAAGCTGAAATGCTGCGGGAAGGGAGTCGCGGTGCGCGGGCTGGTCGAGGCCGGGAACCTCTGTGCAAAGGACTGCCTCTATTGCGGGATAAGGAAGTCCAACTCGGCGGTCGAGCGCTACAGCCTCGACGAGGACGCCATTGCCGCCGCCGCAGAGGAGGCGAAGCGGCTGGGCTATGCGTCGCTGGTTATACAGTCGGGCGAGATCGAGAGCGAGGCCCACACCGTATTCATAGAGAACGTGCTCAGACGCATCGCGCCTCTCGACCTCGGCGTCACGCTTTCGCTGGGCGAACAGTCCGAGGAGGTCTACGCGCGGTGGCGCGCGGCGGGTGCGGCACGCTATCTGCTGAGGATCGAGACGTCCAACCCCCTGCTGTATGCGGCGGTGCACCCGGCGGAGTGCAGCTGGGAGCGCAGGGTGGAGTGTCTGAGGGCGCTGCGGCGCACGGGCTATCAGGTAGGGACGGGGGTGATGTGCGCACTGCCCGGCCAGATGGCCCGCGACCTTGCGCGAGACATCGTTTTCTATGGAGAGATGGATGTGGACATGATCGGCATGGGGCCCTACATTCCTCATCCTGACACTCCGCTCGCGGCGGGCGCGCCCGTCATGCCGGCGGAGTCGCGGCTTGAACTGGGGCTTAAGATGATTGCGGCGACGCGCCTCTATCTGCACGACGTCAACATTGCGGCCGCGACTGCGCTGCAGGCTCTGGCGCACGACGGGCGGGAGCGCGGCGTGAAGGCGGGCGCGAACGTTCTTATGCCGAACGTGACGGAAACGCGCTGGCGCAGGGCTTACAGGCTCTACGCGGGCAAGCCCTGCCTTGACGAGAACGCGTCGCTGTGCAGAAACTGCCTCGACCGGCGCCTTGCGTCGATAGGCGAGAGTCTTCTTTACGGCACAAGAGGCGACAGCCGCCACTATGCGGCGAGAGAGGCCCGCCCTGCGGCAGACTACAGCTCGGGCCAGGTGCAGTAGGTCCCGGCGTAGGTGAGGCCTGCACCGAAACCTACCATCACGATCTTCATGCCGTCCTTAAGCTCGCCGGCTTTCACGGCCTGGTCGAGCGAGATGGGAATCGATGCGGCGGATGTGTTGGCGGTGGTCTCGAGGTTTAGCCAGAATTTCTCCAGCGGCAGTTTCATACGCCTCGCGACCGCTTCGATGATGCGTCCGTTGGCCTGGTGCGCAAATACACGGTCGAGTTCTTCGGGCGAGGTGCCGAGCTTTTCGCAGAGGTCGCGGGCCACCTTCGAGAGCGTGCGGACGGCGAACGCAAAGACGTCGTGGCCCATGAGCGTCATAACGGGGAGCTCGGGCGTCTCCGGCGGGAGAGGGATTCCTGTTTCGGGGTCGAACTTGAGCGGCGTTCTGCATCCGCCGGTTCTGGTTATGAAATGGGAGCCTTTGCCGTCCGCGCCGAGTATGGTGTGGGCGGTTGTCTTTGCGCTGGCCTGCCCGGCGGGATCGTCGCAGCCCAGGACGACGGCGCCTGCGCCGTCGCCGAAGAGGATGCAGCTTGAGCGGTCGGACCAGTCGAGAACGCGCGTGAGGGTTTCGGCGCCGATCACGAGGGCCTTCTTGTCGGGGTAGAAGTTGACGAATCCGCGCGCCTGCTCCAGTGCATACACAAATCCTGCGCACGCGGCCTGCAGGTCGAACGCGCCGGCGTTGACGCAGCCGAGAAGTCCCTGCACTATGCATGCTGTCGACGGGAAGGGATTGTAGTCGGGGGTGGAGGTCGCGAGCACGATAAGACCGATCTCCTCCGGCGAGACGCCGGCCGCGGCCATCGCCGCCCGCCCGGCCTCGGCGGCCATGGTCGACGTGGACTCGTTCTCGCCTGCGACGTGACGGGAGTGGATGCCGGTATGCGAATATATCCATTCGTCCGTCGTGTCAAGCCGACGGCCGACATCGTCGTTTGTGACGACTTTTGGCGGCAGATAGCTGCCGGTGCCAAGGATGCGTATGCTCATATGGTTTTACCCCCTCTTGCTACAGAACTGCGGAGACGTATATTTTACCAAATTTTTTTGTCAGAAGTTGGAGGAAAGTTTCCCTAACCGTTCGTGAGCGCAAAAGAAGGCCTCGCAGAAAGGTAGGAAACCATGAAGAAAATGATGATAGTATTGGCAGTTGCAACGGTTGCGGCGGGGGCGTTCGCCCGGCCGCACGGCGGGCCTGGCTTTGGCGGGCCTGGCTTCGGCGGGCGCGGTTTCGCGCCGCGGATGCATGTGCCGCATCCGTCATACCACCATCGCCACCACCATGGCGGATGGGGGCGCGGCGGCGGCGCCTTCTGGGGCGGCTTTGTGGGCGGCGTTGTAGGCGGGGCGCTTGTCGATGCGTGCATCGGCCCGCGCTACTCGACCAGCACGGTTGTCGTGCAGCAGCCTGTCGTCACGCAGACGCCTGTAGTCATCAACCAGACGCCGGTCGTGGTCAACCCCGCTCCTGTGACCACAACTACGCAGGTGTGGGTCGAGGGGCGCTATGTCGACCATGTCCAGGCCAACGGCACGGTCGTGCGCATCTGGCAGCCCGGCCACTACGAGACGCGCACGGTCACTTACTGATGGGCCTTGTCATGAACCGGCTGGTAAAAGGCGTGTTCGTCGGCGCCCTTGTCATGCAGTCGCTTGGCGCGGCTGCGTGGGAAGGGCGCAGCGAGTGGGAGGATCTGTCGGTCAATTCCATAGGGCGCGAGCCGCCAAGAACGTATTCCGTCCCGCTGGAAAGCGAGACGGAAGCGTTTACCGACGCGCTGGAACCGGCCTCGCCGTATGTGATGTCGCTCGACGGGTGGTGGAAGTTCTCGTGGGCGGGCAGCCCCGACCTGCGCGTCAAGGATTTCTGGCGGGCGGACTTCGACGACTCGGAGTGGTTTGATATCGACGTGCCGAGCTGTGTGGAGATGCGCGGCTTCGGCTCGCCCGGCTACACGAACATAAAATATCCGCACAAGATGGAGTGGCCGCTCGTCCGCGACCGCCAGAGCGGCGCGGCGGACTACAATCCCGTATCGTCCTACCGCCGCCGGTTCGAAGTTCCCGGGTCATGGAAGGGGCGCGAGGTGTTTCTGCGCTTCGACGGCGTGTATTCGGCCTACTACGTGTGGGTGAACGGCGAGCGCGCAGGCTACGCCGAAGATTCCAAGCTGCCGAGCGAGTTCAACATCACGCGCTTCCTGCGCGACGGCGAGAATGTGCTGGCCGTGGAGGTATACCGCTGGTGCGACGGCTCGTATCTCGAAGATCAGGACATGACGCGCTTTTCTGGAATATTCCGCGACGTCACGCTGTGGTCCATGCCTAAGGATGGAATATGGGATTTCGAGGTCAAAGCGGCGCTTTCGCCCGACTGCGCCAGCGCTTCCATCGAAGTCGCGGGAATCGACGGGGAGTGGACGGCGGCTCTCTACGACGGGTCCAGGCGTCCCGTCGCCGCGCTTTCGGCTGCCGCGCCTGGCGCCGAACTCCAGTCGGTGGAACCATGGAGCGCCGAAAAGCCCAGCCTCTACACGCTCGTCGTGAAAAAAGGCGGCGACGTTAGAATGAGGCGCGTGGGCTTCAAGAACGTGCGGATAGAAGGGCATACACTTCTTGTGAACGGCATGCCGGTCAAACTCAAGGGCGTCAACCGCCACGATACCGATCCTGAAAACGGCCGCACCGTCTCGCAGGCGTTGATGGAAAAGGACTTGAAGCTCATGAAGCGCTTCAACATCAACACCGTGCGCACGGCCCACTATCCGAACCACCGTCTCTGGTACGACCTTTGCGACCGCTACGGAATCTATCTCGTCGCCGAGGCGAACGTCGAGGGCCACGAGCCCGGATGGGGCGAGAAGGCGCTGGGGCGTTTCCCTGAGTTCGAGCATTCGATCGTCGAGCGCAACACGCGGCACGTCCTGTTCTACCGCAACCACCCGTCTGTCATAATGTGGTCTATGGGCAACGAAACCGGACACGGCGACTGCTTCCGCCGTGCGATAGCAGAGGTGAAGGCGATAGACCCTACGCGCCCTGTCCACTGGGAGCGCGGCAACAAGGACGCGGATGTCGACGGCAGGATGTATCCGTCGGTAGAGTGGCTCGAAACGCGCGGCAGACTCGGCGACGGACCGGAAGGGCTGGAAGTTCCGAAGCGCACCGCCGCAGACACTTCGCCGCAGGACAATTCGTCGGGCAAGGTCTTTTTCATCACCGAGTATGCGCACGCGATGGGCAATGCCGTCGGCAACTTCGCGGAATACTGGGACGTCATCTACCGGCACGAGTCTATCTGCGGCGGATGCATATGGGACTGGGCAGACCAGGCTGTATGGAAGGACGCCGGCGAAGTCGACGCGGACGGGCGGCCTTTGAGATACCTCGCCTACGGCGGCGACTGGGACGAGCAGCCGAACGACGGACCTTTCAACTGCAACGGCGTGGTGGATCCGTTCCGCAGAATCTCCGCAAAGCTTCTGGAGGTGGGCCACGTCCACCGCAATCTCGTCCTGCACGACGACGGCACGCTTGAAAACAGGTTCTGTTTCACATGGGCGGACGAGTTCGACGGGGAGTGGGAGCTGGTGGTGGACGGCGCCGCCGGGCGGCGCGGCCGTATAGACGTCCCCCGCCTCGCGCCTCTTTCGCGCGTGAAACTCGACCTGCCGCGCTTCAAGCTTGAAGAGGGCGTGGAGGCTTTTCTGAACGTCGATTTCAAACTCAAGAAAGACACATGCTGGGCGGGGAAGGGATGGGCCGTTTCGCGCAACCAGATACGGCTTTCGCCCAAGGCCGCGCCGCGCGCCGCCGTGAAAGGAGCGCCGGTGAAGGCGGCGGCTTCCGCCGACGGCTCGCAGATCGAGATCGTCGCCGGGCCGACAAAGGCCGTGTTCTCCGCCGGGACGGGAACGCTTTGCGAGCTTGTGATGCACGGCAAGACGATTCTGCATGACGCCGCGCGCGGTCTGGCGGCCGGCCCGAGGCTCACGTGCGAGCGCGCGTTCGTCGACAACGACTGCTGGCTTTACGGCGGCGCCAGGCTCGACGCGCCCGGGTCGTTCGCGATGTCCGGCCTTTCCCAGCTCAAGTATCACGCGCGCCCGATCAAGGTGGACGAGGAGAAAGGCGTCGTAACCGTCTGCACGGAGGTGACCGGCTCCAAATCGGCCGGCTTCACCCATGAGGCGGTGTGGACGTTTGCGGCGGATGGAGCGGTGAGCGTCGCCAATACGGTCGTTCCGCACGGAACGATGCCGAAGGCGCTGCCGCGTCTCGGGCTTTCGCTCCGGCTGGATGCGTCGCTGGAGAATGTCGCGTGGTACGGGCGCGGCCCTGCCGAAAACTACATCGACCGCCGCTCGGGTTCGTTCTTCGGGGAGTATCGTTCGACGGTCGACGGCATGTACGAGCCTTACGTGCGCCCGCAGGACTGCTCGTACCGCGCAGACGTGCGATGGGTGAGCTTCACCGACGATTCGGGCGAAGGAGTGCGCTTCGAGGCGACAGAGCCTATGTTCGTGCAGGCGCTGCACTACAGTCTTGACGACCTGCAGTTCGCGCGCCACCGGAACGGCGAGCGCCGTGCGTTTCATCCGTTGACGCGCCGCGCGGACGTGCGCCTCAATCTCGACATCCGCCAGCTTGGGCTTGGCGGCGCGTCGTGCGGGCCCAAACCCATGGATAAATACATCTTCCCCGTCGAGACCTGGCGCTGGACGATCTTCATCGATCCTGTCCGCCCCGGCCCCGGCCGGCGGTAGACGCCCCGGGAGACCCGGCTCGCCCTCTCGGTATGCGACGGCGATATTTGGTATAATACGCGCCATGAAAGACTATTCATACGACACCGCAGGCGTGTGCGCCAAGCGCATAACATTCTCCATCGAGGACGGCCGTCTGCACAACGTGCGCTTCGCCGGCGGATGCCCGGGCAACACCGCGGCCATCGGCAGGCTTCTTGAGGGGGCGGACGCCGCTGCGACGATGAACCTTCTTCGCGGCAACGACTGCGGCGGACGCGGGACTTCGTGCGCCGACCAGCTTTCGCGCGGCATTGAGCAGGCGCTCGCCGAGGGCTGAAAAGGCGTTCGCCATACGGTCGACCGGTCTAGAGGGGGCGGACAATGGGCAGATTTCGCGACAAGGCGGCGGGGAAGTACACGAGCGGGGAGGAGGTCGCCAACGCCGTGACGCATGTCGTCGGGTCCCACCTCGGCGCGGCGATGCTTGCGCTTCTGGTGTGGCAGGGCGCCACGAGCGGCGTGGACGTGGCGTGGAAGGTCACCAGCGCGGCGATATTCGGCTTTTCCATGATACTGCTGTACTCGGTGTCGTCCGCATATCACACTGTGACCTACCAGCCCGCGAAGCGCGTGCTGCACGTCATGGACCACATGGCGATATACTTTCTTATAGCCGGGACGTACACGCCGTTCTGCCTTGTCACGCTGCGCCGCGACTGCCCTGCGCTCGCCTGGGCGATATTCGGCGTCGAATGGGGCGCGGCGCTCGCCGGGATATTCTTCAAGCTCAAGACCACGGGCCGTTTCAGATACGTCTCGACAAGCGCGTACGTCATAATGGGATGGGTCGCGCTCGCGGCGCTCGCGCCGCTGGTGCGCACGCTCAAAGGGCCTGGAATCATGTGGCTCTCGCTCGGCGGCGGACTGTACACGCTCGGCTGCGCGTTCTACCTGTGGAAAGCGCTGCCGTATTCCCATATGGTGTGGCATCTCTTCGTCCTCGCAGGCACGGTATGCCACTTCTTCTGCGTCCTGTGGCATGTCATGTAGCCGCAAATGCCTTCCGCCACTCGCTCATCGAAATGCCGAAACGGTTCTTGAACAGGCGCTTGGCGTAGTTCTCGCACTTGAAACCGCATCCTGCCGAAAGTTTTGCTATCGGTGTATCGGTCTCGTGCAGACGGCGCTTGAGCACGGCGAGACGCGTTGCAAGAATCGCGTCGAGAATGGTACCGCCGGTGATCTGCTTGAAGCGCGTCTCGGCCAGCCGCCGCGAAACTCCGAGCTGCCGCACGACATCCGCCGCGCCTATCCCCTTTGTGGCGTTGTGGTGTATGTATGCGGAAATCCTCTCCACAAGCTGCGCCGCAGGCACGATGTGTCGCGCGCTCTGGCGCTCGACGATTGTTTTCGTGGCCGAGAGCTTTTCGGCATGATGCGCAAGCGGCCTCGCCATCACGCTTTTCAGAGTGGCCGCGGCGAGCTCCCCGAGGCGTACATGGTCCGGCGCGATGCTCGTGAGCGTCGGCTCGGCGGTTTCGCAGAGCAGCTCGTCGTTGTCGACCCCGATAAGCGCGATATCATCGGGTATGCGCAGGCCGCAAGCCGCCGCCGCCTCTATAACCTGAAGCGCCCTCATATCGTGCACAGCCATGACCGCCGTCGGCTTCGGCAGGGCCTTGAGCCATGCGCCGAGCGCCGCTGTGTCTGCGACCGACCTTCGCGCCATGCCTTTCGCCGTCCTGTATGTGCGCACGTTTCCGGCGATGCCGCTCAATCCTTCGCGGAAGCCTCTTTCGCGCAGAGAAGGCATTCTGTTGAAACTTCCTGTGTCGAGCGAGGCGAAGCCGTAAGAGCGGAAGCGCCCGAGCGATGAAAGATAGGCCGCGCCGCACCGCCCGATGGCGACATCATCGTTGTGGACGAATGCGGCCGCTCTTGCACTGTCGATGTTCTGGATCGGCGCACCTATGATGACGAGCGGAGTTTCAGAGGCGTCCAGCACTGACGCGACAGCCGGGGCGTCCGCGCCGTTTGCGATTATGCCGTCCACCTCGCCTCTCGCAACGGTCTCCCTCAACTCGTCGGCGGAAGAGTCGCCGAGGAGGTTGATCACATGCAGCCGCCATCGGCACTTCGTGCGAGCATACTGCGATATGCCGTAAAGCAGGTCGCGCCCCGATGCATACGACAGCCGCAGCAGGACGGCTATTTTATGGACTTGCTTTGCACTCTTCATGCAGACATGATATCATATCGTCCTTGCTCATGTCAAATAGGTTAGGTTTCTTTTGCGCTTTAGGCTAGGTTGTCTGCTTGCGCCGTGGAGAGTGAATATGATACAATACAAGCGTCAATGTCAAAACAACCAAAGGAGACTGTTTAATGAAACTATCCGTAATCAGGGAGGGGGGGCGTTTTCATGCGCTTATCTCCGTAGCAGTTGTTTCTAGCCAATCGCCTGTCTGCGGCAAGGCTCTCGTCTTTGCCATTGGAATGTTCATCATGCTGTCGGCCAATGCGGTCACATACACCGTCGCCGCCGGAGAGAGCGTGACAAAGAGCGGGATAACCGAAACCTCGGCGACCGTCAAGGATGGCGACGGAACACTCGTCCTCAACGGCGCGAACACCCTCAAGCGTATGCAGGTCAAAGCAGGTACGCTTCACATCAGCGGCGGCTCGACAGCAATCAGCGACTCCACCGCGACCGCAACAACGTCGGGGAGTCAGGTATTCGAGCAGCTTTCCGGCGCACAGGGAACACTGATCGATGGCGGCGCGACCGTCACCCTCTCTGGCGGAAAATATGCCATAACGGAGAGCGGAACGCTCACGATAACCAATGCGACACTTGACGCAACCGGACTGACCTCGCATTTCATGAATGCTTTCAGAGGCACGCCCGGCAATGACGGCTGCAAGATTGTCATTGACGATGGCGGCGTGATGAAGGCAACGTATCTGCGCCCGACCGGCGCTCCTACTCAGGGCGAGTCCCAGTATCAAGACAAAGTAGGCGTGGAATTGAAGACGGGCGGCAAACTCTACCTAACACAGTTCTGGACTGATAACGTCAGCCGTTACGGCCGCATCTGGTTCGACGGCGGAACGCTCTATCCGCAGGATGGCGTCATACGCATTTTCAATGAAGGCAACTCGCGTGAGCCGTGGAAAAACGGGCAGCTTGTACCTACAGTAATGAAGGGAGGGTGCCATATTGTCGATGGCTTCGGGAATGTAGTTTACCCTGCTTTCAGAAGCGGCGTCGGCGAAGGCGAGACGGATGGCGGTCTGCATCTTACGCTTAACAGCAATAATACGTTCTACCTCTTCGCCAAAGGTTCCGACTTCAATGGCGGTACATATCTTAACGGAACGGTCGCAGGCGCTGTAATCGGAGTGAACGCCACCTGGTCGGATGACAGTACGTTTGGAGCACTGCCATCTGTACCGTCGACAAACATCTGGATTACAGGCAAGGAAGTGTCCATCTACAATCAAGAAGGCGACTTCGTGATTCAGCCCAATAGAACCATACATGTGTCTAGCGGCACCGGATTCCGAGCATATGTGCGCGACCCTGAAGACAGACTCTTTATCACGAGCGAGATAAAGGGCGAGCCGGTCGGCGGGTTGGATTATCCGACCAATACGTATTTCGAAGCGCGTGGCGACACTCAAGGCACGGTTGTCCTCGGTCCGGGCGAAGGGCGCACGAACGACATCGGCCGTCTTGTCGTGAAAGGCTCTCTTGAGATAACGAACGGGGTCACGAGAATAGCGTGTGGGCCGACAGCCAAGGCGACAGAGACAGAGGGTCTGCTTTTTCTCGCAGGCAAGACGGCAACAGGGTATAGCGACAGCAAGGGGCGTATGGCCGTGAAAAAAGGCGGCGTCCTTTACGCGCCACAGGCGGGAACGCGGTATGTTACTGTAAGAGACTACGGACAGGCCGACATCTGCGGCGGCGTTGTTGACATGCCGAACATCGAGTGGCTCAACGCCTTTGAAACCGAGGCTAGAACGACAATACGCGATGGAGGCGTGTTGAGCGTTCCCAAGTTCCGCGTGGCGCAGAAGGTGACCGGCAATCCGGTAGTTGTCAACCTTGCTACTAACGGACTCTTGTGTGTGCAGAACATTTCGCTCGATGCGAAGCAGTCGCAGAAGCCGGAAGTCACCTTCCTTTTTGACGGCGGCGCCGTGCAGAGCGCGAACGGTGTGAATCCTATGATTTCGAGCAATGACGATGAAATATGGGATAAAGTGACGTTTGCCATAGGGCCTGGCGGAGCAGTCTTTGACACCTTGAACGGCTCTAACATCCATTGGCACCGTCCGCTTGTCAAAACCGGCGAAAACGATGGCGGCGTTATTGCGCGTGGCGGTAAATCCGTAGTGCTTTACGGTGCGCTGGACTATACGGGTCCGACGGTTTCCGAAGACGGCACCAACCTTCAGTTGCGCAAGGGCGACGACCAGCTGCCGTCCGGCAGCCATGTCGTCCTGCGCAATGGGGGCATCGTCAGTTTCTGCAAGTATGACGGCGGCACTGTGGCGGCCAATCACACGCGCACGAAGGCCACGCTGGGCGGCGTAGAGGGCAGCGGAACTCTCAGCTACAGCAGGAACATTACCATCAACGGAACGATCGCTCCGAGCATCGGTGGGACGATCACCATCAACGAGACCTGCACCTTTGCCAACGCGACGCTCGAAATATCGGGCAACAAGACGAATTGCGGAAAAGTCTTGTTCAAGCAGAGTCAGGACATCAGCGGCATCACCCTCTCAATCAAGGATGTGGAAGCCCTCGACAGCAAGGCGAAGAAAGGGGTTTACAAGATATTTGAAGCCAATGCCGCCGTGACGGGCGAGTTCAAACTTGCCGCCGGCTGGCCTGATGGATGGGTTGTCAAATATGCCGACGACCGCAAGAGCGCAAGCATCTACCACCCTGACGGTCTTATGCTGATAGTTTGGTAGATTCATTACAGGACAGGCTTTTCCTGTTGTTACGGCCCGCTCACCGAGCGGGCCGTATTAGCTTGCCCAAGCTTCGCCGCCGCCTTGCCCAGACTTTGGTGAAGTCTTGCCCACGCTTTGCACAAGTCTTGCCCAAGCTTTGGCGAAGTCTTGCCCAGACTTAGCCCAGACCTTGCCCGGGGTTTCCACCATTGCCCCCGGGTGCAGGCGTTGAATGACCGCAGGGTCGGCATCCTTGGACTGCGGGGGAGAAGTGTTTAAGGTCAGACCTTTTATATGAAAAGGT
>DGVK01000223.1 GCA_002395905.1 Verrucomicrobia bacterium UBA4286 | reverse complement strand
CGCAGAACGAGTCGAAGGACGGCGTGATCTTCAAAATGAAGAACGATCCCCGCATAACGAAGGTAGGCAGGTTCCTGCGACGCACGAGCCTCGACGAGCTGCCGCAGCTGTGGAACGTTTTCATCGGTGACATGAGCCTTGTGGGGCCGCGCCCGCCGGTGCCGAAAGAAGTCCAGGAATACACGCTTGAAGACCGCAAGCGCCTCGACGTGATACCCGGCATAACATGCCTCTGGCAGATAATGGGCCGCAGCGAGATTCCGTTCCACGAGCAGGTGCGTCTCGACAAGGAATACATTCTCGCGCCAAGCCTGTGGAAAGATTTTCTCATCCTTCTCAAGACCGTGCCGGCGATTCTCGGCGGAAGGGGGGCGTATTGACCAGCCAGCTTGAGAGCATCCTCTTCGTGCCGTCCGTCTGCGAGACGGAGTGGGTCCCGGCGCTTTTCCCCGGCCGCAGCCCGGCCGAGCTGCCGATCGCCGGCCGCCGCATAATAGATTATGGCATAGAGCACGCGCTCCGCTTCGGCGTGGTTCTTACAGGCGTTCTCGACTGGCACTACACCGAGCGTCTCGCAAAGGAATACGTGCGCTCCGAAGAGAAGGGCTACGCCGTCTTTTACGACAAGTTCCCGGGCGACGCGCCGCCGCACGGTCTCGACGATCTGGCCGGGATTTCCTCGCCGCTCACGCAGAACCTTTCGGACGGGCTGGTCGTCGTGTGGGGGCTCTGCCTTTCACACAACGAGCCGGAAGACGTGTGCCTTGAGCCTGTCACGCCCGAAGACTGCCGTAAAACGCCGCTCGGCGTCTACAGGCGAATCGGCGGACGGTGGATGCGCGTGAAGCCGCAGGGCATAAGGATCAACGGCCTCAAGGCGTGGCACGAGACGAACTTCATGGTCCTTCACGACCCGGAGCGGTTCACCATACCGGGCTATTCGGCCGAGAAGGACGTGCATCTCGGGCGCAACGTCGTGATCGAGCACGGCAGCGAGGTCAAGCCGCCGGTCCTGCTCTGCGACAACACGTGGTTTGCGCGCAGCGTCGTGCTCGACGGCGACGTGATAGTCGCGAGCGGTTCATTCGTGGGCGAGGGAACGCGCCTCAAGCGCACTCTCGTCGGCCTCGACACTTATATTGGAACGGGTCTCGACTTCGAGAACAAGATTGTCATCGGCAACCGCGTCATAGACCCCGAGACAGGCGTGTGGATGGACATGGAAGAGCCGGGGCTTGCGCGCCGCATAGGAAGCAGCTTCGCGTGGCTCAGAAAACTGTGGCACTTCCTTCGCGGCAAATCATACGGGAGGCTGGGCTGACATGGGCCGCCACGTAGCAGTGGATTCGCCGGAGGTCGAACGCATCGTCGAAGAGGCGGTGCGCGCGATCGGCGCCGAGGTGGACGCGCTCCGCATCCCCCGGCTCTGGGGCGTGGTGCTGGGCGGCGGCTACGGCCGCGGCGAAGGCGGTGTGATCGGCGGCGGGCTTTCAAACGATCTCGACTTTTATGTAGTCGCCGAGGAGGGCGCGGGCGGCGCCGACCTCGCGGCGATAGACGCGGCGCTCAAGCCTGTCTCCGAAAAATGGACAGCGAAGCTTGGCGTCGACGTGGATTTCTGCACCGCTAAAACGCCGTGGCGGATCCGCCACGATGAAGAGCGGCTCATGATACAGGAGCTCGTCCACGGCTACTTCGACGTCGCCGGAGAGCGGGGCGAGACGATGTTCGCCCGCGTGAAGCGCCTGGAGCCGGGCGAACTGCCGTGGATGGAGGCGGCGCGGCTCCTCATGAACAGGGGCGCGGGGCTTCTTCTGGCCGGCGACAGGCTGCGCGCGGGCGAAGGTGTGAAGGGGTTTGTCGCGAGGAACATAAACAAGGCCGTCCTCGGCGCCGGCGACGCGCGGCTCATCGCGCGCGGCGGGTACAGGTGGCGCGCGGTCGACCGGGCTGAAGCGCTCGGCGACGCGTTGTACTCGAAGGCTGTCGACTGGAAGTTCCGTCCGGCGGACGAGCCGGTATGCGACATTGCGGCGGCGCGCTCGGCGTGGACGGACGCGCTCGACGAGGTTTTCCGCGCGGAGGGCGCCCGGGACGCGCTCGCGCGGCGCACCTTCTACAACGCGGCGCGGTGGATCGTCCGCCGCAGGACGACTGGAGAATTTCGTACATTCGGGCTGGACCCTGTGGTAAGGGTCCTTGCCGCGATGCGCGACGCGGTGGCGGCGGGAAAGCCGTTCTCCCCGGGCCTTAAGAAAGACTGGATTCAATTTAACTGAAAAGAACATTGATAAGAACGAAGGAAGCAAGCAATGACATATGACATCAAGAAAGACGGACGCCTGCTCACAGTCGCGATAGACGGGCGTTTCGTGGCCAGCGTCGCCCCCGGCGTGAGGGACGATATAATGGCGCAGATGGCCGACGGGGACAATGTCCTCTTCGACCTCTCGCGTATGGTTCACATAGACTCCAGCGGTCTCGGCGTGCTGGTGCAGGTTTTGCAGAAGGCCAAGTCCGGCGGAGGCAAGGTCGTCCTCGCCGCTCTCCAGCCCGCGCCGAAGATCGTCTTCGACATAACGAAGGTAAGCCGCGTGTTCGAGATAGTCCCGACCGTCGCGGACGCGAAGTTCTAAATTCATCTGCAGTTATGAAAGTGCGTATTGTGACGGCGCTGGCCGTCTGCTTTGCCATCTCTTCAACATGCGCCGCGCCGGTGAAGGTCGCGGAGTGCGTCCGCGACGCGAAGCTCGACTACTGGGCCGCGTCGGACAGCCGCTTTTCGACCGCAGTGATGACGGAGGTGTTCCGCCGCTGCGGCATCGAACCTGAGTTCATAGGCTATGGCGAGGACGGCGTGGTAGACCCGACCAACGCCGAGGTGATCTGCTCGGCGTTCAGCACACCCGAGCTCGCGAAGCACTACCGCTTTCCTCTCCAGCCGCTCGGGCGCATGCACTGCGGTCTGTATACCACGCCCTCGCGCGCCATGTCGATGATGTCCACCAATATCAACGAATGGCCGAGGATGATAGTCGGCTACTCGCCGGTCTCGCAAGGGCACAGCGACGACCGCGATGAATTCTTCAGGCACGCGCAGCTCTCGCCCAAGTATGTAGAATATCCGACGAGCGCCGGCGCGGTAGAAGCGCTCGCGAACGGCGAGATAGACGCGCTCTTCCTCTACACTCCGTTCGGGCGCAGGCCGGAAGGCGTGGTCGAGGTCGTGCCTATCGGCGACAGAAACATCTACTTCGCCGTGCGCAAAGACCGCGGCGAGCTGTTCGACCGCCTCTGCAAGGCCTACCGGGACTTCTATATCGACGGCATCGACATGATCGACGGGTGGCGCGCGTCGATACTGGGGATTCCCAAGCCTGCGAAGCGCGTGCGCGTGGCGGCGTACCGGCGCGGCGACCTCTTCGACGTCGATGACGCAGGCAACCGGACGGGTTCGCTCAAGAACTGGCTCAAGACGATATGCGGCTACACCCACTGGACGCTCGATTACGTCTACGGCGGCTACGACGAGAGCCTTGAGGCCGTGAAGGACGGCCGGCTCGACATCATCGGGGGCATAGGTTTTTCGCCCGCCCGCAGGAAGAACTACCTTTTCACGCACACGCCCGTGGGGATGCTGCGCGTGTTCCTGTGGGCGCACCCCGGCAGCCCCTACAAGCCGGGCGCGCCCTCGACGTGGCGCGGCATGAAGGTCGGCCTTCTTACGGCCACCGTGAGCGGCGAGCGGGCGAAGCGCCAGTTCGACGAGGACGATTCGGGCGTGACCTACCGCGAGTTCTCGACCGACAAGGAGATGCTCGCCGCGTATTTCGGCGGCGAGATAGACGCCTGCGTGGACGTGGAGATGCACGAACTGCGCAACGAGGTGGCGCTCCACGTATACATGGCCCACCCGATGTACATCTGCACGGCCCGCAACCGCGAGGATCTTTTCGAGGAGCTTGAAGAGGCGATGGAGTCGGTCTGCGACGACTTCCCGAAATACCAGCGCATGATAAGCGAGCGCCACTACGGGCGGCACAGCGACATGGCCTCGCTTTCGCTCGACGAGGCCGAGTGGCTCGCGAAGCGCGTGAAGAACCCCGCGCCGGTGAAGATCGACTTCTCCCCATGGCCGTTCCCCATATTCGACAAGCACGGCAAACCGACCGGATTCGTCGCCAAGCTGCTGGAGGAATACTCCCACAGGACCGGACTCAACTTCATCCCCGAGGAGCAGACGGGAATCGAGACGGCCGAGGCCAAGTTCCTGCGCGGCGAGACCGATTTCTGGGTGCCTTATCCGGCCGACCCCGGCGAGGCGGCTCAGTCCGCCGTGTCGATTCTCGCGATGCCTGTCCCCCAGGATTCCGCCGCGACGCTCGGCGCGGCCAACCCGCAGCAGGAGTTCGAGATACTGGCCGGGCGCAGAGTCCCCGCGGAACTGGGGTCGGTCATACGCAAGGTCGGCAACGACATAGGCTCGGCGCGCATCCAGGATATGTTCATGCAGGCCATGGCCGAGCGCGAGATCGAACACAGGCTTTTCGGCTACACCGCCGCCGAGCTGAAATCTGTGCTCTTCAAGGTTGCGTTCGGCGTCATCCTGTTCGTGGCCGTGTTTGCGGTCTTGATGGGCTGCCTGCTCAAGCACCAGACGAACCGCGCGAACGCCGCGGCGAAGCTCGCCGAGGACCACGCCCACGCCAAGTCGCGGTTCCTCGCCATGATGTCGCACGAGCTGCGCACGCCGCTCAACGCGGTGATCGGCTTCGCGGAGTTCCTCTCGCGCGACGACACCGACGAGCAGCGGCGCCACGAATACACCGAGGGCATCCTCCTAAGCTCCAACGCGCTTCTGGAGCTTATCAACGACATCCTCGACCTCTCCAAGCTTGAGGCGGGCGCGATGGACATGAGGAGCGGGATATGCAACGTCGACCAGCTGCTGCGGGAGCTGCCGGCGATATTCGGCTATCGCGTGCGCAAGCACGGCGTGTCGCTCGTGCTGGACGCGCCGCCGGAGGGGACGATACCCGTGATAGAAATGTCCCAGCAGGGGCTGAGGCAGATCCTCATCAACCTTGTCGGCAACTCCGCGAAGTTCACCGATTCCGGCGAGATACGCATAACGGCGGGCTGGAACGCGATGAGCAACACCCTGCATCTGGAGATAGCCGACACGGGCCGCGGGATGTCGGAGGACAAACTTTCCAAGCTGTTCGACCCGTTCGTGCAGGACATCGCGAGCCGCATGAAGGCGGGAGCCGGCGAGGTGAAGGGCACTGGCCTGGGGCTGCCGATTGTGAAGCGCATGGTGGACGCGGCCAAGGGCACGATATCCGCCGAGAGCGAGCTGGGGAAGGGGACGAAGTTCATCATCGACATCCCGAACCTGCGCGTGCTGGACAATCTGCCTGCGGCGCCCAGGGCCGCCGAGAAGGCGCTGAGGATGGCCAAGGTGCCCGAGAGAGTGCTTGTCGTGGACGACATGGCGATGAACCGCAAGATACTCGGCATCCACCTTGGCAACATGGGCGTGAAGGACGTGCGCTTCGCCGAGAACGGCAGGAAGGCGCTGGAAGTCCTCGGCCAGTGGAAGCCGGACGTGGTCCTTACCGACATGTGGATGCCCGAGATGGACGGCACCCAGCTCGCGGAGGCGATGCACCGCGACCGCGCGCTGGCCGAAATCCCGGTAGTCGCCGTCACCGCCGACGTGGACGTCGGCTCGACCTACGACATGTCGCTTTTCGCGAAGATCATCGCCAAGCCCGTGACCGGCGACAAGCTGAAAATCCTCTTCGGCGAGCTTTGACGCCGCGTCGCACGCGTTGCGCGCAAGGGCGGCATTTGCTATACTATAGGCATGAATATGAAAAGCATAGTGAAGAAGACCGCCCTTGTCGCCGCGCTCTCGCTCGCGGCAGTTCTCGCAGGGTGTCTGGCGCCGCGCTGCGCCGCGCCCTGCACGCCTGCAAACGCCACGCTCAAGACCGCGGGAGGTCCGCTCGTCCAGGCCCATCGCGGCAGCCGCGGCGAATACGACGACAACGCCGCGGGCGGCTTCGCGCTATGCCTTGCAAACGGGATTCGCGGCTTCGAGACGGATATCCGCTTCACAAAGGACCACCACCTCGTCGTCATGCACGACGAACGCGTCGAGCGCACGAGCGACGGCGCAGGCGTCGTGGAGCAGATGACGCTTGACGAGTTCCGCAACTGCCGCCTGCAGGCGTGCTCCGAGCGGGCGCCGACGCTTGAAGAGGTGCTGGCGCCGTTCGTCGGGCGCGACGATTTCTTCATCGAACTTGAGATGAAGGCGTATCCGACCAATCCTTTCTACACGCCCGAGGTGCTGGAGGAATACTGCCTCGCGCTCAACGTGACGGCGAAGCGCATGCTCAAGCCGGGGACCTACGCCTTCACCAGCTTCAGCGAAGGGACAGTTGAAACCATGCGCCGTGTCGATTCCGTCGCGTCCGTCGGCCTGATAACCGCGAAGCCGCTCACGCAGGAGTTCATCGACAAGGCCGTCGCCATGGGATGCTGCGGCGTGGCGCCGCTCGCGAAGGGGACGACGAAGGAGATGGTCGACAGCGCCCACAAGGCCGGGCTTACCGTCACCCTCTGGATGTGCCAGGACAAGGCGGCGTGGGACGAGTGCGCCGCGAAAGGGGCCGACCGCGTGACGAGCGACTACCCGATGCTGCTCAAGCGCGCGATAGAAGGCCGCCCGAAGAAGGTCGTCGCGATGGATCTCGACGCGACGCTGTGCCAGCACCGTTCGCCCATCCCCGAACACAACCTCGCCGCGCTCAAGGCGCTTGAGGCGAAATACAAGTGCGTCATGATCGGCGCGGGCAACGCGCCGCGCATCTACAAGCAGATGGGGAATTATCCGATCGACATCGTAGGCAACTACGGGATGCAGACGGCGGAGGCGGCGGACGGCAACTTCAGAATCGTCAAGGCCGTCACGAACGAGGTGGACCGCGCGTTCTTCCGCGAGAAGACCGACGGCCTGCGCAAGAAGTACGGCTACACCGAATACGAGGGCGAGCCGCTGGAGTTCCATGCGTCGGGCATGGTCACTTTCGGGCTTCTCGGCACGGCGCCTTCGGCCGAGCACAAGGTAGCCTTCGACCCCGACCGCAAGAAGCGCCGCGCCATGTATCCCGAGGTGTGCAAGATTTTCAAGGACTTCTCCGTCTATATCGGCGGCTCGACCTCCTTCGACTTCGCCGGTAAGGAATACAACAAGTACGACGCGACCCTCGCCTGGGCGAAGGACCACGGCTACACGCTCGACGACATAGTCTTCATCGGCGACGACTTCGCCGACGGCGGCGGCGACAGCCACGTGCGCATCAAGGGCATGGATCATATCGTGATAACGGACTACAGGAAGTTCGCCGACGCCGTCGGCGTGCTCCTCAAGTAACCGCACAGCAGGCGGGGAAAGGACACCATCGACATGACAGCCGAGGAGCAGAAGCGGTTCAACAAGGGTCAGTGGAGGTTCATCCTCTGCAGCATGGTCGCCTACGCGTTCTTCTATGTGACGCGCAAGAACCTTTCAATGGCCCAGCCATACATGCTGGAGGAGGGCGCGATCTCGACATACGCGCTCGGCACGATAATGACCGTGCACGGGGTGCTTTACGGAGTGAGTCGCTTCGTGAACGGCTTCTGGGCCGACCGTCTCAACGGACGCATCTTCATGTCCGTCGGCCTCGTGCTCTCGGCGTTGATGAACCTCCTCTTCGGCTGCTCGACGGTCACGCTGATGTTCGCCGCGTTCTGGATTCTCAACGGCTGGACGCAGGGCATGGGCTTCCCTCCGTGCGCGAAGATGCTCACGCACTGGATACATCCCAGAGAACTCGCGACAAAGATGTCAGTATGGAACACGAGCCACTCGTTCGGCGCGTTCGGCGCGCTGGGGCTGTGCTCGCTCATATTCGCGTGGGGGCTTGGCTGGAGATGGTGCTTTTACATCCCGGCGGCGCTCGCGGGCCTGGCGGCGGTCTTCTGCTTTTTCTGCGTGAAGGATTCGCCGACCGAGGACGGACTTCCCGAGCTTGAGCTTGACGCGGCTGCCGTCGCAAAGCCCTCGTCGCAGATAACAACCGCCGACCGCCGCCGGCTTGTCTTCGGCAACAGGGTTATATGGCTCGTGGCGATGGCGAACTTCTTCGTGTATATCGTCCGCTTCGGCTTCCTCGACTGGGGCCCGACGTTCCTCAAGCAGTACAAGGGGATACCTGTGGCGAAGGGCGGGCTGATGATCATCGGTTTCGAGCTTGCGGCGGTGGTGGGCACGATCTTCGCCGGGTGGGTGACCGACAAGGTTTTCAAGGGGCGCGGCGTGAGAACGTGCGTCTTCTGCATGCTCTTCGCGGCGCTCTTCGCGTTCGGCTTCTGGTATCTGCCCGACGGCGCGCCGGCGTGGGCGGCGCCGCTCCTTCTGATGGGCGCGGGCTTTTGCATCTACGGGCCGCAGGCGCTTGTCGGCATCGTCGCCGCGAACCAGGCGACGAAGGAGGCCGCCGCGATGGCCAACGGCTTCACCGGCATCATGGGCTACGCCTCCACGATAGTGTCGGGCATCGGCATAGCTTTCATCAAAGAGCACTTCGGCTGGGGCGTCACGCTCTGCGCCATAGCCGGTTTCGCCATAATAGGAATGATGCTCTTCCTCTGCGCGTGGTCGGCCCGCGCGGACGGCTACGGCGACCGCCGCGGCTGAAGCCCCCGGCCGCAGCCGCCAATCGCATAAGTCGCAAAAAAGGCCTCGCTCACACCAAGAGCGAGGCCTTTTTGCATTGCTCAAGCGGGGCCTGTCCCCGCTTCTCGGGGGGGCTGCCCCCGCCCCCTGCCGGGGCGCGCTACAAAATACTAGGTA
>DGVK01000205.1 GCA_002395905.1 Verrucomicrobia bacterium UBA4286 | reverse complement strand
CATCGCGAAGCTGCGGAGCGGGAATGCACCGAAGCGCAGCGGAGGGAAGATTCGGCGTAGCCGAACCCGCAGGGCGCGCAAGCGTCTGCGCGAGAGCCCAAACGATCGGAGTTGAATTTCGTGCGGTTACTTTCAGAACACGCGTTTACTCTTGGACATGACGGACAAAAAAATTCGATGGCTCAGGCCGATTCGGTTTTGCGAGGAATTACGAACGAGGACAGCAAAGCGAATACAAGCGGCGCGAGGAGCATATCGGCCAGCACCGCGCGCACGACTTCGCGCGGCTCGACGCATGTATCTTCGGCAAGCTTCGCGAGCGGCTCAAGCGAGCTTACAGGATGGGTGAGCTGGGCCGCGACGCGCGTTATCTGCAGACCTACGGCGTCTATGCGGTCGGTCTCCAGTTCGTCGGGATACTGCTCGATCACGCTCGGACTCATCTCGGCCACGGCAAGCGCAGCGACCGCCGTGAAGAGCGCGACCGGGCGCGAAAGTGACGCGCCGAGGAACACGCCGAACGACACGAGGAGCGTCACCATCGCCATAAGCTCCAGCGAAGCGCGCACGAGGTTGCGGCCGAACGAATCGGCCTCGGTGAGCAGATTCACATCCCTCCTCGGGCGCAGCATGATTGTCGTCTTCCCGTCGTTGCGGAATGTAAGGACGCCCTTCTCGCCCGGCGTCGCGCCAGGCGCCGCGGCAAGCGGGAACTCGACGACCGACTGCGTGACGTTGCTCGCGACGCCGACGAGCGTGAAATCCGCCGCTTTGAGCTCGAAAGCGCCGAGCGCATCCTGACGCATACCGTATTCACCGGCGAAGCGCACACGCGCGCTTGTCGCGACCGATTCGTCAAACCCGTCCGGCAGAGCGAAGCGCCACGAGCCGGTTCCACCCGGCGCAATGGACTCGTACCGGTCGAACGACCTCTGCGCAAGGAGCCGCAGCACGACAGAAGGCCTCGCCTTCTTGACCGCCGCAGGCGTGTTCGGGTCGGCCATATATGCAGTGTACATTCTGGCGGCCTCTTCGCGCGGACTTTCCATCACCGGCGAGAGGACGTGCCTGCACGGGCGGACGAGCGGACTTCTCACCGCCTCGACCACCGCCGACGCCGCGATCACCACCGCGCCCGCGAAAGAAAGCGCGGCTGTCTTTGCAACGGCGATCGACACATATCTCACCGGTCTCACCAGAGTAAGCTGGAGCCGCTTGGCTGCGCGTTCACGTGCGAACGCACCGGTCGCGGCCGCGAGCAGCGCAACCGAGACGAGTGCCGCGACGCCGCCGAGCGAATAATGGACGGCAAGCTGGCGTGAACCTTCCAATGTGCCGTCGCCTCTGAAGACTAACGGAGCAGCGAACATCCAGCCGAGCGACGCGGCCAGCAGCAGCAAGAGCGAACGCGAACGGACGAACGCCGTAAGCTCAAGAGAGAAAATCCGCCAGAACGAATTCATCGACATTCCCCACCTTCGCCAGGAAGAAGTCTTCAAGCGACTCCCCGAGATCCGCGACGCGCCCTTCCGCGACGGACTTTCCCCTGTTCAAGATCATCACGCGGTCGCAGACGTCCTCGGCGTCGGCGAGGAGATGCGACGTCATGAGCACGGTCATACCGCTGCGGGCGAGTGCTTTGACAAGGGTTTTAACCTCCTTCGTGGACACGGGGTCCAGCCCGGACGTAGGCTCGTCGAGGACGAGAAGCTCCGGCCTGCCGACAAGAGCCGACGCGAGAGCGACGCGGCGCGCCATGCCTTTGGAGAAGCCGCCGACTGGTCTAGAGGCGACGTCCTCGAGCTTCACCATGGCGAGCAGTTCGCGCGTGCGCGACGCCGCGCACGCGCGGTCGAGGTTACAGAGACCGGCGTAGTACATGATGGTCTCACGCGCGGTGAGAAACGGGTGGAGGTAGCTCAGCTCGGGCAGATAGCCGAGGCGCGCGCGCGCGGCGACGGTACGCGGCGACAGACCGAAAAGGCGCACCTTCCCGGAAGTGGGCGCGAGAAGGCCGAGTATCATCTTTATAGTCGTGGACTTGCCGCTGCCGTTCGGACCGAGCAGCCCGAAGACCTCGCCGCGGCGCACCGTGAGGTCGAGTCCGTCGACGGCGGCGACGATCGGCCTCAGCCAGAAGTCGCGAAATCTTTTGGTCACCCCCTCGAGTGAAACTACTGCATCATCGTTCATTGAAGATCCCGTTCATTTATAAAGGCGACGCCCGCCGCGAGCGCGGCCGCGACCGCCGGAACCAGCGCAAGCGAGGCCATGGCGAAATAGCTCCAAGGGATCGATGCACCGTCCGCCAGAGCGTCCGAAAGACAGTAGTTCCCGAGCGCGGGAAGCGCGGCCGCGGCGACGAGCGCGACAAGCGACGCCGCGGCGTTGGACTTGAAGCGCACTGCGAACGCGGCCGTCGCGGACAATATGAAAAGCGAAGGCATCGCCGCGAGAGCCATCGCCGGAAGAAGCCGCGCGGCGAGGGACGCGTCAAACCTGTAAGCCGCGCCGCAGAGGGCGACCGCCGCAGAGAGGGCGTTGGACGTAACCACGAAACGAAAGCGTGCGAACCTGTTGAGCGCGGCCGCCGCGAGAAGCGGCGCAACGGCGGCCGAGACCGCCAGCGCGAGCGACGGACCCCACAGGCGCGCGACGTCGCCGTGCTCCGCGGCGATCGCGCCGCCTATCTCGGCGCCTCTCACGACGGTGAGCGAGACCAGCGACACCGTAACCGCGAACGCACCGCAGGCTGTCGCGCAGCCGAGACATTTCCACAGGAAGAACGCGCGGCGCGAAACCGAGAGCGCGAGCGCGACCTGGGCCGTGCCGGATTCAAGCTCGCGTCGGAACGTGCGGAGAGTCCCCGAAAACGCTATCACGGCGCCGCCTATAAGAAGCGCCGAAAGACCGGCGTCTCTCGCCATGCGCGAAGGCTCGCCGAACTGATGATAATGGAGAGCCGGTGCGAGAGCGGCCAGCGCCACGGAGCCTACAAGAACCAGGAGAACCAGAGGTTCCCCCAGTATCTCGAACGCCGTCGCGCAGGCAATGGCACGGCCCCTTCTCATACACGCTTCAGAAAAGCGAGATTGTGGAATCCTGATACAGGAACCACGCCAGCGCGCCCATGACTATGCACGCCGCGAGCTGAGCCACTACGCCAAGCGTGGCGACGGCGGGAGGGACATCGGGAACAGTGTCGCCCGACGCGCTCGGCGCGGCAAACGCGGGAACGTTCGTCGGCATTGCGGGGATGTCGGGTATGTCGGGAATATCCGCGACGGCTGCAGACTCGGCAGGCGCAGGCGCCGCCGCATGGGCCGCAGGAGCGCCGGGCTTCTTTACGCCGAACCTGCCGGCGGGACGGACAGCACCGCCGCCAGGACGAGTAATCTTAAGAGTCTTGCGCTGGGTCGCCGACACCTCGGCGGACGCTGCCGGCGCAGCGGGTTCTTCCGACGCGACCGACGGCGGCGCGACGATTCTCGCAGTCGCCTTCTTGGCCGAGGCGGAGCCGGGACCGTCAAGCGGCAGATCCACCGGGCGCTTGATACGGATGGTCTTCATCGGAGCGCCGTCGTTCTTAACCGGCGCGGCGCCGACGGCGTCGGCGAGCGAGATTCGCGAAGTCTTCGACTTGGCGGCCTGCTTCTGCGCTTCAGTAAGCGACTGGCTGGGATCTGCGATTATGCCGGTCTTGTGCAGAATGGCCTGCTGAGGTATCGGCGAAGTAAGACTCTTGAGATTCTTGGTGACGGCCTTGAGCGTGTCGAGCGCGTCTGCAGGCTTCGCGGCCGCCGCAGGAGCGGCAGCTGGAGCAGCAGGCGCAGGGGCATGGGCGGGAGCCGCCGCAGGAGCTGGAGCCGGTGCGGGAGCAGCCGCGGCAGGCGCCGGCGCAGAAGCCACCGCACCGGGGAGGTGGGGTCTCACAGGCGTAAGCCCGGAACCAGGCTTCCTTATGACAGGCTTTGTCGGCAGCTTCAAACCGCTCTTGAGCGCGGGCGCCGCCGGCATCTTGAGCCCCGGCTTGAGCGGCGACGCCGCCGCGACCGTCTTGAGCGGCGACGCTGGCTTGGGAGGAAGCTTAAGCCCTGGCTTGAGCCCGCCTCCTATGACAGGCTTCTTGATCGTCGGTCCGATTGGCGACGCGCTCGTCGCAGCCGGCTTCGCCAGCGGATTCGCCTTGGGCGGCTCCGCGGCCGGTGGCACAGTAGTCGATATTTCTTCTGCCATGGTCTACTCCTCTCTTGCCATCAAAATTGCTGACGGTCCGCCAATCAGACCGACATCACCTCGGACTCCTTTGCCTTGAGCTCGGCGTCGATCTTGGCGATTGCGGCGTCGGTAGCCTTCTGGATCTTGTCCAGCAGGGTCTTGAGGTCGTCCTCGGATATCTTCTTGTCCTTTTCAAGCTTCTTGGCCGCATCGTTCGCGTCGCGCCTAACATTGCGCATCGCAACCTTCTGGGCCTCGGCCTGGGTCTTGGCGACCTTGACGATCTCCTTGCGGCGCTCCTCGTTCAGCTCGGGGACGACGATGCGCAGAACCTTGCCGTCGGTCTGCGGCGTGACGCCGATGTTCGCGGCGAGAATCGCCTTGTTCATCTCGGCCAGCACCGACGGATCGAACGGAGTGATCTTGATCTGGCGCGGCTCGGGGGTTGAAATCGTGCCGAGGTTCTTGATAGGTGTCGGGCAGCCGTAGTACTCGACCTTTATCTGATCGACCATCGCGGGGCTGGCCTTGCCTGTACGGAGGCCTGCGAACTGTGCCTTCAGCGCGTCAAAGCTCTTCTGGAGCTTGGTGTTCGCGTCGTTGAGAACTTCACTTGTCGTTTCCATGATATCTGCCTTTCCTTGTTAAATCAACCTTCTGCGCTCACGAGCGTGCCGACCGCCTCGCCCTTCACGACGCGTTCGAGGGCGTCGCCGTCGAAAAAGTCAAATACGATGATCGGGATTCCGTTATCCATGCAGAGCGCGAACGCGGCGGAATCCATCACCTTGAGGCGCTTCTCCAGAGCGGTCTCGTAGCGCAACGAGCCGTACTTCTTGGCCTTGGGATCCTTTTTGGGGTCGGCCGTGTAGATGCCGTCGACCTTGGTGGCCTTGAGCAGCGCATCGGCGCCGATCTCGCTCGCGCGCAGAGCCGCGGCGGAATCGGTGGAGAAGAACGGGTTTCCCGTCCCGCCGGCGAAGATCAGCACGCGCCCTTTCTCGAAGTGGCGCAGAGCCTTGCGCTGGATGAAAGGCTCGGCGAAGCTCGGCAGGTCGATGGCTGTCATGACGCGCGTCGGCACGCCGATCGACT
>DGVK01000052.1 GCA_002395905.1 Verrucomicrobia bacterium UBA4286 | reverse complement strand
GTGCTGGTTGGGGGGTAGCACCGTGCTACCCCCGGGGGTAGGCGTGCGCCACCCCCTGCCCGGGCGAGCGGGCGTCCTCGCCCGTTGCCGTGACCCTGTCTACGAGGAGCAAATCAACCGCATCCAGCGCAGGCGCGAGGCGTTGAAGCGCGTGGAGATGGCGAAGGGCGCGGCATGAGCTGCGCTAGCGGACGCGGCTGGTGCGCAGGGTGCCGAACGGCGACAGCGTCGCGCCGGCAGGGACGCTGGAATATGCAGGCGTCCCGCCTGCGATTTTGGCATCCGCTCCGACCGACACGCCGGGAAGAGTGCAGGCGTTCGTGCCGACGAACGCGCGTTCGCCCAGGACTGTCGCGCCCGAGAGCGACGCGCCGGGACACACCTGTGAAAAGGCGCCGAGGCGCGAGTCGTGCCCGACGCCTGCGCGTGCATTGACTATCGCGAACCTGCCGACCGACGCCCCGGGATACACGACCGCCAACGGCGCGACGAAAGCCCCCTCCCCGATCGCGGCTGACGGCGCGACGAGCGCCGACGGATCGACCACCGCCGGGAACTCCCTCCCGCCAAGCTCCCGCGCGATTCTCTCGCGCGTCGCGTTGTCGCCGACCGCGATGAAGAACGCCGCGTCGGGACGCTCCTTCGCGACCGTCGCGACAGCGCCGAGAAGCGGCAGCCCGTCTAGCGTCCCGGACGATTTCCCGGGAGCGTCGTCCGCAAAGCCTGCGAGCTTCCACTTCGGCTCTGCGGGCGATCCGTTGACGCGCATGACGGCCCACGCCACCTCGCGGCCGAGTCCGCCCGCGCCGATTATGACAAGTTCTCTCATCGGCGGTATTATACCAAAAAAAGCCTCCGCGTTGCCGCAGAGGCCCAACCCAAGGATAAAACCGTTCGTGCGCTTGAGCCGCGTCAGAAAGCATCGGCCGCTTCGGTGACCTTCGCGCGGCGCTTCTCGACGGCGGCCTTTCGCGCTTCGCGGCGCGCGGCCTCGGCTTCGTCGGCGGCGACGGTGAGAAGAGCGTCGTCCCACGCGACAAGCACTGTCTCGTAGCGGCCGGGCGTGCCCGCGAGCGAGGCGGTTATGTAGCGGCCGCCGCCGATGTCGAACGTATAGACCGGCCTGCACCAGTTGCGCAGAAGCGCCCATGTGTTGTAGCGCTGCTCAAGCGCCTCTATGAGATAGTGGCGACGGCCTGCAAGACCCGGCTCGACCGCCTCCTTCGCGCACGCGTAGACCTTCGCTATGCGATGGGTCTTCGGCGTCACATATACAAAGTAGTCGTCGAATCCCGCGAGTTCCTTCTTAGGCTTGAACTCCGCGCAGAGAAGCGTCGGCTCGCTGCCGTTGGCGACCAGATTGGTGCCTTCGTAGACCTCGCCGAACTTCATGCCGAGGAAAGCGTCCTCGACCTTGCCGCCGTCGCCGTCCTTCGCCTGCGCGCGCGACGCGAGCGGCGTCATGCCCTCGTCGCCGACGGTGTAGCTCTGGGCGTATTCGCTCGTCGCGGTTTCGAGGATGTTGCCTGCGGCGTCGGTGCTGGTGCGGGTTTCGCGCCTGCGTTCCGTGACCATGTTGCCGTTGGTCGTGACCGTCGACTCGGTGAACACGCGCGAAACGCTGCCGTTCTCGTTGGTCGTCACGGACGACTCCGACGATTTGGACGATACGTCGCGCCGGTCGCTCACAGCCGCCGCAAATATTCCGACTACGGCGGTCATTGCTATGACGGCACCTGCCGCCGCTGCCTTTTTCATGTCTTTCATTTCATTGACCTTTCTCTTTTTCCGTTCGTCGGGGAGGAAGACCTTCTTCCTCCATCGAACGGGAATATTGTAGCATCCGCCTGTTAAGGGAATGTTAAGAGACGCAAGAAAGGTGCGGCGCGGCCAGGGCTATCCGGGGAGGATGAAAAGGAGCGCCAGATTCGTAAGATTGAAGAGCGCGTGGTTGAGCAGCGCGCACCAGAGGGCGCCCGTGCGCCTGTATATCCAGCACTGCGCGAGCGCGAAGAAGAAGAGCGCGAGAAACGCGCTGTTCCAGCCGGTGAACGCGAGCGCGCGGGTCGAGACCGCTTTCGTGTAGTCGATGTAGTGCGCGAACGAGAACACCGCCGACACGACCGCCGCGAGAGCGGCGCGCGGCGCGGCGGCGCCGCGCCACAGGCCTGCGGCAGCGAGCGGCGCCTTCCACAGGAGAAACCTGAAAAGCGCCTCCTCGAACGCCGGAACTATCACGACGATCTGCGCGACGATGAACGCGAACGTCATGTTCCAGCCGGCGTAGCGCTTCACAAACTCCACCTGCGCCTGGTCGGGGAGGTCCACGCCGAACAGCGAGGCCACCGCCTGCGTCGCATAGGAAAGCGTGACCGCGATCAAAAAGACCGCAGGCCACGCTTTGAGCGTGAACTTCAAACGGCTGTTCACGCCTGCGCCGCGGCGTCCGCGCCAGTGCCGCGAATCTTGATGTGAAGCTCGCGAAGCTGCTGCTCGGTCACATAGTTCGGCGCGTTCATCATGAGGTCCTGCGCCTTCTGGTTCATCGGGAACGCTATGACCTCGCGGATGTTCGGCGTGTCGGTGAGCAGCATCACCATGCGGTCGACGCCCGGGGCGATGCCGCCGTGCGGCGGGGCGCCGAAGCGGAACGCGTTGTAGAGGCAGCCGAACTTCTGCTTGACGACCTCGGGCGGATAGCCCGCGATCTCGAACGCCTTCTCCATTATGTCGATGCGGTGGTTGCGTATCGCGCCCGACGAAAGCTCGATCCCGTTGCAGACGACGTCGTACTGGTAGGCGACGACGTCGAGCGGCGCCTTTGTCTCAAGCGCTTCAAGGCCGCCCTGGGGCATCGAGAAAGGATTGTGGGAGAAGATGATCTTCCCTGTTTCGGGATCCTTCTCGAAGAACGGGAAGTCGACGATCCAGCAGAACTTGTAGCAGTTCTTTTCGCGGATGTCGTTCGTGAGATGGTCGGCGATGTCGGTTCTGACGAGTCCCGAAAGCCGGTGGCACTCGTCGACGGGGGCGGCCATGAAGAAGAGGGCGTCGCCCGGCTCCATGCCGACGATCCCCTTCATCTCCTCAAGCTGCTCCGGCGTGAGGAACTTCGCGATAGGGCCTTTAAGCTCGCCTTCCTTCGTCCAGCTTATGTAGCCCAGGCCCTTGCCGCCGTTCTCCTTCACGTTGTGCTCGCGCTTGTCGAACCACGTGCGCGTCTCGACGCCGACGATCCCCTTCACGAGCAGGCCCTTTACAAGACCGCCCTGCTCGACGGTGGACGCGAACGCCTTGAAGCTCGCGCGCTTGAAGAAACCGCTCATGTCGATCCACTTGAGCGGATTGCGCAGATCGGGCTTGTCGCTGCCGTAGGTCATCATCGCGTCGCGGTATTTGATACGCGGCCACGGCGCCTCGTTGCAGCTCCAGGTCGAGAACTTCCTGAACGTCGCCGAGACCACGTCTTCGACGACCGCGAATATCTCGTCCTGCGTGACGTAGCTCATCTCGATATCCAGCTGGTAGAACTCGCCCGGCGAACGGTCGGCGCGCGCGGCTTCGTCGCGGAAGCACGGCGCGATCTGGAAATACCTGTCGAAACCAGAGACCATCAGAAGCTGCTTGAACATCTGCGGCGCCTGCGGCAGGGCGTAGAACATGCCGCGGTGGATGCGGCTCGGCACCAGGTAGTCGCGCGCACCCTCGGGCGAAGAGGCCGTGAGGATCGGGGTCTGGAACTCGTTGAAGCCCTTTTCCCACATCTTCTCGCGCAGGAAGCGGATGACCTTCGACCTGAGTATGATGTTGTTGTGGAGCTTCTCACGGCGCAGGTCGAGGTAGCGGTGCTTGAGGCGCACATCCTCGCTCTCGTCGGCCTTCTCGTCGGGAATGTAGATCGGCGTGACCTCGCTCGCGGACTCCATCACGAGCTCGTTGGCCTCGATCTCGACTTCACCCGTCGGCAGATCGGGGTTGATCGTGTCGGGCGTGCGAAGCTTCACTTCGCCGGTCACGGTTATGACGCTTTCGAGGTGGGCCTTTTCGACGAGGCCGAAGAAACTGCGGCTCGGGTGGACGACGACCTGCGTGAGACCGTAGTGGTCGCGAAGGTCCACGAAAAGTATTCCGCCGTGGTCGCGCAGGCGGAACATCCAGCCGGAAAGTCTCACGGTTTTACCCGCGTCGGACGCCCTCAGTTCGTTGCATGTGTGTGTGCGATAAGGATGCATTGTCTTTCTTACTCCTGAAATTGAGCGGGTATTATACCATATTTGGCTCAGGACTTCTTGCGGAATATGTAAATCTTGTTTTCGGTGCCTGCGAGAAGGCGCTTGATGTTCGCGCGGTGCTTCCAGACCACGAAGAGCGCCATCGCGGTCACAAGCACGCACTGCGGCAGATCGTCGACGCCCCGCGCGCCAAGCCACCTGAACCATACACCGACGGCGAGGAACGCCGCCGCGAGGCAGCTGCCGAGGGAGATGTAGTTTGTGAGCGCGAAGGCGGCGACGAACACGAGGAACGCCGCGCCCACAAGAGCCGGCACGAGCGCGACCAGCATTCCGAACGCCGTCGCGACCCCCTTTCCTCCTTTGAACTTCATGTATGGCGTGAGCATGTGGCCGACGACGCACATCACGCCGACGGCCAGCGGCAGCCACGGCGGCAGTCCGCCGCAGCCGCACCGGACGGCATTCACCGCGGCAAGCGTCGGCAGGAAGCCTTTGAGAAAATCGCACGCGAACGCGAGAAACCCCCACTTCCTGCCGACCGTCCTGAAGACGTTCGTCGCACCGATGTTCTTCGAGCCGACGGTTCTCACATCGACGCCGCGCATGCGGCCGATGAGATATCCGAAGGGTGTCCCGCCCACCAGATAGGCGCCGACGATCCAGAGTGCCGCGATCATGTCAGACGACGATGCTCAGACCTTCGCGATCAAGCGGGCTCGAACTCGCTCTTGGGAACGCCGCACGTGGGGCACGTCCAGTCATCCGGCAGGTCGGCGAACTCGACGCCGTTGTTCTCCGCGGGGTCGTAGACCCAGCCGCATATCTTGCATACGTACTTCATGGTATGTTTCCTTTCGTTTTCTGGTGTTGTCAGATGTTGATCCTCAAAGTCGTCTCGCGCGCAGGGCCGACGCTCAGAACGCCAAGCTTCCCGCCGACGAGGTCGAGAATCCGGTTGATGTAGGCCTTGGCGTTCTCGGGCAGGTCGGCGTAGTCGGTCGTCTTCGACGTGTCGCACTGCCAGCCGGGAAGCTCCTCGTATACAGGCTCGCACTGCGCGAGCGCTTCGAGGTCGGCGGGGAACGTCTGGTAGACGAACCCGTCCTTGCGCCTGTAGCCTGTGCATATCTTCACGACCGGGAAAGCGTCCAGGACGTCGAGCTTGGTCATAGCCCAGAAGTCGATTCCGTTCACGCGCTGCGCATAGCGCGCGACGACCGCGTCGAACCAGCCGCAGCGCCGGGGCCGCCCCGTCGTCGCGCCGAACTCTCCGCCGCGGCTTCGCAGAGTCTCGCCGTCGGCGTCGAAAAGCTCCGTCGGGAAAGGCCCTTCGCCGACGCGCGTCGTGTAAAGCTTGAGAACGCCAATCACGCGGTCGATCTCGCGCGGGGATACGCCGCTTCCAGTGCAGGCGCCGCCGGCCGTCGGGTTCGAGGAGGTGACGAAGGGATACGTTCCGAAATCGATGTCGAGCATCGTCGCCTGGGCGCC
>DGVK01000011.1:11904-12106 GCA_002395905.1 Verrucomicrobia bacterium UBA4286 | reverse complement strand
GGGGGGGGGGGGGGTCACCCGAGCATGCCTCCGTTCACAGAAATGATCTGACCCGTCACATACGACGCGTCGTCGCCCGCGAGCCACGCCACGGCCTTCGCGATATCGTCGGCCGTTCCGAAGCGCTTCAAGGGGATCATCTCCATGTAGCTCTTCTTGACGTCGTCCGGAAGGACGTCGGTCATCTTCGACTGGATGAAGC
>DGVK01000011.1:4194-11846 GCA_002395905.1 Verrucomicrobia bacterium UBA4286 | reverse complement strand
CCGGGCGCGACCGCGTTGCAGCGGACGTTTCGCGATCCGAGTTCTTTGGCCGTCGTCTTCGTGAGGGCGATCACGCCTCCCTTCGACGCGGTGTAGTTGGCCTGGCCCGCATTGCCCATGATGCCCACGACCGACGCGATATTGATGATCGAGCCGCCGAGCTGCGTCCCGTCGGCCGCCTTGTTTTTCATCATCGGGCGCGCGACGGCGCGCGTGAAGAGGAACGTTCCCTTGAGGTTCACATTGAGGACCGCGTCCCAGTCGTCGTCGGACATGCGCATGAGCAGGCCGTCTTTTGTTATGCCCGCGTTGTTCACCATGATGTCGATTCTGCCGAAATCGGCCAGCACCGCCTTGACGCATGCGTCGACCTCCGCGCTCGCGGCGACGTTGACGCCGTAGCCCTTCGCCCTGACGCCGAGCGCTTCAAGCGCCTTTACCGTCTCGTCGCACCATTCCGCCTTGAGGTCGCATATCGCGACGTCGGCGCCTTCCGACGCGAGCCTTTTCGCGATCGCGGCGCCGATTCCGCGCGCCGCACCGGTGACAATCGCCACCCTGCCTTTGAGATTGGACATGTGTTGCTCCTTCTGTTCTGTTTGGTTGTCTGGTAAAACTTCGCGCTCAACCGAGCGCCGCCACGGTCGAATCGAGGCTAGCGAGATCGCCGACGTTCGCCGTTGCAAGCGCCGCGTCGATCTTCTTCACAAGACCCGAAAGAACCTTGCCCGGCCCGAACTCCACGAACCGCGTGCACCCGAGCGCCTTCGCCGCCTCGACGTCCGCCGCCCAGTTGGTCGTGCCGGTCACCTGCTCAAGCATCGTCGCCTTGATGACCGACGGATCGTTCGAATGCGGCGCGCCCGTCACGTTCGACAGGACCGGGAACTTCGGCGCCGAAAAAGCGACGGTGTCTAGAACCGGCGCGAGCTTCTCGCGAGCGCTCGCCATGAAAGGGGAGTGGAACGCGCCCGCAGTGGCGAGCGGGATCGCCCGCTTTATACCGAGCTCCCTGGCCGCGACCGCGGCGGCGGCGATCGCGTCCTTCGAACCTGAAAGCACCTGCTGCGCGGCGGAGTTGATGTTGGCCACGGTGCAGCCCGTCCTGTCGCAAAGCGCCTTGAGCTGGTCGGCGGACGCGCCGACGATCGCGATCATCCCGCTCGGCACAGCCTCGCACGCCTCCTGCATGAATCTGCCGCGGGCCTCGAGAACCTTCAGCGTGGAGTCGAAGTCGAGGACGCCCGCCGCGCACAGCGCGCCCCATTCGCCGAGCGACAGCCCCGCCGCGCACGCAAACGCCGTCGGACGCTTCTTCTGCAGCGCGAGATACGCTGCATAGCTCGTCACGAATATGGCCGGCTGGCACACATTCGATTTTGTAAGATCCTCCGCAGGCCCTTCAAAGCAAATCTTCTTGAGGTCGAACCCCAATACTGCGTTCGCCTTGTCAAACAGGGCCATGGCCTCGGCGTCGGCCTCGGCGAAGTCCTTTCCCATGCCCGGCGTCTGCGCGCCCTGGCCAGCAAATATGCAGCAGTCTGACATCTATCTAGTCTCCTTACGTTGTGGAGAGGGTATTATACCATAATTTCCGCTCCGGTGGTGCATCATCTGTGTCGCAGTGTATGCTGCGCAGTCGCGGCAGGCGCGGCCCGCCGGTCATGGGACAAGCCAGGCGCAACCCTCCCGTGGCAGATCTCGGCGCGCCCGGTCCGCCACGCTTTTCCTGCCGGGTAGATATGCATAAGGTCTGACGATATCGGCAAAAAGGTCTGACCTTTTTCATAATAAGGTCTGACCTTTTCAACAAAAAGGTCTGACCTTTTACATAAAAAGGTCTGACGATATTGTTAAAAAGGTCTGACCTTTTTGTATGGAAAGTCAGACCTTTTTTGTGACTCCCCCGCACCCCGAGGACGTCACCCCGTCGGCAGAGGGTTGTCCTCCCCCGCCATCAGGCCTTTCATATGCCGCCATTTTCCGTCTGTTCTCGGCATATCATGGCATAAAACAAGGGCGGGACGCATACGCGCCCCGCCCTTGTTGTCGGACTGCCGCCGTCCTGTTTATGCTGTTACCGGATTATGATCATAAGACCTTCTGGCTCCGGCGACCAAATGAGTTTGACTGTCTTGCCGCCAACCTCTTCGTCATCCTCGCTGTATCTGAACGACAGCTCGCGTTGGAACGGTTTGCGCTTCCAGACGCCGCTGTCCCAGACCTCAAGGCGATAGCCTGCGACCTTCTTTTCGGTGTTATCAATCGTGACCGTCGCAGGAGCGTTAAAGGTCCACTCCCCCTCGACCTTGTAAGCCTTCTCTACGCCGCTGATGACCTCCACGACATTAGTCGTCGTCAGCGCACCGAAGAAACGCGCACTATCGACAGAGCGGTTCCACGCAAGCTCGTCCTCGCTCAGCATACGGTCGTAGAGACGGACGGACTTGATAGTGCCATAGAGCGGATCTCCGCCTCCGCCGCCCGTTAACGCTCCGACGCCCCAGCGAGTGGCCGGCGCCGCCTCGTCCTTCGAACCAACCGACCAGTCCATGCAAGCCTGGTGCGCCATGGTGTTCTCCGTCGTCGGATAGGCCGTTCCCTCGACGAGCGCCGCGCGGTTGCCGTTGCGGATGGCCGTGAGATAGGTGGGATGCCCGTCCAACCCGACGAAAACGGATCCGCGCAAATTCCATGCGGCACCGGTCGTGTCGGAGGTGTGGTGCTGGATCGTCCCCATGCCGTCGCCCTTGAGCCAGATGCTGCCGTATCCGACATGGCTGATGGGCGAAACGAACGTGCCGTTGTGCGTGGCCCCGCCGGGAATGAGGTCGGCAAAGTTCACCTCGCCAAGCGTCTGCATGGTGTAGGCATGGCCAAGCGAGAAGATCCCCGCCGTTGAATTGTCTGTCGTGAAGACGGCGTTGCTCGCGAAGAAGTAGCCTTTGTCCGTCCAGTGGCTTTCGCCAGACGGATTTCCGGCGAGCGTCGCGTCGCGGCCGTTGCCGGAGAGGTCGCTCCAGACGGTGGCGGAGGAATCATGGGCCGCGCCGGTGTTTAGAAGACCGTCGAGATGCAGCTGCAGGCCCCCGACCGCGTAGTCGGCGAGCGCGTAGTCGGCGGCGGTGCGGATGCCGGCGACAGGCTTCCAGAGCCATGTAATGCGAACCGAAGCGAAGGAAGTGCCGGAGGGGGTGTATTCGGCGACATTTCCGCCGTCGCACAGAACCGTCTGCTGTGTGCCCCAGGTCGAAGTTGCCGCGTCCCATGTCTGGAGCTGGTAGCCGGCGCAGACCCAGCCGATGTCGCGCACCGTGTTGGTGGCGGAGCCTGCCGTGAACGTCCAGCCGTCGGGGAAGTAGATGCCGTTCGGCTCGCGGCCTTCAAGTCCGTCGATGGCGCTCTGCACCACGACGCATCCGGTCGGGGGGACCTTGCCGAAGAAGCGGAAATTGTCCACGGCGCGGTTGCGGGCGAGTTCTTCGTTCGTCAAAAGGCGCGTGTAGGCGCGGAAGGACTTGACCGTGCCCTTGAAGTTCCACTGGTTGCTACTGCGGACGGCGGTCGCGCTGTTCGCGCCGAAGCACCAGATGTCGTCGGGCGGAACGTCGTCCTTAGTTTTTCCAGCCCAATTGCCGGAAGCGGGCAGGGCGTCCGCAGTCGTCAAAGCGACCAGAGGCCCGTCGCGGAACGCCGTGAAATACGAGAGGGTGTCATCGGAAAGCGTCGTGTTGGCCGCGCCCCACCCCGCTTCCGTGACATCGCCGGCAAGGAACATCCATTTGCCTTGGTTCTTGTGGTAGTAGAGCCAGCCGTTGTAGGAGGGAGAGTTTGCGGAGCGAAGATTGTTGACGCTGTTGCAGAACACCTGCCCGTTCACGCCGCTCGTGGGGTAGTCGGTCTTGGCGGAATCGACGAGTCCCTCGATGGTGTAACGGTTGCCGAGCTGGAACTGCGCCGTCGTGGCGAACACGGCGTTCCGGTTGAAGTAGAAGCCCTTGTCCGTCCAGTGGCTCGTGCCGTCGGCGTTGCCGGCCAGATATGCATCGCGGCCGTTGCCGGAGAGGTCCTTCCAGACGGTGGCGGAGGCGTTGTGGACGCCGACACCGGCATTGTCGATGCCGTCAAGCCGAAGCGCCAAGTCGTCCGCGACGTATCCGGCATCGAGCGAACCAGAGGCTGCTTCCCACAGCCACGTAATCTTAACCTTATCGCCCTGCTTGACAAAGACGGAATATTCACTGTTGTGCTGCACCGCTTCGCCCCAATCCGAACCGTTCCATGCGGCAAGCGTATAGCCTGACAGCGCATACGTCTTGCCGCCGACGGAAGCAAAAGGCGCTGCGCGGAATGTATAGCCGTCCTTGTCGACTACATAGCATCCATTCACCTCTGCGCCTTCTACACCGGCGACGGACGAGGCGATTACGGCGTCGGGGACGCAAGCGGCGCACAAGGCGCTTTCCGGGACGGAGGCGGCGCCATGGAAGCGAGCCTCGTCGAGCGCACGGTTCCACGCGAGTTCCGTGTTGGAGAGAGCCTTGTCGTAAATGCGCACGGAATAGATTGTTCCGGTGAAGCGGCGGTCGCCGGAACCGCCGTCGTTCTTGTCCGTGGTGCCGCTGCCGACGAGGATGTCGGCGCCGATGTTGCCGGTCTTCGAGGTCGCGACGAGGGAGGGCTCCGTGCCGTCGAAGAGCGACGCCTGCGCGCCGGAACGGAGCAGCGTCGCGTACTTGCAGTTCCAGCCGGACAGATACTGGTCCAGGTACGTGGCGAGGAACTTCGCGCTGAGGCGCTTGTTGCCCTTGTGGTAGAAGATGGTGAGTTCGTCGGTGTTGCCGCTCGCTCCCGCGCCGTTGTTGCCAATGAGGTTGGGCCAGCTCTTGGTGCCCTGCATGCTGCTCTGGGTCGTGTCGCACGCGACCTGCATCGTGAAGTCACCGGAAACGGACGTGCGCTTGTCCGCCTTCCAGTAGCCGTCCGTCGCGAAGACGAAGCCCTTGTTGCCCCACGCGCCGTTGTTGCTCGCTGAGGAGTGGACGTAGGTGCTTGCGTCGTTGCCGGAAGGAGAAAGGTCCTTCCACGTCGTCGCGGCCGGATCGTGCGCGGCGTTCGCGCCGGCATTGCGGATGCCGTCATAGTGGAGAACGAGATCCGTCTGGACGTAGTCGCTCGGCTCCCATGGCCGCAGTCCTGCCCGCGCGCCTGGCGCGAGCATTGCAAGAAGCATCAACGCGCCAATTGCGCGAAAACGCCAACCCCCAATTCCTATCGCTTTCAACAGTTTCATGCTTTTTACTCTCTTTCCTTTGGTTGTTTGCGGACAGTCAGGAAAGGCGATGCCCCTCCTGCTGTTTGAGGGTAGTATAGCACAACCACTTGCCAAGCGCAAGCACGGTTTCGGTGCAGTATCGATGTTCAGAAGCGACGCCAAACGAAAGGGCGGGGCGCATACGCGCCCCGCCCTTGTTGTCGGACTGCCGCCGTCCTCTATTGCGCTGTTACCTGACGATGAGCATGAGACCTTCTGGCTCCGGCGACCAAATGAGTTTGACTGTCTTGCCTCCAACCTCTTCGTCATCCTCGCTGTATCTGAACGACAGCTCGCGTCGGAACGGTTTGCGCACCCAGACGCCGTTGTCCAAGACCTCAAGGCGATAGCCTGCGACCTTCTTTTCGGCGTTATCAATCGTGACCGTCGCAGGAGCGTTAAAGGTCCACTCCCCCTCGACCTTGTAGTTGTCGACGCCCTCGGCGAGCGTCTCGCCCGTGCCGTCGCCGTACTTCGTCACGATCGTCACGTTCGCTTCCGGCGGATTCCCCTTGAACCGCGCCTCGTCAACCATGCGGTTCTGCTCCAGCTCGGCATCGGAAAGCGAACGGTTGTAAACGCGTATCGCTTGGATCTTGCCGGCGAAGCGGCGATTGTTCACGTATGTTGCGTCGTCGCCATCCTTGTATACGCCGCCGATGTAGAACGGCTTGTTATTGAATGTTGTCCAGTTGTAGCGCCATTTGCCAGACCATTTCGCCGGATCTGGAACGATGGCCTGGAACACTTGATACCTGCCGCCGTGCCAATCAAGGTTGCCGTACTTTTTCTCCCATGTGTCGCTCATTTCCTGACGACCGCCAGCAGCCGTCGTCACCTTGTCGCTTGAATCTTTAACTTCGCTACGATTATTGAATATCTTACCGACGAGAAGATCTGCCTTCGCGCTCGAATACACATTCAGGAAATCGTTTGTCGAACCGAACATCGTCGGATACGGCGCCGTGCCAGGCTCCGCCTCGCACACGACCTGAATCGTAATCTGCCAGCCAAATGCTGGGTTTTCCGCAAGCTTGGCGAACTTGCCGCCGTACTTGAAGTGATAGCCGTCTGCCTCCCAGCCGTCTCCCGCAGAAGCGTTGCTCGCATAGTCGAACACGGCGTTGAGATTGACGCCTTCATCTCCTGCGCCGAGGTTCACCCACTCCGTGGCGTTCGGGTCGTGGTCCGCCGTCTTGCCGGCGTTGCGGATTCCGTCGTAGAAGAGGTAGAGGCCGTCCTGCACGTAGTCGCCCACGTCGTAGTCGGGAATCTTCGTCAAGCGGCTCTTGACCGCCCAGTTCCAGGTGAGGCGCTTGGAGGCGGTGGTAACGTCTGGCTTGACGGACGCGCCTGTGCCTGTCTCGGCGTTCGCCCACGCCGTGCCATCCCATGTTTCGAGCGTGTAACCCTTGAGCTCATAGGGAACGTCGTCAAGAACGGCCTCGGTCTGCGAGGTGAAGGTGTAGCCTGCCGCAGGACGATACGCGCCATTTGGCAGATTGCCGCCAAGCCCTTCAACCGTGGATGCCACAACAAGATCGCCCGTCGCCGCCGGAGAACGCCCGAAGAAGCGCACTTCGTCCGCCGCACGGTTCCGCGCAAGCTCTTCGTCCGTAAGTGCGCGGTTGTAGATACGCGCCGACTTGTATGTTCCGTTGAAGCGGCGCGAACGATAGCGACTGTCGCCGCCATCTCCACTGGCGAAGGTAAATGTGCGCGTTCCAGGAGATTTCTCAAAGGCCTTGTATGTCGAAGGCGTCGAAGTCTCAAAAACTGCAATCTGCGATCCTGTGAAGAGGGTGCTTATGTATTTCCCTCCCCAAGGAGATATGCCGAAACCGGATGACGCATTCAAAACCTTGTTGTTGACGCCAGGCGCACTGGTGTTGTTCTGATTGTAGTAAAGAGCGAATACATCGCCAAGGTCCGTAGTCCCGATAATGTTCGGCCAGGCGGTGTTCAGGCGGTGCGAGGCGTTGCAGTCAAAGTCCACGACAGCCTGCGCGGTGAATGCCGCATCCAGCGTTCTAGTGCCGTTCATGACAGCATAGTTGACCTTGGAGTGGACAGAGCCGTCAAAGCAGTAGCCGTCGTCCGTCCACTCGCCGCCGTCGGTTTCTTTCACTATACGCGCCGCGCCGCCTTTCGCCGCGAGGTCTGCCCACTGCAAGGCGTCGCTGTCATGTGCAGCCTGCGCATCTGTGTTGCGGATGCCGTCGAGATGGACGATCAGGCCGTCCGTGACGTAATCGTTGAACGCCGCGTCATAACCAGGGCCCGCCGTGTGCGACCACTGCCAGGTGAGGCGGACTTTCGCCGTTGTGTCGGTGAGCGC
>DGVK01000011.1:0-4083 GCA_002395905.1 Verrucomicrobia bacterium UBA4286 | reverse complement strand
CCAGGTCTCGAGCGTGTAGCCCGTGCAAGAGAATGTGTCATCGCCGACGGTCACGCTCGCCGGAGCAGTAAATGTATGGCCGCCGTCTGGAAGCGCGTATGTCCCTTCCGGCTCGTTGCCGTCCACACCGCGCATGGAGGAAGCGACGACGACGTTTTCGGTCGGGAGCGGTCCGCCAAAGAAACGAGCCTCGTCGATTGCACGGTTCGTCGCCAACTCTTTATCAGTCAGCACGCGGTTGTAGATACGCACGGCCTTGATCGTGCCGAGGAACCAGCGCTGGTTGCGCTTGTCGAGAGAACTGTTCGCGCCACCGACGCGCAGCGTGTTCGCGCTGATGTTGCCTTTGTCTGTGCTGACTTGCACGGCATCGGTGATGGCCGTCGTCTGGAGAATGTAGTTCTGTGCCCCGTTTCGGATAGCCGTAACATAGCGACCTTCCCATGCGTCCTTGGCGGCGTCGCTGGCAAGGTTCACGTTTCCGCCATTCATGTTCTTGAAGGTGAGTCGACCGCGTGTAGCGCCGTTCATGTCGTAGAAGATGTTCAGCTGGTCGTTGTCGCCTACACTGACGAGGTTGGGCCAGAAGATATTTGGATTGGACGAGGTCTTCAGCGCGTGGAGCGCGTTTGTGGTCGTGTCGCAGACGACCTGAACTGTAACCATGTTGGCGAGACCCGAAAGTGCATTTACGAACTGCGCGAAGGAGCGTCCGCCGAAGTAGTAGCCATCGTCCATCCATGTGCTTGTGTCGGCGTAGTCGTGCTGGAAGCTCGCGATGTTGCCCTTCACGAGATCGATCCACTGCGGCGATGACCAGCTGTGCGGCTTGTCCGCGCCGACATTGCGGATGCCGTCGAGGTGAAGGATAAGGCCGTCCGTCACATAGTCGTCGAATAGCGGATCGAGAGCGACGGGCACTTCGGCATGGGCGCGCTGCCACTGCCATGTGAGGCGGACCTTGGCGGAGGTGTTGGTCGCAGCATACTTTGTCGAGGCGTTGAATACAGGAGAGCTCCACGCCGAGCCTGTCCAGGTCTCAAGTTTGTAGCCTGCGCAGGCGTAGACCGTGCCGTCCTTCGTCGCCTTCTGCGGCGCGGTGAAGGTGTAGCCCTCTTCGTCGTAGGCATAAGCGCCGGAGCCCTCGTTGCCCTCAAGACCTGCGACGGCGGTCGCGACGACGACGTTCGTAACGGGGATGCCATTGAAGAAACGCGCCTCGTCGATTGCGCGGTTCTGCGTGAGTTCTTCGGCCGAAAGCACTTTGTTGTAGACGCGGACGGCCTTGATCGTGCCAGTGAGATAGCGTTGATTGTCGGAGGCGGTACCACTCCATCTACCGCCAACCGTAACCGCCTGCGAGCCGACCGAAGTCGTCGTCGTGCCGGCCGTCACGCTCCCGGTTTCCGTCTCGAAGACCGAGGATTTGCCTTTGTCGTAGAGCGCCGTTGTGTAATAGTGACGGCCTGTGTATGGTTTGATGCTTGCATCACCGACGCCGCTGACGGCTTTGACCCGGAAGATAAGCTGGTTGTTGGTGTCGTCCTTGTAAGTGTAAATTCCACATTTGTCGCTGCTGCCGCAGTCGAAGAAGAAGGGATATGTCGCGGCCTGCGTCGACTTGTCGGCGTCGTAGACCAGCTGTATCGTAAATGCGTTGCCGAAATTGATATTGTTTGCAAGCCGACCAATTTCACCGCCGCCGAACACATAGCCGTCATCAGCCCATTCACTGACGACGCCACTACCGGTCTTGTTCCCGAAAGAGACGATGTTCCCCGCCGCCAGATCGACCCACGTCGCCGCATTGCTGTCGTGGGCCTTCGTCATGCCGACGTTGCGTATGCCGTCCAGCTGCAGGAGCAGATTGCCTCGTGCGGCGTAGCTGGACGGCTCGTAAAGAAGTCCCGCCCGCGCGCCCGGCGCGAGCATTGAGAGGAGGATCAACGCGCTAATTGCGCGAATTGCCCCCACCCCCCTTATTTCTAGCACTTTCGACAGTTTCATACTACTTTACCTCTTTCCCTTGGTTGTTTGCGGACAGTCAGGAAAGGCGATGCCCCTCCTGCTGTTTGAGGGTAGTATAGCAAAACCACTTGCCAAGCGCAAGCACGGTTTCGGTGCGTTGCGGTCTCGATGTCCAGGCGCGACGCCAAACGAAAGGGCGGGGCGCGAATGCGCCCCGCCCGTCTGTCTGGCGTAGAGCCGAAAGGCGCGATCAGGCCTTGGCGTCAAGCTCGGCCATCGCCGCCTTGCGCGAAAGCTTGATCCTCCCGCGCTCGTCGACATCAAGGCACTTGACCATCATCTTGTCGCCGACCTTGCAGACGGCGTCGACCGAAGGAACGCGCTTGTCGCTCAGCTCGGAGATGTGGCAGAGACCGTCCATGCCGGGCAGGATCTCGACGAACGCGCCGAAGTCCTTGATTCCGGTGACGGTGCCTTCATAGATCTTGCCGGGTTCGGCGACGGCCGAAACCGCGCCGACCGCGCGCTTCGCGGCCTCCATCGACTCCAGGCTGGTCGCGAATATCGACACCTTGCCGTCGTCGTCGATGTCGATCTGCGCACCGGTCGTCTCGACGATGCCGCGGATGTTCGACCCGCCGGGGCCGATGAGCGCGCCGATCTTGTCGACGGGGATCTGCATCTCCTCGATCCTCGGCGCGTACTTGTTGAGCTCGGCGCGGGGGGCGGGAATCACAGTCTCCATGAAGTCGATGATCTTGAGGCGCGCGTCGTGGGCGGCCTTGACCGCGCCCTCGACGAGGTCCCACGTAAGACCACGCAGCTTGAGGTCGACCTGGAAGCCGGTGATGCCTTTTTTAGTGCCGCCGACCTTGAAGTCCATGTCGCCGCAGTGGTCCTCGGCGCCGAGGATGTCGGTCACGAGAACCTTCTGGCTCTGGTCGGCGTTCGTGAAGAGGCCGATCGAGATGCCGGCGACGGTGCGCTTCAGCGGCACGCCGGCGTCCATGAGCGCGAGGCAGCCGTTGCAGATCGACGCCATCGACGACGATCCGTTCGAGCCCATGATCTCGCTCACCACGCGGATCGAATACGGGAAATCATCGGGGAGAACCTCCGCGATGGAACGCTCGGCGAGCGCGCCGTGGCCGATCTCGCGGCGCCCGGTGGAACCGAGGCGGCCGACCTCGCCCGTGCAGTAGGGCGGGAAGTTGTAGTGGAGCATGAAGCGCTTCGAGGGATCGCCGCCGGTCACGGAATCGAGCTCCTGGGCGTCCTTCTTCGTGCCGAGCGTGACTGTCGCGAACGACTGCGTCTCGCCGCGCGAGAAGATCGCCGAACCATGAAGGCGGGGAAGCACCCCGACCTGGGCGGAGAGCGGGCGTATCTCGTGCTGGGCGCGGCCGTCGATGCGCAGACCCTTCTCCAGGACGTTCTTGCGGACGGTCTCGATTTCGAGCGCGTCGAAGAGATGCACGAAGCCTACCGCGTCGACCTCGGGCCACTTCTCGGCCACCTTCTTGAGCAGATCCTCCTTGATCGCGGAGACCTTGCCCTGGCGTTCGAGCTTGCCCTTGATGAGAAGCGCGGCCGCGAGAGCCTCGCCGCCCTCCTTGCGCATGAAGTCCATCTTGTCCGCAGGCTGCGGCACGTCGACGATGACCTTGTCGGGTTTGCCGAGGGCGCGGCGCATCTCGATCTGAAGGTCGATGATCTTCTCCACCTCTTCATGAGCGCGCTTCAAGGCCGCGATGAAGTCCTCGTCGCTTATCTCGGACGCAGAACCCTCCATCATGAGGAACTTGCCGCGGATGCCGGCGTAGAGGAGATCGATGTCGCTCTTGGCCTTCTGCTCATGGGTCGGGTTGATGACCCACTGCCCGTCGATACGGCCGATGCGCACGCAGCCGATCGGCCCCATGAACGGGATCTCGGAGATGTGGAGCGCCGCGGACGACGCGTTCACGGCGAGAAAGTCGGCCTCGCGCGTGCCGTCGCTCTGGATGAGCGTCGAGTTGACCTGGACGTCGTTGTAGTAGCCGTCGGGGAAGAGCGGACGGATCGGACGGTCGCACATGCGGGCCGTGAGGATCTCCTTGCTCGTCGGACGCGCCT
>DGVK01000225.1:200-3365 GCA_002395905.1 Verrucomicrobia bacterium UBA4286 | reverse complement strand
GACGAACGTCCTGTGGAAGGACGGCGAGCCGGTGTTCATCGATTTCCAGGGGATGCGTCTCGGGCCTGCCGTCTACGACCTCGCCTCGCTCGTCTACGACCCGTATGTCAAGGCGCTGTCGGAAGGCGAACGGCGCGCGCTTGCGAAGCTCTACGCCAGGAAGTGCAGCCGCGAAGGGGTGACGGCGATTCTCCCGTTCGCGGGGGTCCAGAGGCTTGTGCAGTGCCTTGGCGCGTTCGGACGGCTTGCGAGCGTCGGCCAGCCGCAGTTCGGCAGGTATGTGGCGCCTGCACTTGAAAACCTTCTCGCCGCCGCCGACGAAGCGAATCTCGACGCCACGGGGGCGCTGGCCGAGGAGCTTATCGCCCGCGAGCGGCGGCTCGCCGGCCACGGCCACGAGTGTCATTGCGGCCACGATCACGACCACGATCACGGCCACGGCCACGAATGTCATTGCGGACACGGTGAGTCATGAAGTCCGCCATCCGACAGTTCTACGCGCGAGTCCGAAAGACCGGCGCACCAAGGCGGAACGCCGTGAAGACGCTCGCCATGGGGCGTGAACGGCAATTCCGCGCGTGGGACGTAGGCGACGACACTTTCATATTCGAAGAGGGCGTCATCAAGCGGCTCGACGAGAGGCCGAGCGTCCTTGTGGTGAAGAAGGGCGCGCTCGCGCGTCACGGCCGCGGGTGGGTCCTTACGATGACCACGGGGAATCATTCCGTCGCGGCGATGCCTCTTCTAGACGGGCGATTCTGGAAGCTTTCCCACATTCCGGTGTCGAGGCGCGGCGACGTGCTTGTGCACGACATCCTATGCTGCAACATCGTTGACGGCCGCATCGAAACGTCCCAGCGCGATGTGTCGTCGAAGGCGCTCTGCGCGGCGGATGAATGGCTGCGGGGGCCTGCGGGTTTTTCCATGGCGGATGTCGTGATGGGCGACCGCAACGAAATCACGCTGGAGCACTACCGTGCGCTCGGGCAGGAGTGGCGCGTGAAGCCGCTCGTCTGGACCGAGAGCGCGATGCGCGTCGCGCTGGCCGCTTCGCGGAAGCGCATAGCGTCAAAATTGAGCTACTACCATTCGACGCGCGGCGTGCATTTCCTCGCCTTCAAGGACTTTCGCGACTTCGCGGCGCTGGCCTCGACCGACCGCGCGGAGTTCGAGCGCGGCCTGAAGGAGCTGGTGTCGGTCTACGAGGGGAACCGCTATTCCTTCACGCGCGCGCCGAAATTCAGGGGCCACCACGAGATCGAGTTCTTCGGCCTGCGGCGGGGGGTGTCGCTGGAGAGGCTCATACCCGAGATAGAAAAGCTGATGGAGTCTCTCACGCTCGGGCTGGTGGACGACGCCGCGCTGGTGCGTCGCACAGGCGAGATCGTCGCCCTGTACGAATCGCTGCTCACGAGCCCGGAGCTTGCCGACGAAACTACGAAGACGTTCGTCGAGACCCTTTACATGCACATCACCGGCGAGATATATTCCGTGATGGGCGAAGGCTCCACGCCGAGTTTCGACGACCGGCGCACCGCTCTGCCCGGCGCGACTTTCATAGACGGGCGGCCTGTCATGCATCCCGGCGCCGACGACCGCAGCGAGGTTCTGCTCTCCAATCTGCGCGGGCTGATGTCCAAAGACGAGATAGTCGAGTATGCCAACGTCTACGAGCTCTACCAGGAGGGCGAGAACTTGCCGCTCGGGCGCGGCGCGACGCGTGAAATCGTCTACAAGACCAACCGCAGCCCGATCGAGATGAGCCTTGTGGAAAAGCGCCTTTCCAGCTCGCGCAGGTTCTACGGCGCGTACATGCTCGCGCGCGTCGGGGCGCTCAAGGCGCTCGGCGTGAGTCTCAGCGACTCGTACAAGCTTCTGCGGCGCCGCGCCCACAAGGGGCGCAGACCGTTCGATTTCTACATCCGCTCGCGGTGCAAGGGGGAGCCGCTGGACTCCATACCAGCCAACTACTTCTGCAACGTGGACGATTCGACGGTCGAGGAGAAGGAGTTCGTGCTCGGGCTCGCCTCGCTCATGGGCGACGCCGCGGCGCAGAACATGGCGATGAAGAAGTACGACGCCGCGACCGGCAGCCCTCTTTACGGCGTGGGGAAGGAGATATACGATTTCGAGTACGACATAATCCACCAGAGGATCGTCCCGAAAAGCGTGTCGACCTGCTCGGTGAGAGGGAGCTTCGGCTGGCCGTCGCTTTCGTACGACGACGAGAACCTGTCGGCGCTGGCCAACTTCTATATGGGCTTCTACGCCCATGCCCTCAAGTCCTACCAGAGCCGCCACCATGTGACGATGAAGGAGCTGGCGGACAGGTTCTTCGGCGGCTTCGAGTTCAGGACGCATGCGATGGCGTGGCGGCTTTCGGTCATGCGCGACAAGTTCGAGGATTTCTCCCCGCACCTGCCGGCGAGTTTCGGCTTTGCCCGCAAGTGGAGGTTTCTTCTGTGGTCGCTGGAACGCCAGGAACGGCGACTCGCGGTGCTCAAAAGGATATTCTTCCAGAAGGTCGCGCTTCTGGAAGAGCACGCCGCCGCGCCCGTTCAGGACGAAGCCGGCGCAGACGACGACATTCATATAGAAGGATTGGACTGACAATGAAAACGTATGGTATCATCCCCAGCCGGTTCGGATCGAGCCGCTTTCCGGGAAAACCCCTCGCGATGCTCGCCGGGAAGCCGCTTGTCGCCTGGGTGGTCGAGGCGGCCGGCAGGGCTTCGAGCCTCGACGAGGTTCTTGTGGCGACCGACGACGAGAGAATCGCCGCCGCTGTCGCGGCGCATGGCGGGCGGGCCGTGATGACGCCCTCCGAGCTTCCGAGCGGCACCGACCGCATCGCGTGCGCGGCGGGCGGTTTCGACGACGACGACATTCTCGTCAACATCCAGGGCGACGAGCCGCTTATCGACCCCGCCCTTATCGACGCGCTGGTCGCGAAGCTCAAGACCGACGCCCGCTGGTCGATGGCCACCGCCGTCACCCCGATCAAGACGCCTGCCGACCTCGCGGCGAAGACGGTTGTGAAGGTCGTGCTCGACAGAGACGGCGGCGCGCTCTATTTCTCCCGTTCGCCGATACCCTGCGACCGCGACCATGAGGCCGATCTTTCGAGCGGGCTTTACGTGCGCCACCTCGGGATCTACGCCTACC
>DGVK01000225.1:0-152 GCA_002395905.1 Verrucomicrobia bacterium UBA4286 | reverse complement strand
CTACGCCTACCGCGGCGCGTTCCTGCGGCGCTATGTCGCCGAGCCGCCGTGCGAACTTGAGAAGACCGAAAAGCTGGAGCAGCTGCGCGCTCTATGGATGGGGGCGAAGATAGCTGTCGTCAAGACCGAGGACGAAGGCGTCGGCGTGGACA
>DGVK01000102.1 GCA_002395905.1 Verrucomicrobia bacterium UBA4286 | reverse complement strand
CCTCCTTTCTAAGGAGACATCCCCCTCGCCGCCAGGCGAAGTGGGGAAATGGTGAAACCCGCCCGAAAGGACGGGAAACATATGACCGACACCTCCACAGAACATCAGTCTTCCTGATACGATCTGACAGAGGCGAACGAGGCCGCGTCCAACGACGCGGCCTCCTCTTTTTTGGTATAATACCGCCTATGGAAGCAGGTGATAAAGAGGATATTTCGGCGGAATGCAAGGCGCGGCTGGAAGGCTTCAAGGCGATTGCAGAGTCCGCGCTTGACGAGGTTATGCCCAAGGGGGGCGAGGGCGATGCGGTTCTCGCCGAGGCGGTTAGGTATGCTGTAGGGTCTGGCGGGAAGCGCATCCGCCCGGTTGTCTGCATGGCGAGCGCGATTGCGGTAGGCGCGGGGGCGGAGGATGTGCGGTATGCGGCGGCGGCGATAGAACTGCTTCACAACTACACGCTTGTTCATGACGACCTGCCGTCCATGGACAATGACACTGTCCGGCGCGGACGCCCTGCAGTGTGGAAGAAGTTCGGCGAGGCGAATGCGATTCTTGTCGGCGACGCGCTGCAGGCGCTGGCTTTTGCGGCGGCGGCACGTCAGCCGCGAGGGACGGCGCAGATCGTCGCGGAACTTGCCGATAAAGCGTTAGGGGTCGTTCAAGGACAGGTGGAGGATATCGACGGCAGGGAAAAGACCGTGGAGGCTGTCGAGCGCATGTATGCCAGAAAGACTTCCGACCTGTTCGTGGCGGCGGCTGTGATGGGCGCGGTCGGCGGCGGCGGCTCGCCCGGGGAGGTCGAGGCGCTCAGGCGGTACGCGTTCAATCTCGGGCTGGCGTTCCAGTATGAGGATGATTTCTTCGATGGCGACTCCGTGTTCGGGCGAGACGTGGCGAGGTCGCGGGCCAAAGCCAGAACTGATGATGCACTGGCGGCGCTTGAGGGGCTTTCGGGAGATGCGACTGTTCTCAAGGAGCTCGCGCGGGGACTTCTCGCGCGCATACTGTGACTTTCAAAAACCGCCAGCGTGCTTTCGCTGCGTATGGTATAATATGAGCCGAGTTTACATCAAGAAGGGATTGAGTGGAAATGACGAGGATGCAGTTCTTAAAGGGTGCAGCGGCGCTTGGCGCGACCGCGGCTGTGCGGCGCGGTCTGGCGGACGAGGGCGCGGGCGTCGACAGCATGGACTTTCGCGCTGCGTTCCAGCGTGAGATCGATGATATAACGCCGGCCGACTGGTCGCCGTATTACAAGGCGGGGAGTTCGCTGGATGCCGCGACCGGGGCGCGTGTGCGGGCGCGTCTGCCGGCGCTTCAGCGCTACGAGGACGCGTTTGACAAGGTCGTCGCCGAGATCAAGGCGACCGAAGTGACGGACCGCCCGGCGGTGTGGCTCGTCTACAACATGGGCATAATTGTGAAAACGCCCCGGTCGCTCTTCTCCGTCGACCTGCAGCACCGACGCGCGGAGGAGCTGGCGCCGCTTCTGGACTTCGCGCTCATAACCCACAACCACGGCGACCACTACACCGACCGCTTCTATCATGCGATGGACGGCGTGCAGAAGAAGACGGTCGTCTCCAACTTCAAGGACAACTACGGGGCGCATTTCGCAAAGCGACATCCCGGCGGCTACACGCGCGCCGAGAAGACGTTCGAATTCGGGGATGTGACCGTGAGGACATCTTACACCGACCACAACTCATATCTCGTCGACTACACCACCGTGTTCGAGATGACGTGCGGCGGTTTCACGATCTACCATTCGGGCGACTGCTCGAACGCGGCAAAGCTCAAGCCCGTTTCTCCGAACCCCGATCTGTGGCTGGTGCATCCTCGCTGCGGAATGCAGCCGGTCGACGGGGCGCGGGCGGTCAACCCGAAGCTTACGGTCGTCGCCCACCTCAACGAGCTGGGCCATCCGAAAGGCCGCGCGCGCTGGACGTGGGCCGACGGCGAGGCTGCGAAGACAAAGCTCGCCGAGGCCGGCTATGCGGCGGTCGTCCCGCTCTGGGGCGACAGGCTGTGCTGACGCTTCCACCCGCCGCGGCGTTTTTTTGGTATAATACACCGAACACAAACCACCAGAAAGGATTCCACAGTGAATCAGGCAGAAAAGGAACGTTTCGCCAAGGTCGGCAAGACCTTCAACGCGAAGAAGTACATCGAGAGCGAAATCAAGGCCATCCGCGAACAGGTTGGCGACAAGAAGGTGCTGCTGGCAATGTCCGGCGGAGTCGACAGCTCCGTGTGCGCGGTTCTGCTGCACAAGGCGATCGGCAAGCAGCTCGTGTGCGTGTTCGTAGACCACGGCTGCATGCGTCTCAACGAGGCGAAAGAGGTCAAGAAGGTGTTCAAGGGCAAGTTCGGCATCAACCTCATCCAGATCGACGCCGAGAAGCGCTTCCTCGACAAAGCCAAAGGCATCACCGACCCCGAGCTCAAGCGCAAGTGCATCGGCGGCGAATTCATCAAGGTCTTCGCCGACGTCGCGCGCGACCTAAAGAAGAAGTTCGGCGACATCGACTTCCTCGGCCAGGGTACGATCTATCCCGACATAATCGAATCGGGCGTCGGCGGGCACAAGGCTGTCAAGGCCCACCATAACGTCGGCGGGCTTCCCAAGGACATCATCTTCAAGGGGCTTGTCGAGCCTGTCAAGTATCTCTACAAGGACGAGGTACGCAAGGTCGGCAAGCTTCTCGGCATCCCCGAGGAGATGGTCATGCGCCAGCCTTTCCCCGGCCCGGGGCTTGCGGTGCGCTGCATCGGCGAGCTCACGAAGGAGAAGCTCGACATTCTGCGCCAGGCCGACTTCATCTTCCGCGACGAGATGCACAAGGCCGGTCTCGACAAGAAGGCCCAGCAGTTCTTCGCCATCATGACGAACGTCAAGAGCGTCGGCGTGAAGAACGGCGCGAGGACGTTCGGTTATGTCATCGGCATCCGCGCGGTCTCGACGCAGCAGTTCGTGAAGGCGGGCATCGTGGAGCTGCCGTTCAAGTTCGTCACCATGGTCGCCGAGAAGATCGCGACGAAGGTGAAGGGCGCCAACCGCGTCGTCTGGGACATCACCCCGAAACCTCCGGCGACGATCGAGTGGGAGTGAAGAAGGTCTTTATAGACGGCAGCGCGGGAACGACGGGTTTGAGGATTCGCGAGCGCCTGCAGGCGCGGGGCGACCTTGAACTCGTCGTCCTTCCCGACGAACTGCGGAAGGACGTCGCCGCGAGGCGCGACGCGCTCAACGCGGCCGACGTCGCGTTTCTCTGCCTGCCGGACGCTGCGGCCGTTGAATCGGCCGCGCTTGTGGAGAATCAGGATACAGTAGTCATCGACACTTCGACAGCGCACCGCACTGCGGACGGTTGGGAATACGGTTTCCCAGAACTCGCCGGGCGGCGCGCGCGCATAGCGGAGGCGAAGCGCATCGCCAACCCGGGATGTCATGCGTCCGGCTTCATCGCGCTTGTCGAGCCGCTCGTTCGCGCGGGGATAATCGCGAGGGATGAAAAACTTTCGGCGTTCTCGCTCACTGGCTATTCCGGAGGCGGCAAAAAGATGATCGCCGAGTATGAAGAGACCGCGGGCGGCGCCGATGTGGAGAAGGCGGGGCTTTTCCGGGGCGGCCGCCAGTATGCGCTCGGCCAGGTCCACAAGCACCTGCCGGAGATGGTGAAGGTGTGCGGTCTAGCGAACGCGCCGTGCTTTTCGCCTGTGGTCGTCCCGCACTACAGCGGGATGGAGGTGACGGTGTTCCTTTTCGACCGTGATGTCGAGGCGGTGAAAGACTGCTACCGTGAGAGCTACGGCGTGGAGGGGATGGTGTCTTTCGCGGAAGATCCGGCGTCGGACGAAGGAGGCTTCCTGTCGTCCGCAAGGCTGTCCGGCAGCGATGCGATGGAGGTGTCGGTGTGCGGCTGCGGCGAGCGCGTGATACTCGTAGCGCGTTTCGACAACCTCGGCAAGGGAGCTTCCGGCGCGGCGATACAGAACATGAACATCGCTCTCGGCTGCGACGAGAGGACGGGGCTTTCATGCCGCTGAAGCTCGTGTTCGCGGCCGTGGCCGGCGCGACCTTCATGACGGCGCAGCCCCTTGCCGACGAAGACGTTCTCGAGCCGAGCGTCGAGAACGAGGTGTTCCATGCCCTTGGCGCGGCGCCGACCAACGCCGCGCCAGGCGCCGTCGCGCGCGATGAGGCTGTGCGGCTTCTGGCGGGGACGAACCGCCTTTCTGCGACGGAGCTCGCTGTAAGACTCGTCTCTTCCCAACGGGCCGACGGCCGCTGGCTTGTCGGCACCAACGATGTCACGGCTGTGGCGGTTGAACTTCTGGAAAACCTGCGCTGACGAATTTGGTATAATATTTCGAAAGTATGGCAAAGAACGATTACAGCGCCGAGAGCATCAAGACTCTCGATCCGGTGACGCACATCAGGACGCGTCCGGGAATGTATGTCGGCGAACCCGGGACGGGGGCGATGTACCATGACTGCATCTACATCCTCATGAAGGAGGTTGTCGACAACTCTGTCGACGAGTTTGTGATGGGGTGCGGCAAGAAGATAGACGTCACGGTGAACTACGATACCGGCGAGACGAGCGTTCGCGACTACGGGCGCGGCATTCCGCTGGAGAAGGTCGTGGACTGTGTTTCGCAGATGAACACCGGCGGCAAGTTCGACTCCGACAGCTTCCAGTTCTCCGCGGGCATGAACGGCGTCGGCACGAAGGCCGTAAACGCGCTCTCTGAATTCTTCGAGGTGAGATCGTTCCGCGACGGACAGTACTCGGAGGCGTTCTTCAAGGAAGGACGCCTGCAGTCGAAGAAGCGCGGCACGTGCAAGACCAGAGAGCCGAACGGCACATACATACGCTACAAGCCTGATGTCAAGGTCCTTAAGAGTTTCAAGGTGCGCGAGGAGCACGTCGTGCGGCGCATGAAGATGTACTGCTACGTCAACGCGGGGCTTACGATAAATCTCAACGGCCAGCCCATATGCTCCGAGCACGGTCTGGCGGACCTTATAGCCGACGAGGCACAGTTCGAGAAGCTCTATGCTCCGTTCCACGTGAAGACGAAGAACATCGAAATAATCTTCACCCACACCAACCGCTTCGGAGAGGAGTATCATTCGTTCGTCAACGGACAGTACACCACCGACGGCGGCACGCATCTCACAGCCTTCAAAGAGGCCCTCACCAAGGCGCTCAACGACTACGACTCCAAGAAGAAGTTCGACGGCGACGACATCCGCGACGGCTTGATAGGCGCGGTGTCCCTGCGAATAATGAACCCGGTCTTTGAGGGACAGACGAAGATCAAGTTCGTCATGAACGACATCCGCGCCGACCTCGTAGCCGAGATGAAGAAGGCGATCGACGCCGAGCTGCACAGGGCGCCGTCCGAGACGGAGAAGCTGATCTCCAAGATTGAGGAGACTGGCAAGATACGCTCGCAGCTCAACACGATCAAGAAGCAGGCGAGGGAGCGGACACAGGCCGTGTCGGTTCGCGTGCCGCAGTTGAAGGACTGCAAGAACCATCTCAAACTCGACAAGATCGACAAGAAGACCGGCAAGCCCGAGGGCGACGACACGATGATATTCCTCACCGAGGGCAAGTCGGCCGGCGGCACTCTCGGCAACGCGCGCGACGCGATGAAGCAGGCCGTGTTCTTCCTGCGCGGCAAGTGCCTCAACACGTGCGGACTCGCGAAGGACGTCCTTTACAAGAACGAGGAGTTCTTCAACCTCATAAAGACGCTTGACATCGAGGACTCTCTTGACCATCTGCGCTACGGCAAGATAATCTTCGCGACAGACGCCGATGTGGACGGGCTCCACATACGGATGCTCCTTACGACCTTCTTCATGCGCTTCTACCGTCAGCTCGTGACCGACGGGCGCGTGTACATCCTGGAGACGCCGCTCTTCCGAGTCAGGAACAAAAAGGAGCAGTACTACTGTTTCTCCGACGCCGAGCGCGAGGCCGCGATAAAGAAGTGCGGGCGGGGCTGCGAGATAACGCGCTTCAAAGGGCTGGGCGAGCTGAACGCCAAAGAGTTCAAGGACTTCATCGGGCCGGAGATGCGACTGACTCCGGTGACATGCTCGGACGACATCGACGTGGAGAAGACGATTAAATTCTACATGGGGCCCAACACCCCCGAGCGCAAGGACTACATCATGGACTCGCTCGTGTGCGACTCCAGCGACTTCTGACAATCAAAGGAAAGGCAAAGCCATGACATCCGACCAGGTAAAGAAAGGCAAGGAACGCGCTCCCCACAGGTCGCTCCTGTTCGCGACGGGAATGAAGCGCGCCGACATGAAGAAGCCGTTCATAGGCATCTGCAACTCCTACGAGAGTTTCGTGCCGGGCCACTGCCACCTCAACTATGTAGGAGCCTTCCTCAAGAAGTGCATCGAAGAGGCCGGCGGCGTCGCGATGGAGTTCAACACCATCGCAGTATGCGACGGAATCGCCATGGGCCATGCGGGCATGAAGTATTCGCTGCCTTCTCGCGAGCTCATAGCCGACTCGGTGGAGACGGTGGCGCGCGCGCACTGCTTCGACGCTCTCATATGCGTGCCCAACTGCGACAAGATAGTGCCGGGCATGCTGATAGGCGCTTTGCGGGTGAACATACCGACGATCTTCGCCTCCGGCGGACCGATGGCGCCCGGCAGACATCCCGTCACGGGCAGGGATACAGACCTCAACTCGGTCTTCGAGGCGGTAGGCGCGGAGAGCGTCGGCAAGATATCCGCCAGGGAGCTTGAGAAGGTCGAAGAGACGAGCTGCCCCGGTTGCGGGAGCTGCTCTGGAATGTTCACAGCCAACTCGATGAACTGCCTTTACGAGGCGCTCGGTCTCGCGCTGCCTGGCAACGGAACGATTCTCGCCACCGACCCGCGCCGCCAGGATCTCTACCGCGCGGCCGCGAAGCGCATCGTCGCGATGGCTAAGAAGGGCGGTCCTCTGCCGCGCGAGCTCGTGACGCGCGACTCGCTCGACAACGCGCTCACGCTCGACATGGCCATGGGCGGCTCGACAAACACCGTCCTGCACACTCTCGCCATCGCGCGCGAAGCGGGCGTCGACTATTCGCTTGAGCGCATGAACGAGATTTCCGCCGCGACGCCCTACATCTGCAAGGTCGCGCCGTCCGGACACTATCACGTCGTAGATGTCGATCGCTCCGGCGGAATCATGGGTGTGCTGAAGCGCGTCGCCGCCGTCGGCAGATATCTCAAGCCGTCCTGCCCGACTGTTAGCGGCAGGACGCTCGGCCAGCAGATCAAGGCCGCGAAGATCACCGACGACGATGTGATACGCCCGATAGCGAACGCCTACTCGAAGGACGGCGGGCTTGCGGTCCTATGGGGCAACCTGGCCGAAAAGGGTTCTGTCGTCAAGAAAGGCGGTGTCGCGCCGTCGATGATGAAGTTCACGGGCAGGGCGATATGCTTCAACTCGCAGGAAGAGGCGTGCGCCGGGATTCTCGGCGGCAAGGTGAAGCCCGGCCATGTAGTAGTCATCCGCTACGAAGGGCCCAAGGGCGGCCCCGGTATGCAGGAGATGCTCGCCCCGACGAGCTACATCATCGGCCAGGGGCTGGGCGAAAGCGTCGCCCTCATAACCGACGGACGCTTCTCCGGCGCGACGCACGGCGCATGCGTGGGGCATGTCTCGCCCGAAGCCGCCGAGGGCGGACTTATCGGACTTCTCAAGGACGGCGACGAGATAACGATCGACATCCCCGCCCGCAGCATAAACGCCAAACTTACGAAGAAGGAGATCGCTGCGCGCGCGAAAGCCGCGAAGCCGTGGTCTCCGCGCGTGAAGGGCGGCTGGCTCGAACGCTATTCGCACTTCGTCGGCAACGCTTCGACCGGCGCAAGTCTCAAGAACTGACGGGCGGCCGCCATGGGATGCAGAGGACTCAGTCTTCTTAGCGGCGGGCTCGACAGCCAGCTGGCCGTACGTGTTCTGCAGCGTGCAGGCGCAGATGTGGAGGGTGTCTGCTTTGTGACGCCGTTCTTTGCGGCCGACGCAGCGAAGAAAGCGGCCGCCGCGCTCGGCATAAAGCTTCATCTCGTCGACTTCACCGACGACGAGATATCGCTTGTTGAAAATCCTCCGCACGGTTTCGGCGGCGCGATGAACCCATGTATAGACTGCCACGCGACGATGATTCGCCGCGCAGGCGGGCTTATGGAGAAGCTTGGCTATGATTTTGTGTCGACCGGCGAAGTCATGGGCCAGCGGCCGATGAGCCAGAACAGGCAGTCGCTAGGCGTCGTCGAGAAATCGTCCGGGCTGAAAGGCCGCCTTGTGCGGCCGCTGAGCGCAAAGCTCCTCGAGCCGACAATTCCAGAGACGCAGGGGCTTCTCGACCGCGAAAAACTCCTCGACATATCAGGCCGCAGCCGTGCGCGCCAGATGGAGCTTGCAGCGGAGTTCGGCATAACGGAATATCCGTCGCCGGCCGGCGGATGCAAACTTACCGAGGACGGCTTCGGGCGCAAGCTTCGCGATCTCATGGAGCACGAGGGCCTGCGCAACCGCAGACTTGTCGAACTGCTTCTTGTCGCGCGGCGGTTTCGTCTGCCGGACGGGACGGGCGTTCTTCTCGGGCGCGACAGAAACGAAAACGCCGTGCTCAAGGAGGCCGGCGAGACGGAGGGGCTCGGAACTGTCGTCGCGCCTGTGAACTGCCCCGGCCCGACGGCGCTTCTGCCGGCCGTGCGCAGCGACGACGATCTGCACCGAGCGACGGAGCTTGTGTGCGCCTACTCGCGCTGCGACAGACTGGAGGGCGATGTTATGGTGAGGATCGGTTCTGTCCGGGCGAGCGTGCCAAGACCTTACGACCGCGCAAAGTTCAAGGATTTCCAGATATGCTAGAGACCATCGCATCCCATCTTGACGCAATCGCCGCGCTCGCCCCGACGTGGGGGTATCTATTCGTCTTTGTGTTCATGGCCGTAGAGTCGAGCTTCATACCGTTTCCCAGCGAGGTTGTGATGATACCGGCCGGCTTCCTCGCCGCGCGCGGCGAACTAGGCGGCGGGACTGTCGCCAGCCTGTCGATCGCAATCGGCGCCGGCATTCTCGGCTCTCTCGCGGGAGCTTTCGCCAACTACTATATCGCGCTTCTTGTCGGCAAGCCGTTCCTGGAGAAATACGGGAAGTGGTTCTTCGTGAAGAAGGAGCCGCTCGAGCGTGCGTGCGAAGTATTCAACCGCTATGGTGCAGCGACAACATTCGTGTGCCGCCTTGTGCCGGTGATACGACAGCTTATATCGATCCCCGCCGGAATATCCCGCATGCCGCTCGGGACGTTCGCCTTCTTCACCGCGCTCGGCGCGGGAATATGGGCCGCCATCCTCGCGGCGGTCGGGTTCATGCTCGGGCGTTCGTCAGGCGATATGACATATTTCGATCTTGTCATGCGCGGCAAGGAGATGGCGACTCGCCATCTTCCCCTCGTGATAGGCTGCGCGCTGGTCGCAGCCGTGGCGTATGTTCTCGTGAAGAAGGCTGTGGCGAAGCGCCGCTGAAAGAAAGGCCAGGGCAATGCTTCTCAAGGTAGAACATCTAAGAGTGGCGTTTCATCTGGAAGGACGGCTTTCAGTCCCTGTGCGCGACGTATCTTTCGAGATACCAGAGAACGGCCGCGTCGCGCTTGTCGGGGAGTCGGGCTGCGGGAAGAGCCTCTCGGCCCTCTCGATCGGCGGCCTCGTCGACCGCGCCGACATATCGGGCCGCATAACCGGCTCGCCGCGCATATCCTACATCTTCCAGAATCCTATGCAGTCGCTCAACCCGGTAATGCGCGCAGGAGCGCAGATCGAAGAGGCGGTCCGCGCCGGGGAGCGTGCGGAAGTCGCCGCGCTGCTGGAGTCGGTCGGGCTGCCGCGCGAGACGGCGCGTAAATATCCCTGCCAGCTTTCGGGCGGACAGCAGCAGCGCGTAATGATCGCCATGGCCCTCGCAGCGGCCCCCGACCTTCTAGTCGCCGACGAGCCGACGACCGCGCTCGACGTGACGACCCAGAAGGAGGTTCTCGATCTCGTGGACAGAATAGCCGACGAGAGAGGGATGGCAGTTCTTTTCATAACCCACAACCTCGGCCTCGTCGCGGAGCACTCGAAGTTAATGAACGTCATGTACGCAGGCGAGATTGTAGAGCGCGGCCCTGTCGCCGAGGTCCTGGCGCATCCGCGCCACCCATACACCCGCGGTCTTATCGCAGCCGTCCCCCGCCTTGACGCGCCGAAGGATGCGCCGCTCGCCGACATCCCGGGGACTGTCCCTGCGCCATGGGACTGGCCGGTCGGGTGCGCATTCCATCCGCGATGCGCGATGGCCGACGAGACGTGCACGTCGCCGTCGTTCAAGACGTGCCGCGCGATGTTTGCGGTATCGGGCGCGGGCTTCAACCTTTAAGGAGAATACCGAAATGGAAAAGAAATCTTTCAAATTCTTTTGCCTCTGTATGAGCCCCGCGCTGGACGCGACCGTGCGACTCCCCGCCGCGCCTAAGGGCGAGGGCGAGATATTCAAGGATGTAGCCGAGGATGTAAACGTCGGCGGCAAGGCTGTGAACGTGGCGCGATGGCTTGCGCTTCGCGGCGCCGACGCGGTATGCGGCGGACTTCTCGGCGAGGACAACGCCGTCATATTCTCGCGCGAGATGGCGAAGTATTCAATCGCAGACAGGTTTGCCAGGGTTCCCGGCGCGACGCGACGCAACGAGATGCTCACCTGGCCGGGAGGCTCCGTAAAGTTGAACAGGCCGGCGTTCCCGCAGGTCAGGTCTCTCGAAGGGATCGACTGTCTGTCGGGCGCGGCGGACTGCGGCGTTGCGGTAGTGAGCGGCTCCCTGCCGCCGTGCTGCGGAAAATCGTTCTACGCCGATGCGGTGAAACGCCTCAAGGAGATGGGGCTCAAGGTCGTGCTCGACGCGAGCGGCGAGGCGATGCGCCTAGCCCTTGACGCCGGGCCGGACCTCATAAAGCCCAACGCCGAAGAGTGCGAGGCCCTTGTCGGGTTCGTCCCTGAGACCGCGGCGGAGTTCGAGAAGGCGACTGATCTCCTGCGTGCGAAGGCGGGACACGTGATCATATCCGACGGCGGCGCTGGTGCGTGGTTCGACGGGCGCTTCACCGCCGCGCCGAAGGTCGAGGTTGTGGACACGACGGCGGCGGGCGACACGCTGCTCGCGGAGTACTGCTGGCGGCGTTTCGGCGAAGGACTGGATGATACGGATGCGGCGCGCTGGGCCGTCGCCGCTGGCTCAGCGGCGTGCACCATGCCGGGCGGCGCGCCGCCGACGGCGTATCTGGTCGATGCGCTTGCCCGCGCCGCGCGGCCGGCGTAAAGGCGGCCTGCTACTTGCATTGCCCGGCGGATTGCGCTATAATACTCCCACAACAATGACTAGCAACGACGAATATGTGCTTCAGCTGCTCATCGAGCGCGGGTTCTTGACCCGTGACCAGGTCGAGGCGGCATCGAAGTCGATGAAGGCGGAGAACGAGACCACGCTCGACGTGCTCGTCTCCGGCGGGACCATTGGCGAGGACGAGGTGCTTGGCACCGTGGCCGACCAGTTCGGTCTCAAGTACTGCCATGTCAACGCGGACGCGATCAATCCGGAGATAGTTAAGGAGATTCCCGCCGATATCGCGAAGAAGTACGGCGTGGTGCCGGTCGTGGCCGACGAGTTTTCGATCACGGTCGCGCTTTCGGATCCGATGGGCTACGATGCGATCGACTCTCTGCGGTATGTTCTGCACGGGCGCGACGTCGAGGCGGTAGTCTCGCCCAAGGCCGAGGTCCAGGCCGCGATGGCGAAGCTTTACGAGAACGAGGAAGCGGCCGACGTTCAGACGCGCGACGAGTTCGCCGGTCTCAACGAGGATGCGACGGGCGACGACGCGCCGGTGGTGAAGCTCGCTACGATGCTCATCACCAACGGCATAAAGATGAAGGCTTCCGATATCCACCTTGAGCCTATGGAGAAGGAGTTCCGCGTAAGGTACCGTATCGACGGCGCTCTGCGCAAGATGGACTCGCCGCCCAAGAGGCTCCAGTCGGCGATCATCTCGCGAATCAAGATCATGTCGAAGATGAAGATCTCCGAGAAGCGCATCCCGCAGGACGGCCGCATCCAGATAACCGTGAACGGCAAGGACCTCGACCTCCGCGTGAGTTCTGTCCCCACGAACCACGGCGAATCGATCGTCATGCGTGTTCTCGACAAGTCCAATCTCGCTCTCGGTCTTCCCCAGCTGGGCTTCCTGGCCGACGACCAGGCGACATTCGAGCGTCTCATCAAGCTGCCCGATGGCGTGGTGCTCGTTACAGGCCCGACCGGTTCGGGAAAGACGACGACGCTCTACGCCTGTCTCGGCCAGATCAACACGCCCGACAAGAAGCTCATCACGGTGGAAGATCCTGTCGAATACCAGATGAGCGGCATCAACCAGGTGCAGGTGAACAAGGATGTCGGCCTCGACTTCTCGGCCGCGCTGCGTTCGATTCTGCGTCAGGCGCCGAATATCGTGATGATCGGCGAGATCCGTGACGAGGAGACCGCGGGCATCGCCATGGAGGCGGCCCTAACCGGCCACCTTGTGTTCTCCACGCTTCACACCAACGACGCGCCTTCGGCGGTTACGCGACTTCTCGACATCGGCTGCAAGCCGTTCCTCGTCGCGTCGGCCCTGCGCGCGGCGATGGCCCAGCGTCTCGTGCGCGCGATATGCGAGAACTGCCGCGAGGCCTACACTCCGAGCGAGCGCGAGCTCAAGATGCTCGGCCAGTTCTCGGCGACCGTACCCGAGAAGATGTACCACGGTGCAGGCTGCGACAAGTGCGGACGCAGCGGTTACAAGGGGCGCAAGGGAGTGTTCGAGATATTCAAGGTCGACGACACGATTGAAAGGCTCATTTTCGACCACGCCCCGGCGACACTCCTCAGACAGAGGGCGCGCGAGATGGGCATGCGCACCCTGCGCGAAGACGGCATGCTCAAAGTAGCCAGCGGCATGACGTCGCTTTCCGAGGTTCTGCGCGTGACCATGGGCGACGCGGACTGATTCGCTGGCGGGCAAACAGAAAAGACTAGGGAGGTATGAAATGGATGTCACGATGAAAGAGCTTCTGATAGCGATGATCGACGAGGGAGGCAGCGACCTGCACGTCCGCGCCTACATGCCGCCGGAGCTGCGCGTGAACGGCGAGCTTCTGCCGCTCGCCGACGAGGAGCTTACCGAGGAGGAGTCGTTCGCGCTGTGCCGCGAGATATCGACCGACGAGCAGATGGCCGAGGTCGAGAAGAGCGGAGGCGCCGACTTCGCGCTTGCGTTCCGAGACCTGTGCTCGCCCGAGGAGCAGGAGACGGTCGATGAGAAGAAGCTGGCGACGCGTTTCCGTGTGTCGATATTCAAGGAACGCCGCCGTTACGGCGCCGTGCTGCGCCAGATTCCCTCGACGCTTCTCACCATGGAGCAGCTCGGTCTGCCGCCGGTGGTGAAGGAGCTTCTCTTCAAGCCGCGCGGGCTCATCCTCGTGACCGGTCCGACGGGTTCGGGTAAATCGACGACGCTTGCTTCGATGATCGACGTCATCAACCGCGAGCGCAGCGTGCACATCATCACGATCGAAGACCCGATAGAGTTCTACCACAAGTCGGCGAAGTCCCTCATAACCCAGCGCGAGGTAGGTGACGACGTGCCGAGCTTCGCGGAGGCTATCCGCCGCGCGCTGCGCCAGGACCCGGACGTGATTCTTGTCGGTGAAATGCGCGACATCGAGACGATCGGCGCCGCTGTGACGGCCGCCGAGACCGGTCATCTAGTCTTCGGCACGCTTCACACGACCGGTGCCGCCGAGACGGTCGACCGAATCATCGACGCGTTCCCGACCAACCAGCAGGAGCAGGTGAGAACCCAGCTCGCCGCGGGTCTGCAGGCCGTCATTTCGCAGATACTTCTGCCGCGCCTCGACGCCAACGGCGAGGTCCACGGCCGCGTCGCCGCGTTCGAGATCATGACCTCCACCGACGCCATCCGCTCAAGGATACGCGACGGCAAGACCAACATGATCAAGAGCGACCTCCAGACCGGCGCCAAGTACGGCATGCAGACGCTCGACGCCCATCTCACCCAGCTCTACAAGGCCGGCCTCATCGCGTACGACGAGCTTATCACCAAGTCGCAGGACCCCGACAGCGTCGTGCAGAAGCTCAAAGAGGAAATGGGACGGTAAACGATGCTCGACCCTATACTTCAGATTCTGGTCCAGAACGGCTACCTCGACGACGAGTCCGCAAAGGATATGCAGGACATCGCCAAGACGGAGGGCAAGCCTGTCCGCCAGCTCGTCATCGACCAGGAGGTCGTGACAGAAGACGATCTTCTCGCGGCAATGGCCGCCTATCAGGACACCGAGGCCATCGACCTTGGCGCGATGACCATCGAGACCGAGGTCACCGAGGCCATTCCCGCCTCGACAGCCAGGATGTACAACGTCTTCCCTGTCGCAGCCGACGAATCGTCGGTGACGCTCGCAACGTTCGACCTCGTCGACCCGCGCATCTCCGACGAAATGCTCTTCACCCTCTCGAAGGAGGTGAAGTTCGTCTTCGCGCGCGAGAAGGACGTGATGGACCGCATCTCCCAGTACTACGGGGACGCGAACGAGTCCGTCGCCGATATGATCAAGTCGCTCGGCGAAGGCATGAGCGACGACGAGGGGCTTTCGGGCGCGAACGCGAACGACATCGCCTCGATGGAGTCGGCGGCCAACTCATCGGCCATAATCCGCTTCGTGAACCTCGTCCTCTACCAGGGCGTCGTCGACCGCGCGGCCGATATCCATATCGAGCCTTTCGAACACGATTTCAAGATTCGCTACCGCGTCGACGGCGCGCTTTACGAGATGAAGGCGCCGGACGTCAAGATGGCGCCAGCCATCATCTCGCGTATCAAGATCCTCGCGAATCTCAACATCTCCGAGCGGCGCATCCCGCAGGACGGGCGAATCGCCCTCACCGTCGCCGGCAAGCCGGTCGACCTGCGTGTGAGCTGCCTGCCTACGGTCCATGGAGAGTCGGTCGTAATGCGTATTCTCGACCAGTCGGCGACCTCGCTCGACCTTGAGAACGTGGGTCTCCCCGAAGACGTCTACGAGCAGATAACGCTCGACATCGAGAAGCCCAACGGCATATTCATCGTCACCGGTCCTACCGGTTCGGGAAAGACGACGACGCTCTACTCCATCCTGCGCCGCATCAACCAGATCGACACCAAGCTGCTCACAGCCGAGGAGCCTGTCGAATACAATGTTGACGGAATCGTCCAGGTGCCTATCGACCCGAAGGCCGGCAACACGTTCGCGAAGGTTCTGCGCGCGTTTCTGCGTCAGGACCCCGACGTGATGATGATCGGCGAGATCCGCGATCTGGAGACGGCCGAAATCGCCATCCAGGCCGCCCTTACCGGCCACTTCGTCTTCTCGACCCTGCACACGAACGACGCCGCAGGCGCGGTGACGCGTTTCGTCGATATGAACGTCGCGCCGTATCTTCTCTCCTCCACGCTCGAAGGCGTGCTCGGCCAGCGACTCGTGAGAACATGCTGCAAGGAGTGCAAGGTGGGCTACGAGCCCGACGACGAGGCCCTCGAGCGCATAGAGCTTACGCGCGACCAGATCGGCGGCAGGCCGTTCTACTTCGGCAAAGGCTGCAAGACGTGCAATGGAACCGGCTACAAGGGCCGCAAGGCCGTTGTGGAATACCTCCGCATGTCGAACCCTCTGCGCGAACTTGTAAACAACCGTGCGCCGACGCTAATCCTGCGCGAAAAAGCACGCGAGCTCGGCATGCGCACAATGCGCGAGCACGGCATACAGGCCATTCTCGACGGCTACACAACCGTCGATGAGGTTCTGCGCTACACCTGATCGGCGCCACATGAAGCGGCATCTGATAGGTATCGGCGGCGTCGGCATGAGCGCTCTCGCCACGGCGCTCGTGCGCCTCGGCGAAGAGGTGACCGGCGCCGACCGCAACCTGTCCACCCCAAACATCGCCTTTCTGCGTTCGCTTGGCGTCAAATGCTTCCCTGACGATGGAAGCGGCGTCGACTCTGCGACTGACGAAGTGATCGTTTCTACCGCCATCGAGGAAGACAACCCCGGTCTTCTGCGCGCGAAGGCGCTCGGCATCCCTGTGACCCACCGCGCGAAGGCGCTCGCCAGGACTCTTGCATCCCGCAGGCTCGTCGCCGTTGTTGGAACCTGCGGGAAGTCCACGGTTACCGCCATGCTCGGCCATGTCCTCGCGGAGTGCGGGCTGGACCCGTTCTGCGTCAACGGCGCGAACGTTCCCGGCTGGGAAGGGGCCGTGCGCTTCGGCCGCGGGGAATTCGCCGTCGCCGAGGTCGACGAGAGCGACAGGTCTCTCGTCGCGTTTTCGCCTTACGCCGCTATAGTGACCAACGCCTCGGCCGACCACTACTCCAAGGAGGAGATGGACGAGGTTTTTGACGCCTTCATAAAGAACTGCGAAGGCCCTGTCGTTGACGGACGCGTTTCGACCGGCGAGGCCGACGTCTCCGCGCTCGGCCGGCACAACCGCAACAACGCCTTTCTCGCGCTTGAGATGGCGAAAGCTCTCGGCTGCGACGAGGCGCGCGCGCGCGCGGCGCTCATGACCTTCAAGGGCGTCGAACGGCGTCTCCAGCCCCACGGCGCGAACGTCTTCGACGACTACGCCCACAACCCGGAAAAGATACGCGCGATGTGGACAACCCTCGCCGAACGATACGAGGGCGGGATATGCGTAGTGTGGCGTCCTCACGGCTACGCGCCGCTGCGCAAGATGATGGACGCGCTCGCCGCGATGTTCAACGCCACGATCCGTCCGCAGGACAGGCTGCTTCTTCTGCCGGTTTATGACGCCGGCGGAACGACCGACCGCTCTGTAAACTCCGACGCGCTGGCGGCGAAGGTCGCGCGGTGCGAGCTCGTTCGCGGCCACGATGACGCATTCGGCTGGATTACATCGCACGCCGGGGAATTCGCCGCGTTCGCCACATGCGGCGCACGCGACCCCGAACTTCCCGCGCTGGCAAAGCGCATAAGCCGCTTCGTCGGCGGCGCTACCGGTGGTTGAGGCGGCTATGGGTTTCAAAGGACTGGCTATCGGCGGGGCGTTGGGCGGCTTTTTCGGCGGACCCCTCGGCGCGCTTTTCGGCGCGGCGCTCGGCGACTTCGTGGAGAAAGGCATTGGAAAGGATGATCCTTCTCGCTACAGGACCTCTCGCGACAGAACCGCGCGCAGGCCTTCCGCCTCGCCTGATTCGCTCGTCTTCTGCGCCAGCGCGGCGGCGATGCTCGCCAAAGTCGCCAAGGCCGACGGAGTCGTCACGCGCGAGGAGATAGCGTCCGTCGAGGGCGCGTTCGCGCGGCTCGGCTTTTCACAGCAGGCCCGTGCATACGCCATAGACGTGTTCCGCCGGGCCAAGGACGATACTCATACGATCGACGATTACGCCCGTGAGTTTGCGCGAGCCGTGCCGTCTATAGAGGTTCGCGAATTCCTTTACGAACTCCTGTGGGATATCGCCTGTGCCGACGGACATGTCAATTCGGCTGAGCTTGAGATTCTCCGTCGCGTAACAACGCCTCTGTCTATTCCGGCCTACTGGTTCCACACGATGGCGCGCGAACGTCTCGGCACAGACGGCGCCGATGAGCGGCGAAGCGGCGCGTCTTCTGGAGATTCCCTCGCCGAGGCGTACGCGCTTCTCGGCGTCTCGCCGAACGCCAGTGACGACGAAGTGAAGCGCGCCTACCGCGCCAAGGCCAAGAAGTACCACCCCGACGCACTCCGCGCGCAGGGCCTGCCGGACGAGATGGTGTCGAAGGCGACGGACATGATGTCGAAGGTCAACGCCGCATGGAGCCTCATAGAAAAGGCCCGCCGCCTTTGAGGAAGGGGCGGCCCTGCAGGTGACGCCAACCATGGATAGACACAGATGGAACTGTCCGCGCGAAGAATACAGCGACCTGCAGATTGTATAAAGCCCATTTCATCCTGACGCGCACCGTTTACCGTATAAGCGAGAGAAACTCCTGGCGAACCTTTTCGTCTGTGCGGAACGAACCGAGAACGGCCGAAGTGGTCATTTCGGAATTCTGCTTTTTGAGCACTTGCCGTAGAACGGAAGCATGTGATGCTCGCACAAGGAGTACACTTCGATGTCCTTCAAAACCACCATGTGGTTTGTGCCGCTCATGAACTTCGCTCCGTTCACCACGACCTTGAGGTTCTGGCGATAGCCGCGCGAGGCACAAAAGAGGGTTTCGTCGCTTTTTGCAGATATATTACAATCGCAATATTATGGAAGATATGAATCGGCATGTTTGCTAAACTATTCACATCAGCGATGAAACAGGAAGATGCTTTATGACGATGAACCGGCGAGAATTCATTAGCGGCGCGGCGGTTGCCGCGGCGGGCGGGATGACATCCCAGTCCGCAGCAGCAGCCTCCGAGCGTACGAACACGTTTCCCGTCCTTTCGGGACGAGAGTTCAAGGGTCTTGAGGGCGCGATAGCGCCGATATTCACTCCATACGGCAAGGATGGTTCCATCAATGGAGATATTGTCGGGCGGATGGTCGAATTTCTGATCGGCAAAGGCATTTCGGGGTTTTACGTCGGCGGAGGAACGGGCGAGCATGTGCTGCTGTCGGTCGACGAGCGCAAGTATCTCGCAGAGTCCGTGATAAGCGCAGTCGCAGGACGCGCAAAGGTAATTGTACATGTTGGCTGCACGTATACCGAAGACTCCGCGACTCTCGCAAAACATGCCGAAAAGGCCGGCGCAGACTGGATTGCGTCGCTTGGGCCTCTCGTCTTCGGGCAGAACTTCGAAGCCTCTTACTTCCATTACAGCCGAATCGCCAGCGCAACATCGCTGCCGCTCATGATATACTGCTGGTACCGGGAGCTCGATCCTGCGCGGGAAAGAAAATTCTTCGACATTCCTAACCTCAAGGGGCTCAAGTACACGGGACACAATTTCTGGTCCGTGCAGGAACTCAAGCGCATGCTGGACAAAGAGGCTGTGTTTTTCGTTGGAGACGATCCGCATCTTCTTGGCGGGCTTTCCATGAATGGACTGTTCTCCGGCGGCATAGGCACAACCTACAATGTGATTCCCGAGAAGTTCGCAAGAATCTGCGGCCTTGCGAAGTCCGGGCGTTTCGTTGAAGCCTCTCCGGTGCAGGACGGCGCCAACAGGATAGTGGGTCTGCTCAGCCGAAGCAGCAACTTCTCGTTCCGGAAGTTGGCGATGAAGCTGCACGGCTTCGATTGCGGCCTCGCGCGTTCTCCGTTCGGCCGCCCGGTTCCGTCGGACGAAGGCGCCGCGTTTCTTCGCGAACTGGAGACAACCCTCGCGCAAATCGGATGACGCCGCAGAAAGGAACCCGTCATGAAAAAGATTCTCGCGGCAAAATCGTCACTCCTTCTCGCGGCGCTCCTGCCCACCATGGCGGCAACAAGCGCGAACGGGGCAACGGCCATGTTTGCGGAGAAAACGATTCCCAATGCCAACGTGCCGAGAACAGAGTTTCAAATTCGCGACCCGTTTGTCCTGCCTGATGAAGGAGTTTACTATCTTTACGAATCGAAGCCGTGGAGCGGTGGCAAATGTGTATTCGTGCGCAGAAGCACGGACTTGGAGAATTGGACGGAAAAGCAGCAGGTGATGCGTGTTTCCGACGATCTGCCCGTTACAAAGATTTGGGCTCCGGAGGTGCACAAGCACAATGGCACATACTACCTTCTAGTCACAATCACGCTGGAGAAAGGCAGCTATCCGGTCGCAACCCTCGCGGAGGGACGGGAAAAGTTCATAGAGCCGCGCGGAACATGGGTGTTCAAATCGGAGAAACCGACTGGTCCGTTTGCCCCGGTAAAGAATGGACCCGTCCCGCCGCAGGAGTGGATGACTCTCGATGGCACGCTTTATGTTGAAGATGGGCATCCGTATATGGTTTTCTGTCACGAATGGTGTCAGACGAAAGACGGGCGCATGTGTTGCGCACCGCTCGCGCCGGATCTTGCATCATTCACCGCCGAACCAACAACCATGTTCTGTGCAACCGAGGCGATGGCGGGTGCTGGCGTGATTACCGATGGCCCGTATTTCCACCGTTCACAAAAAAACGACGCACTCTACATGATTTGGTCCAACACATTGACGCGTAACGGCAAAAGCGATTACTGCGTGTTTATTCGCAAGTCGGAGAACGGCAAACTGTCCGGGCCTTGGTCAAAAGATACGCTTCTCTTCGGCGAGAACGGCGGCCACGGAATGATCTTCAGTGCGTTTGACGGACGCTTGATGCTTGCGTTGCACCGTCCAAACGACTCCCCCGACGAACGCATGATGCTATTTGAAGTTGAGGATACTGGCGAAACCCTGCACATAAGAAGTTCCTCGCAAGAGCACTGACTTTGCACACAACGGTAAAACAAGGAGGCAAAGAAAATGAAAACACTAATGACAGTCTGCACGGCAGCAATGCTGCTTGTACCGCATGCAAAAGGCGAAACCATTGCGTGGTATCGCTTTAACGAGGGGACTATTGGCAGAAGGGTTGGTTCCTCGGTAATCATTGAAAACGCCGCCAAGCCAGGACATCTTGTCGGCAAATGCCAGCAGGTGGACACAAATGGTGCGTTTTCTGATTCAGAGGTTGGCTTCGTCCCGTTTTCGACGAACGCTTTTCCGAACGGAGTCGGTGTTTCTGTCGCATCCGCGAAGTACGCAAACGAACAAGCATTCTTCTTTCACAACGCCAACTATGACGCCAACCACGCCTCGACGACCGTCAACTATTCCGCGGCAAGCGCAGTGACGGTTGCGCATGATGCCGCACTTGAACTTTCATCGTTCACAGTTGAACTGTTCTTCAAGTCATCCGTCGGAAACAACCAGTCCAATGGAGATCAGGCTCTTGTCGTGATGCCGAACGAAAAGTGGCTGGCATGGGCAATCATGTTGACTAAGGAAGGCGCAGTAAGCGGTCAGTTTTTCAATACTGGCTCCTACACATTAGCCCATAATAACGCTGGCGCCAATGATGGCAAATGGCACCATGTAGCTATGACTTACGATGGCTCTACAACAACAGCGACGCTATACTTCGATTATGCGCAAGTCGCAACGCGCACCATTGCGGGCGGTCTTGTTTACGACACGGAAAAACCGCTGTCGATTGGCTGCATGCCCAGCCGTGGCGACCGCAAATATGTGGGATTCATCGATGAAGTTCGCATATCAGATTCCGTATTGACTACAACGGGATTCTTGCACAAAACGGCTTATGTTCCTGCGGTGGACACAGCTGATACAGCCTGCTACGTTCCATTTGACTACGTTTCTCTTTCCGATCTCAGCGGATTTGCCGCAGAAAGCGGTCTGACGGATGTAAACGCCAGCGGATATGGCGTCACGGCAAAGTTCACTTGGCGCACATCGGATGGCAAAGCCCCTACGGTTGATGCCTCTGCGCTTCCTTGCGCAATACTCTACGGTGCAACGTTTGCGGAAAGTTCATGGTCGTACATGTCTGTCACGAACACTGCATCACTTTATTTGACGCCTGGCAGTACAGCCGGATATTCCGCGTCTCTTCTTGTGGATGACATAGTGAACAACGAGCATACCGTGTTCAACGGTTCGTTCACGATTGAGTTTTTTGCCAAAGTGCCATCTGCGCCATCTGGCAATAAATTCCTGATGAACCTTGGAAGGACGTTGGCGAACGGCAGTCTGCTGTATGCATGGAAGAAAAGCGGTTCCGACAGCCTTGACTTCATGATGCTTCGCAAAGGAAGCTCGGCAGCGGAGATGATAGGCTCGTATCCCGGCTTTTGCGACAATCAGTGGCATCACATCGCAGTTTCATACGACCGCAGCGCTCTAACGGCAAAGGCATATGTCGACCACAAGGTTGTCGGCACTTTGGCAAATATCGACTTCGACTATGCCCTTAACGTCAGCGACACCCCTGCCGCTTTGCAGGTCAATAGCGCATATGGCTGGAGAAACAACGGTTTCGACGGAAGCTGGATTGACGAATTCCGCCTTTCTCGCAGGGCATTGTCGTGCAAGGAACTGCTTGACTCTACGCTCAACAAGCGCAACGGGCTGATTATAACCATCAAATAACACGATACCGGCAGGTGCCCAATATGAGAGACTATCGCCTTTTTGCGACTCTTGTCGCTGTCGTTGCTGTGTGTGGTGCATTGGCGGCAGACGGAGCAGAAATCATGTGGACGCGAGTGATTGCACTGGAGAGCGGTCGGCAATGCTCATGGCCGTCTGTCGCGATGGCGGCAGACGGCTCCATTATCGCAGTGTTTTCCGGCGACCGCGAAGCGCACATCTGCCCTTGGGGAAAGGTGCAAATGGTCAAGTCGAAGGACGGCGGCGAGACGTGGAGCGCACCACTCACAATCGGCAAGACCAAACTCGACGATCGCGATGCTGGCATTGTCGCACTGCCAGACGGACGCCTCTTTGTGACATGGTTCAACTCCGTCGCCTACAGAACATATTTCGACATTGATTCCGCAACAGATGCCCCGCCTGGATGCGATAAGGCAAAGTGGCAGGATTTCGACCGATCCTTGAGCGATGCTGAGAAACGCGCGAACTTCGGCAACTACGGGATATGGTCTGCCGACTGCGGCGAAACCTGGACAAAACCAGTAAAACTAGTCTCTCTCCGCTCACAGACACCGCACGGTCCAATCGTCCTCTCCGATGGCACTCTGCTTCAGTTTGGGCGGAGGTTCGACGACAATGAAAAACAGATGTTCACGCCGAAATACTGGGAGCACACGACAATTACAGTCGAGCGTTCAGTCGATGGCGGACTTTCTTGGACTACGCTTTGCGACGGTATAGCTGACGCGGCCGGCGAAAACGATAAGCGGAAATTTTGGTTCCACGAGCCCCATGTTGCAGAGTTGCCCAACGGCGAACTCTATGCGCTAATACGCGCCGACTATGCAAAAGATGTGCTGATGCGCCAGACACGCTCGAAAGATGGCGGAAAAACATGGGAGCCGATTACCGCAACCTCCCTTTCAGGTTTGCCGCCTCATCTGCTTACGCTGAAAGATGGTCGACTCTTGGCAGTGTATGGTCGACGCAAAAAAGATCGAGGAGGATTCGGCGAGTATGCCTCCATCTCATCCGATGGTGGGCACACATGGGGTGCCGAAATCAAGCTCTCTGGTGCGACGAATAATGATTTGGGCTATCCAGCCTCAGTAGAATTGGATGATGGCTCGATACTGACAGTTTACTATCAGCAACCACCAACTGGCGGGAAACCCTGCATAATGGCTACGAAGTGGAAAGCCGAAGCCAACTAGGCACTACTTTTAACTTAGCCAGTAAAGTATACCCATGCCGGAACGATTGGCGCAAAGTGATATAGGCAAAACAAAAGGCCCCTAGAGCAAGTGTCGACCACCCTGCCCTCCATAGAAACCATCGGGGGACCTGTTCAATTCTGCTCGTTGCGCCATAAAACACGATTTGATATACTACCCGCAGAATCACCTGCTGAACGGCAGTGCATCTCTCTATGAAGCGAATCTTGGCAGAGTACGCGGCCACACCAGAGGCAAAGGCCATAAATCCATCGCGACACGGTCTGGATGGATTGATTCTTATTGGATACTCGCGGTTTCAGAAAATGCGTGCCCCTACCGAAGAGCACATCCACCCCGGAATTCTCGAGATTGGCTTTTGTGAACGGAAGTCTCTGGCGCTTAACGCATATGGCGAGGACTACCCGCTTATGCCTGGCGACTTCTTCATAAACCAGCCGAATTCTCCTCATCACCTGATGTCGAGCCCCTCTGGTTTGGTCTTGCACTACCTTATGCTGTCGCGCGCTAAAGCCAAATCGTTGCTTGGGCTGCCCCGAGGCGAGTCGGCTGTTTTATGGCGCCGACTGACCGAACTGCCGCCGGTGGTGCCGTCGGGCAAATGCGAAGCCCTTGTCGCGAAATCTTTTTCCCGGCTCTACCGTTTGTCGCATCTGCCGAAATCCGCCTGGACGTCTCTCATGATGAGGCAACTGCTGCTTTCGATTCTGACGACAATAATTCAGCAGTCCGAAGGAAAGTGCAGAATCGACAATCGCGCAGATTGCATAACCAGAATTGCCGACATGATCCGTCAAAGCCCTGAGAAAAACTACACAGTCGCCGAACTTGCCGAAAAGGCGGGCCTCTCAAAGACGCACTTCATAAATCTTTTGCGCAAAAGGACAGGTCTTCCTCCCGTGAAGTTCCAGATTGAATGCCGCATACAGCGGGCGAAGGAGATTTTACTCGAATCCGAGCTGGCCATATCCGAGATAGCGATGCGGCTTGGTTTCAATTCCCACCAGCACTTCACCGACACCTTCTCGCGCATTGTCGGGACATCCCCAAGTCACTGGCGGCAGAAGTCTGGCACTCGACAAAAATAAAAGAGCCGGAACGATTGGCGCGATTCGAGCGCCAATAGCCGGGGTCCCTTTTTGTCAGTACTCTTTGCGCGAAAGCACTGACAGTTACCGACGATTTCCTTCGCCGTCCGCCGGGGCTACGGCTGCATAAGGGCGAAGATGCGCTTAAGCCCCTTGCGGGCCAGCGCGCGCAGAGCGTCGAGCGATTCTTCGGTGAACGGCTTGTGCTCCGCCGTGCCCTGGAGTTCTACGTAGCGTCCGTCGTCCGTCATCACGACGTTGAGATCGACCTCCGCCGTAGAGTCGTGCACATAGTCGAGGTCGAGCGTCGGCTTCCCGTCGCACACCCCTACCGAGACTGCCGCGACGCGGTGGATGATCGGGCTTTCGGGGAGGGTGCCGTCCGCTACGAGTTTCGCGACGGCGTCCTGCAGCGCGATCATTCCGCCGGTGATCGAGGCGCACCGCGTCCCGCCGTCTGCCTGGAGCACGTCGCAGTCGATGGTTATCTGGCGTTCGCCAAGTCTGGACATGTCGACCGCCGCGCGCAGAGATCGCCCTATGAGACGCTGTATCTCGGTGGAGCGGGCGTCCTGCTTGAGCTTCTTTATGTCGCGGTCCTTGCGGCCTCCGCCGGTGGAGGACGGCAGCATCGAGTATTCGGCGGTGACCCATCCTCTTCCGGTGTCCTTGAGGAAGGGCGGCACCTTGTCTTCCACGCTTGCAGTGCATAGAACCCACGTGTCGCCCCATTTGACAAGCACGCTTCCCGCGGCGTGCTTTGTGAAGCCGTGCACGAACTCTATCGGGCGAAGCCGGTCGTTCCTGCGCTTTTGCGCTGTATGCTTTTTTGTCTTCATGTATGACAGTCCTTTGTTTTCCGGCGTGGATTATACCTTATTTGCGCGCGGACTTCAACCGCGCCGCCGCGTCTTCCGCCCGCCTCGGCGGCGGGAAAAGGGCCGTTGAAACACCCTTATCCCGGATTTTCGCTGCTTACTTGCTAGCCTTGCAGTGCTAGCATTGCCTTGCCTTGTCAACGTGCGGCTTGATTCGCCGCAACCTC
>DGVK01000221.1:12166-18762 GCA_002395905.1 Verrucomicrobia bacterium UBA4286 | reverse complement strand
TCACCTTCATCGGCATCGTGCCGTTTCTCCTCGATCCCAAGTCGCTGGAAACGCTGTAGCAAACCACAGACCAACACCCGCCGTCTTCACCTTCCGCGCGTCTGCAATCTGGTCTCCATACTCCTTCTTGAACTCACGCACAAACCGCCTGGCGTCAACCGCCCACATCTTCACCTTCACGTAAACAAGGAGACGCAGCGTCCCGCTCCGCCAGCGGGCAACAACAACTCACCTAATCTGCATGTTGCAAATTAGGCGAGTCTGACAGTCTAACAAACACTTTTACTTCTCGTGCCTACCGGTCGGGTTCTCATGTCTACCGCTCGTGCCGCGCGAAGCCCGTCCGTGAAAGTCCGTGGTTTACACACTACCGCTTGCCGGCGACGAACGCGCTGAAGCCGCTCTCGCTCGACGCGCCGACGGCCGTCACCGAGTAGTAGTACGTCTTGCCGACCGCGCCGCTCAAGTCCGCATAGCTCGTCTCCGTAGTGGTGTCAATCTCGACCGCGAAGTCCTCGCCGCTCTTCGTGCCGCGGTAGATCCTGTAGTATGCAGCGCCCTCGACCGGCTGCCACGAAACCGTCACGGCTGTTGCGCCCGAAACGGTCGTTGCCGCAACGCCCTCCGGCGCCGGAATTGCGCGGAAGCCCATCTCAACGGCGCTCTTTGCGCTCTCGGACACCGCATTCGTCGCCGCCACCCAGTAGAAGTAGAGCGTTCCCGGCAAGGCCGTCGTGTCCTCGAAAGAGACGGCCGAAACGGACGAGACGACCTCGGCCGCATCTGGATTGTTCGCGGTGTTGCGGTAGACCGTATACCCGCTCGCACCAGGCGTCGCATTCCACGATACCATCACGCCCGTCGCCGACGTGCCGTCCGTCGCGTACACGCCCGTCGGCACGCCAACCGTACGGCTTCCAGCCGCGCCCGCGCTGTATCCGCTCGCGTTCAGCCCAGTCTCTTCCGCCGCGGCGGCAACGAAGTACCAGTATGTCACGCCTGGCTCGGCGGTCGTGTCGGAATAGTTGAGCGCTGTCTGCCAGCCGCTCACTGGCGTCTTCGAGCCGCTTGCCGCCGTGCTGCGATAGACACGGTAGTAACTTGCTCCTGCTACGGCATTCCACGCGATGTCAACCCTGTCGACAAGGCTGCCATTCGTAGCCGTGACGCCTTCCGGCGCGGGGAGACGCAGATTGCCCTCGTCGGACAGCGACATCTCGCTCGACACGCCCGCACCGACCGCGACGACTCGGTAGACGTAGGTGATGCCGCTTGTCGCGTCCATATCCATCCAGCTCGTGCCGGCGGACGTTCCGACCTCGACGGGATCCTCCTCGGAACCCGCCGTCTTGCGGAAGACGCTGTACGAGACAGCACCCTCTACCGCATCCCAGGTCACAGTGATCCAGTCCGCGGACGTTCCGTCGCTCGCCGCCACGTGCCGCGGCACGCCGATCCTGCGGTAGCCCGTCACGCCGTCGCTCGTCCGCCACTCGCCGCCGTTCGCCACCGAGACGATCCAGTAGTAGTACAGCATGCCGGGAACAGCCGTGTCGTCGACGAAACTGGTCCCCTCCACCGTCGTCAGCAGTACCGCACGGCTGAAGTCGTTCACGGTTCCGCGATACACGTTGTACGAGACCGCCCATGTGACTGGGTTCCAGGAGAGCGTCACTTCGTCGTCGGATGTTCCCTCTGTCGCCGCGACACCGCGCGCGAGTCCGGGCTCGCCCATTGTGACAGCCACCTGGAAGAAGTGGTGCTCCTCGTTCACCGGAATCACCCACGCCGTGTCGGTCAGGTTCGTCTTGCCCATCACCGTGTAGTGGCGCTTCGGCTCGGCATTCGAGAGGTCCGGCGTCCACGATATCTCAACCTCGCCGTCCGCGCCAACATGAATGTCGGCCTGTAGCTGCGAGTCAGGATCCCACGGATCAAATCCCGCGACCCACGATTCCCAGAGCGGAATGCCGTTGTCACCTACCTGCACCATAATCGGCTGCAGCGACTCGGGCGTCGAATCCTCGTTCACGTACCCGTATGCGCCAAGCCATTCGACCGGCACCGCCGCGTCCGTTCCATCGACCGGCACGCTGCCCAGCTCCTTCGGAAGCGTGAACTCGTACGCGCCGAGATCGACGATGTCGTTCTGGATGCGCGCATTGCCGCGAATGTCCGTCTCTCCCGAGACGTACCTGTTGTTGCCCATGTCGATGCAAGGCGAGTCGCCCTTGAGGCGGAAGTCGCCGTTCGCCGCATCCACAAAGGACGGATTGCCCATGAAGCAGCTGCGCTTGGTAACCGTGCTTGAGATGTTCGGCTCCTGCGCCGCGGTATTGCCGGTAACGATGCAGTTGATGTTTTCGACGCCCGCGGCATCCGCAAACGTTCCGCCGCCGTTTCCTGTCGCGGAGTTTCCGACGACCGTGCAGTTGACGGCCGAGCTGTTGTAGAGTCCGCCGCCGTTCCCGCCGAGCGCCTTGTTGCCCGTCACGACGCAGTTCACGAGCCGCGCGGACGCCGCGCCGCCGCCGTGGCGTTCCGCCTCGTTCGAGACGATGCGGCAGCTGTAGAGCGTGCCGCCCAAAGCGCCGCCGCCGTCCTGCGCCGAATGTCCGTTCTGCAGCGTAAAGCCGCGCAATGTCGCCGCCGAAGAGCCCAGGTTCGCGCAGATGGACTCTCCCGCGCCATCGATGACCGTCGCCTCCGCACCGTTCACCGACTCGATGGCGATGGTCTTGTCTCCCGAGGTGATCGGACCGTACGTGCCATCCGAGACGACAATCCGGTGCCCGTCTTCCGCAAGGTCTATCGCGCGCTGGATCGTCTTGAGCGGCTGCGCCGCGCGGATGCCCTCGTTCGCGTCGTCGCCCGCAGCCGCATCGACATACCACGCCTCCGCCCACTTCGCGACGAGCGTCACCACCGCACCGTCGTCCGCCGCGAGGTTGAGAATCTCCTGTCCGTCCGTGAAGCTGACCGCGCCCTCTTCATCCAGACACCAGCCGACGAACCAGTGGCCCTCCTTCGTGAAGGCGTTTGCCGTGAGGTTTGTCGCCATGTCGTACGTCGCCTCCTGGTCCGCCATCTCACCTTCCGCGCCGTTCGGCAGGAAGCGGATCGCGTAGGCGTTCGGACGCCACACGGCGTAGAGTGCGAGCGTGCCGCCCGTCGCGAGGTTCGAGACGGACGCGCCGTCCGCGTACGTCGCGCTTGTCGCATTCTTGTCCGTGGACCAGCCGAGGAACGTGTAGCCCGTCCGCGTGTAGCTTCCGTTCGAGAGGTTCTGCGCCGTGCCGTAGGTGAAGCCCTGCTCTGCCATCGCGCCGCCCGTGCCGCCGTTTGCGTCGAACGTCACCGTGTAGGGGTTCGCCGTCCATACGGCATAGAGGTTGAACGTCGCGCCCGCCTCGGCCGTCAGGTTGCTCACCGTCTCGCCGTTGGCGTATTCCGCATCGCCATCAGCCGTCGTCGCCCAGCCGTGATGCGTATAGCCCGTGCGCGCGAACGCATTCGCCGTCAGCGCCTTCGCGGCATCGTAGGTGAACGACTCGTCCGCCATCGTCCCCGTGCCGCCGTTCGCGTTGAACTTAACCGCGTAGATGTTCGCCTGCCAGACCGCGTACAGGTTGAACGTTCCGCTGTCGACAGCCGTCAGGTTGCTCACCGTCTCGCCGTCGGAATAGACAGCATCACCTGCCGCACTCGTCGCCCAGCCCCGGAATGTATATCCCGTGCGCGTAAGCGCATTCGCCGTCAGCGCCTTCTCCGAATCGTAGACGAATGCCTCCGGCTCCATCGTCCCGACACCCTTGTTCGCGTTGAACTTCACCGTGTAGGCATTCGGACGGTACGTCGCCGTCAGCGTCGCCGCGCGTCCCGGCATCTTGAACGTGGTCGAGGCGGACGTCTTGCTCGTCACGAGCGCGACATCGGCCGCAGTTCCCGTCCACTCCTTGAACGAGTATCCCGTCGGCGCGGCGTTGGCGACGATCGGCACCAAGGTGTTCGCAAAGCAGTTCGTGCTTCCCGTGCCGCCCGTGACGGTCAGCTGATACTGCACCCGATACCCGGAGTCGCTTGCACTGAGTTTCTGGTACTTGCCGTCGACCTGTGCCTGAACCCAATACCACCAGACATCCGTATCCTGCACTTCATCCAGATACGTATTCTCCGCAACCCACCCGAATTCTTCCGCATCCGCGAAGTTCGACGTTGCGCTCTTGTAGAGCTTGTATCTCTCCGCCCCCGGCACGGCAGTCCATGTGAGTCGAATGCCAGCCGGCTCCGTTCCATCCGTCGCCGAGAGGTTCACCACCTGGTTCTGGCTGAAGTTCGCGAAGTTGACGACAACGCGAAGGCCGTGGATCGAACCTGCAGTAGATGGCGAATATCTCAATCTGTGCGCACCTGAACGGCAATGCGAGGAATAATTACTCCAGGTACCACCACGTATACTTCTCTCGGAACCAGTTTCGCGACCTACAGGATCGGTTGCGGCACTTGTTGCTGCCCCGAACCAGTCTAGGCAGAATTCGCCCACATTTCCGTGCATGTCGTAGAGTCCCCAGGCATTGGGCAGATACGAACCGACCTTCGCCGTACCCGTCTCATCGGAGCTCCCATTGTAGTCATACGAATTGTTGTATGATCCGCTGTTGTAGTAGTAACGCCCGACTTCTGCCATGTTGGCATCAACGCCGGAAGCCGCCGAGAGATTCTTGCCGGTGTTCAGCGCCGTCGCCGTTCCAGCACGGCACGCATACTCCCACTGCGCCTCGGTCGGCAAGTCGAAGAGGCGTCCCGTCTTTGCGCGTAACTTGCCCATGAAGCTCGCCTCGTCCACCGTGTTCATCTGCGGCCACCACTTGCCAAGGTCTGCACCGCGTATGTCGTTGTATGAAACCTGCTCAACCGGTCGCGTCGCGTAGCAGACCGTGTTCGAGAACCCGCTCGGACGGTTCCCCATCACAAGTTCCCACTGGCGTTGTGTCAATTCAAAAATACCGATGTAGTAGGAATGCGTCAGCGTCACCTGATGCGGCGTCTCGTCGCTATCCGTGCGTCCAGCCTCGCCAGTCGGCGATCCCATAGTGAACGTGCCCGGGTCGATGCGGCGGAGGACGAGCTTCGTCGTCTTGTACTCGTCCGTCCAGCCGCCGGACGGGATGTCCGTGAGGTTGCTGACAGGATACGACGCCGCGTTCGGTCCGCCGCTCAGGTCGATGACGAGATACGACTGCAGGTCGTCATACTCCGCCGTGAACGTAAGGTTGCGCTTCGGCATCGTGAACGTGTTCGTCATGCTGTTGGCGTTCGCGAGCACCGAGACATCGCCCGTCCAGCGCGTGAAAGCGTAGCGCGGCGAACGGTCCTCCGCCGCAACCGTCACCGTGTCGCCCTCGTAGTAGATCGCGCCGCCCGTGCCGTTTTCCACCTGGACGGTGAAGTTCGTGTCAATGGATGCGGAATATTCGTACGCGCCGATGTCGACCGTTCCGTTGACCTTGCGCGGATTCCCCGCGAAGTCCACCGTGTTCGTCACATACGCGTTATTTCCAGCGTCGATGCACGGCGAATTGTACCGCAACCGGAAATCCCCCGCCTCCGCGCGCATGAAATGTGGATCGTTCGTGTAGCAGTTGAAAGAGGGAACAACTGTGTAAATGTTCGCATCAATGGATGCCGTGTTCCCGTAGACAATGCAATTGAAATTCGTGCCTATAGCTAAACCACCATCAAGATCGGCAGACACCCCTCCACCGCTGCCAGCGCAAGTATTACCGTAAATAGTGCAGTTTCGAGCGATTGCATTTACAATGCCGCCACCTGTCCCCGTCGGCGCACGATTGCCGTAGATAAGGCAGTTCTCCAATTGTCCCATATGGGCGCCACCACTGTGTAAATTGCTTTCGTTGTTTGCAAGAACGCAATTGTACAAATTGCAAGAGTAGGTGCCGCCACCTCTCTGAGTCGACTTATTGGCACTGATTTCAGATTCGTAGCAAGTTGAGGTGTGCGCGCCACCACCATTTTGGTACGCCTCGTTGCCAACAATAGTGCACTTTTCAGCTTTTCCGCCATGTACGCCGCCACCATTCTGATATGCGATGTTATTTGTGACGGTGCAGCCGTACAAAGTTCCATTGCGGGCACCGCCACCATGTTCCAGCGCCACATTGCCCTGGAGGAAGCAGTTTGTAGCAACGCCACCATACACGCCGCCGCCTGATTTTTCTGTGTGATTGGAGACAACATTGCAGTTCACAAGCACACTGCCCGACGCTCCACCACCTTCTGAAACCGTACTGTTGTTGGACACCTCGCAATTGGTAAGATGTGCTCTATACACACCGCCACCTTGACCAAGGGCATCGTTGTCTGAAATCATGCAATCATACATCGTTGAGTAGATCACGCCACCACCACTGGCCCCGCAATGGTTGGACTTGACAATACAATCATAGAGTGTGCCGCCCGCTACTCCTCCTCCATTGTTGCCTGTGAATCCATAGGTGCAACCATTTTGTAAAGTGAAACCACGAATCACCGTATTGGTCTTATTAGCCACGCCTCCCGCCAGTACGCACCGGTTC
>DGVK01000221.1:5219-12114 GCA_002395905.1 Verrucomicrobia bacterium UBA4286 | reverse complement strand
CCGGTTCGTCGCCGCCGGATAGCCGCCGTCGATGATCGTCCGCGACGCGCCGTTCACCGACTGGATGGTGATCGACTTGTTGTTCGAGTTGATCGGCGCGTACGTGCCGTCCGCCACGATGATCGTCATGCCTTCCACAGACTTGTCGATCGCATGCTGGATCGTCTTGAACGCCTGCGACCAGCTCGACCCCTCGTTCGAGTCGTCGCCCGAATCGTCCACGTACCACTTGTCCGTCCACTTGGCGTAGAGGTTCAGCGTCCCGTTGTGCTGATTCAGCAGATTCCTGACGGACTGCTTGTCCTTATACGCGACCGTCGTCCCGTTCGCGGAAGTCATCCAGCCCAGGAAGACATATCCTGGACGAGTGAACGCGTTCGCCGTAAGCGTTGCGTCCTGGTCCTGAGTACAGGAAAGGTTGGACATCGTGCCGCTTCCGCCGTTCGCGTTGAACTTGATGGAATACTTGAGCGGCGTCCAGAACGTGGCCGAGTAGTTGGCCGTCCCTGCAGCGTAGGTCAGGAGCCAGCGGTTCGTCGTGGCCGTTGTCGTGTTGACGGACCAAGAATAGTTGCCCTTGCTCGACAGACCCGATACCGCCGTCCCATTGACCTTGAGCGTACCCGACGACGCACCGCCCCAGGCCGTGTCGTAGGCGATGGATTCCGCACCAGCGACAAGCCGCTCCCCCTTGCGCGTATCGAGCGCAACCGCCGAAGCAGCCTTCGCCGCCGACATGGATTTTACTGGGCGGATGATGAAACCTAGCCAACGGCCAGTCATCGTATTAATGTTTTTTCCACACACACGAGGTGTCGAGTTTCCATCCGCTGTTGCGCTCCAAAAATAAACAGTGCCAATCTTGTTCAGATTCGCACTTTCGCCATATCCCGCGCCAGGTATAAATATGCTGTTGCTAGAATAAAGCCCCTTGCCCGTCACAGTATAGCCGGCGACGTTGTTGTTGGTCGTCCACGTCCAGGTGCAGAGATCGATCAGATTCATGATTTCGGACGCCTTCGGTACGCGCCAGTCGTCGCCCCACTGCTTGGCCGCCGCGTCGTAGGCCGGAAGCAGATTGCCGTCAGCACCTACTACGCCCATCGACTGCAGCTGCGCGAGCGACTTCCCGTATGTCGGACAGTTCGCCGTGCTGAAGCTGAAGTTGTTCACCGAGCCGTCGCTTGCGACCCATTGGGAGTTCTGCCACTTGTAGCCGAGCGTGTCGCCCCACCAGAAGTAGTAGCCAGCCTCAGTCGGCGAGTTCGCGCCGATGTTGGTCTTGGCCCACAGCGGACCGTTCTCCCACAGCTGCACGCCCTCGTGCGTCGCGCCAAAGACGCCACACACCCAGGCCAGCACCGCACCTATCGCCATTATCTTTCTTTTCATCGTTTTTTCCTTTCTAAATCGTTTCATACCGACTCCTTGCCTGCTATTTGGCAATTCGGTATAATATTGGGCAAATGAAAATCTCGACTGCTCATTCCATGAAGCGCCGATGCTTCTGCCACGACTACTTCGAGCGCGGCATCTACATGATCACGCTCGAAGTGGCGGGGCGTCGCCCGCTGCTCGGCAAGCTTGTTGGCGAACAGATCGCCCCCACGCCTCTCGGCGAAGCAGTCTCCGAATGCTGGCGGCAGATTCCATTCTTCCACCCCGAAGTGAAGCTGCTGGAATGCGCCGTGATGCCGGATCACTTTCACGGGCTGCTCTTCGTGCGCCGCCGCATGGCCCGTCATCTGGGCGAGGTGGTGCGCGGCTTCAAGATGGGCTGCACAAAGGCGTATCGCGCCATGTATGGCGCTCAACCAGACCGGCCTACGTCCCCAACCAGCGCTCGGCCAGGCCAACTTGGCAAGGCCGAGCCGGTTAGGTGCGCCGCCATACATGGCGGCGACTCCCTCTTCGCCCCCGGCTATCACGACCGAATCCTCACCCACAAGGGGCAACTGGATACACTCTTTCGCTACATCCGCGACAACCCCCGTCGGCTGGCGACGCGCCTCGCCCACCCCGACTACTTCACGCGCATCAATCGACTTGCCCTCGCGGGCAACACTTTCGCCGCCTACGGCAACCCATTCCTGCTCAACCGCCCTGATCGGCTCCAGATTCAGTGCTCTCGACGCATCACCCCCGATGCACTCGCCGCCGAACAGTCGCGCCTCCTTGATGCCGCCGAGCGCGGCGCGGTGCTCGTTTCGCCATGTATCAGCCCAGGCGAGAAGCAGATCGCCCGCGCAGCCCTTGACGAGGGCTTGCCGCTCATCGTGCTTCTCGCAAACAACTTCGCGCCCAAGTACAAACCGCCGGGCCGCTATTTTGAAGCCTGCGCAAACGGCCTGCTCCTCATGCTCGCCCCGGTTCGATGCGCTGCCCGGTCCGGTGGCATGCCGTCCGGTGGCATGCCGTCCGGTGGCGGACGGTTCGGTGGTGGGCCGTCCGGTGGCGGGCCATACATGGCCCGCATCACCCGCCGCCAGTGCCTTGCGCTTAATCAGGCCGCTGCCGACATCTGCGGCCCCGGCGCAGCAAAACTCGATTACGCAGGCCTTGTGCCGCTTGAATGAACCACAGACCACCGCAGACGCGCGGCGCGCGGCCTCTTGCGACTTTGCTTCGCAAAGCTCCTCGCTTCGCTCGTCGGGCAACCTGACGGCTTCGCCGCAGGCGCATCTACGCTTGCGCCATTCCGAGTCATGGCGAGCGTTAGCGAAGCCTGTCCGTGAATGTTCGTGGTTTATTACCATATCAGCCTCAGTCCAATCCCCTTCGTTCTGCCCATTTCTTCAGTGCACCCTTAAGTACACTCGGCTTGAAGACTTTTTCATTTTCAGAAGACACATTATTCCTCCCAACTGCACGCAACAACCTTGCAAGTTTGTCGCGCACCATCCGCTCTTCGTCTTCGTCAGCCCATGGACTCAATGTAAAACTCATCCCATTGATAAACTCAGACGTAAGCTTAACAGCGATATGCTGTGACTTTTTAGGATCTGGAACCTTCGCTATCAATCTTGCTTCATCCTCAAATGACCATTCTATGTCCTTCAACTTTCCAGCCGTCATTTTACGATGAAGGTCTTCAAAAAGACTTGGCACCTGCTTGGTGCGCATTCCGTTCCAATACAGATACGTGGAACGTCCTGGATCGTCTTCTTTCGTTTTTACAGACGCGTACACAACATCAGAAACGCGCATTTTCGCTCGAATCGTATTCGACTTCGGCTTTCCACTGGATATTTCCACACACTTGCTTTTCACCAGACTTTTTATGGCTCTCTCTGTGACGGACACCCGAATCGCCTTGTAAGTCGCAGGACAATACAACCCCCACATGGCCGCGCTCTCTCTAAATCCGTACGTAAAACATTTGATAAACAACCTGCTTTGCTCCTCGTCTGCACCGTACTTCTCGTTCTCAATTAGGTCATCGAATGCCCCCGAGTTTATTCTCGTCAGCCACAAACAAGGCAAATCTTCCTTCAACATAGATTCAACCCTACCCAATGAAGTGTAGAACGAATAGCTTTTGTGACAAACTTCAGCATCCTGTACTATCTTGATGGCATCGCCCATTTTGGCACACTCGGCAAACTTTTCACGTCGTATTCCTGCATTCATGATTGTCTCCTTTCTTTCTTGATTATTAATCGGCGTCTCTTACTGGACGAATTTGCATACCATAATCTATAGAAAACTCGTGTCGACCGACATCGCGCCAAGTACTGAATACATCTCCATTCCAGTGGCCGCCCCAATAGCAATAAATACCCCATGCCGCATAAATCGAACCCGCAGTCGAGCTCCACGAAAGATTTCCGCCTTTGGAACCCGTTGAAGAATCTACCCATGACACCAAGTTTGTCCCACTACCATATCCAGGCAATGGAATAAATATACTCTTCGACGCATAATCACCATTACCGGTAAATTTTATACCTTTTACACCATTGCGCGTACTGTACGTCCATGTTGTATTTGATATAAGAGCATACAATTCGCTGTTTGTTGGCATTCGCCACGGTGTGCCAAGATGCTTTCTTGCAGCATCATACGCTGAAACAAGCACCCCATTCGAGTCCACATAACCGTCACTCTTCAACTTAGCAACAGTTTTATAGGTAGGGCAATTTGTCTTCGCAAATGAGAAACCTGTTACAGACCCATCAACGGCATTCCAGCTTGATCCGACACGTTTGTAGCCGACCGTATCTCCCCACCAGAAATAGTATCCTGTTCCTTCTGGCGTTGTCGAACCAATATTGCTATACCCCCAATATGGGCCACCTGCCCAAAGCTGAACTCCATTATGCTGCCATACCGCATATAGATTCTTTGTTCCAGATGTCATCAGATTCTTCACAGTCTGCCCATTCGTGTATTTGGCGGTTGTCGCAGTTGCGCTTTCGGCCCAGCCCTTGAAGGTCCAGCCGTTGCGCGTAAACGCATTTGCCGTCAGCGCCTTCGCCGTGTCGTAGGTGAAGCTTTCGACGTTCATCGAGCCGGAGCCGCCGTTGGCGTTGAACTTGACTGTGTAGGTGTTGGGCGTGTAGGTGGCCTCGTACGCCACGTCGCGCGACGGAATGGTGAGCGTCGTGCTCGCGGAAGTCGCGCTCGCCAAGATACCCGTATCCGCCGCCGCGCCGCTCCAGCTCGCAAACGTGTAGCCCGTCTTGGACGCAGCGGATATTGTCACGGACTTCCCCTGCACGAACGAGCCGGACCCCGTGCCGCCCGTCACGTTCACCTGGAAGTTCTTCTCCGTCACCTTCGCGGTGACCGCGAACGACGGGATCGTCACCTGCCCGAGGTCGGCGAAGGCATCCCACACGAACCGCCGCGTGCCGGGCTGGACCTCCAGCGTACGGACTTTCTGCTCGGGATTGCCGACGTAGAACGTGCGCGCATTGAGATTCGTGTTGCCCTTGGTGTCCTTGACCTCAAAAGACACCGTGCTCAGTCCGCCCGCCGCAAAGGTGACATCTATGTCGACGAGTCCGTTCCACGGATACCGCTGACGTGCCGTGACGGACGTGACCTCAAGGACGAGCTTCCACACCGCGTAGAGATTCACCGTGGCGTCCGGCGTCGCCGTGAGGTTGCTGACGCTCTGCTTATCGGTGTAGGTGGCCGTCGTCGCATTGGATGATGTTGACCATCCGATGAACTTGTAGTTCGCGCGCTGAAAGGCGTTCGCCGTCAGCGCCTTCGCCGTGCCGTATTTCATCGCGAGATTCGCCATCGACCCCGTGCCGCCGTTCTTGTTGAACTTTATGGTGTAGCTGTTCGCCTGCCACACAGCGTAGAGATTCACCGTGCCGCCGGAGGTCGTGGTGAGATTGCTGACGCTCTGTCCGTCGTCGTATGTCGATGTGGTCGCCGATGCGCTCGTCGCCCAGCCGACGAACGTGTAGCCGGTACGCGTGAATGTGTTAATCGTAAGCGCCTTGGCCGTGCCGTACACGAAGCTCTCGTTCGCCATCGTCCCCGTGCCGCCGTTCGCGTTGAACTTCACCGTGTAGAGCTGTCCGTCATACGATGTGCCGCTGCCTGAGCCACTACCAGACCCTGATCCACTTCCCGAACCACTTGAAGATTTTGCGCGGTAACCGGTGTTGGACGAACTGGTCACATATCCGGACGACTTCTTGGCTACGATCCAGTAGTAATATGTCTTCCCGGCGACTGCGGTCGTATCGGTATAGGATGTGCCAGTGACCGTCTCGACCAAGATGCTCGCGTTGTCCATGTTGGAGGTGTTGCCGCGCACCACGCGGTAGCCCGTCGCGCCGCTCTGGGCAGTCCATGTGATTATGACGCCCTCAGTTGATGTGCCGTCCGATGCGTTGATCGAAAACGCCCCGCCCGACGAACCACCGCCGCTGCCGCTGGAGGCCGTGGACATGCCGCTTGTCGCGCTTGCACCGGAACTGTCCCATGCCACGATCCAGTAGTAGCATGTATCCACTCCGGCCTGGCTGTCGGTGTATGAAGTCGATGATGTGGTGCCAAGCGATGTCGACGATCCATACGAGGATGTATAGCTGCGTCTGACATCGTAGTACGAGGCACCGCTCACCGATGTCCACTTCAAACTCACAGACGTAGAACTCGTCCGTGAACAGGACGTAATACTCGGCGCTGAAATTGCCCAGACGTTAAAGCCCGCGAGCGCCAATACCAACAGAATGCAGTTGCGCAGTTTATTCATTTTTTGTTGTCCCTTTCTTCTTTGAAATTCACTTGCCCACCTTGTGTTCCACGGAAAAGGACGAGGGCGGCGTTCCCATCCGTGTCGGGAATGCCGCCCTCCTTATACGATTGAAGCGGCGCACTCCCTGATTCGAATCTCAGATGAGGCACCGCTAAGAGCCTTGCATGAAATATGAATAGAAAGCGCGCCGCGTTGATTACCAACGCAGCGCAGCAATCGTACCTCGCTTCATGCAGTGAAAATTAGCGGTTTTCATCTGAAACGCAATACGCTGTTGCGTACGTCCCAGCGACGGCCTTTCGGTCTCGCTGGCATCGCCCATTAGATGGCGGCGGCCTTTTCGAAGCCGCCCCGTTCGGACGATGGTCGCGGCGGAGACTTGTGTTGCCACACTCCGCCGCTCGGTAGCCGGATGCTGGGTCTCCGGCCTATATCAAAGATCGACGCCGCGTTTGCGGCCTGCGCATATCCCAACTGCGCTTGTCTCTCGCTTCTCCGCCGCAGTCAACTGACCCACAGCGGCAATGCAACATATTATAAGAAAATTTTGGCGCAAAAGTCAATGGGGTGTCGTGTAGCGCCGCCTTGCGGCGGCCTCGCACGGTGCCGAAGCTGCGGACCCTTGGTTCAAGACCCCCTGGGGGCGGGGGCGGAATACCCCCGGGGGTTGAA
>DGVK01000221.1:0-5143 GCA_002395905.1 Verrucomicrobia bacterium UBA4286 | reverse complement strand
GTAGCACCGTGCTACCCCCGGGGGTGGCGCCGCGCCACCCCCTGCCCGGGAGAGCGGGCGGCCTCGCCCGTTCCGATGGGCGAGACATGCGACTTTTTGATATAATAGACACCACGATGAAATGGATCTGCCCATGACAGAAAAAGACCTACAGAACATAGAGGAATCCTTTGACAACGCCCTGCGCATGCTTTCCGGCAAATGCCAATGGGACTCGATGCACTACATAATACGCTGCTGCAAGGAGAGCGTACAGAAGCTTATGACGCTTTCCGGCAAAGTTCCGTACGTCAAACTGGAAAATGCACGCAGCAAGGTTTCGGACATCACACTCATGATGGGCAAAATCGCCCGCCGAATCTCATCCCCCAACCTCGGCGAAATCATAATGCTGCGATACGAGTGCATTTCTTCGAACAAGGGCATATACGGCATAAACCTCAAGAAGCAGACAATATCGGCATTCACGAACCACCTGGCAAAATGCATGATGCTTCTCGCAACCGAGCTGGAGTTTCTAGATGCGGCAGAGCTTGCGTCCGTCTGGCCGGAACTCCCCGCCAGAGAAAATCAGGACGAACACGGCGATATCATCCCTGATGAAGGGATGACTGCCGACGACGCAAATGAAGCGGCGCGGACCGGCGCCCTTGACAAGCTTGACGAGCGCCTTGCCGAGTTCTCCGAAAAGGCAGATCAAACGGAGAAGGCCTTCAGCGCCATTGCAGACGCATTCGAGCGCTCGCTCTTGCCGGAGGGCTGCGACATGCCCGATTCCAAGACGATCAAGCTTGTTCTTTCCACCTGCACCAAGGCTTTTTACGACATCTACGAAGATTCCGCTGACGGCGACGGGGTGACGTGTTCAGGGATCTGCCAGGAAGATACGCCTTTCACCGGCGCACAGAATGCCGCAATAAATGCAGTCGAACGCTACCTTGACGCCGCTCTCAGACTGGCGAAACGATCGGGGGCGTCTTCAGCCAGGGAATTTGCATCCGTCAGGCATACGTTTATAGAAAACAAAGACAGTTTCATGCGTCCGACCTTCGCCCTGTCCTTAAGCGCCGTTTTGGACGATTTCGTCATTCGACTGGGGCGCTGCCACAATCAGCTTCTTGCCGAACTTGAAGCCTCGAAGATCGCGCCCGACAAGGCAGTCGCCGTGACTCTGGACAAAAGCTCCGGCAAGATCATCGAAAGCGCAATCCACTCCAAGCCCGCCGAAAAGGACTACTTCTCCGACGCGAATCTCCGCATCCTGTTCGAGTGCGGTATCAACACACCCGCCAACTGGAGGCGCGGTAAATCGCCGCCGGAGGGATTCACCGATGCGTTTCTCAAGCACGACTACAAGGCCATGCAGCTTTGCGCAGAACGCTACAAAGCGAACCGCGGGAGGTCTGACGCGATGAACTCCAAGCACCTCGTGCGCAACATCTCCGAAGAGCAGATCAACCGCGAATCGTTGTGACGAGCCCACAACGAAACCACAACGGCTGAAATTTTTTTAACTATTTTTTACTGTCGATAACAGGGCGAATCCTTCAAGGGATTCGCTTTTTGCCGATATAAGCAAGAGGCACTTCAGTTTCCGCAGCTCTTTCCGTTGTGGACTTTTGTGTTTTCCGCCCACAACGCACCGCACTTGTGCAGACCCCGGCAATCCCGCCGGGGCAAAACACAGCACGAAAGGAAACACAGATGAACATACCGAAACAGGCAATGTCTCTAATGGAATGGAATGGTATTAATAATAATATATATTCTAGTACCGGTAAAACAAGTACCAGTATTACAAACCATTCCATTCCATCCCATTCCACTCCATTGAAGCAGGAAGTGGACCGCTTCATCGCGGAAATCCGCCGCGGCGGCGACGGAGCGTTCTACGATCCGCAGTACTCGCCGGTCGCGATCTGCCTCGCCCTTACCGCAAGCTGGCACTCCGTCCGCCGCTGGCGCCAGCTCGCAAACGCGCTGCCGGAAGACTTCATGCGCGACGAGCTTGCGGCCTTCTGGTCCGAGATACGCGCGGGCGAGGACGTGCGCAACCGCGGCGCGGCCCTCAACGCCAGGCTTGGCAGAAAGGCAGGACTGTGAGCATGACGAAAATCGAAGAGATGGAGAGCCGCTGGGCGAGGGTGCACGAAGGTCTTACCGACACGCAGCGCGAAAAGGTAAGACTTCTCCTTGCGGCGGCCATGTTTGCAAATTCGGCCTACGATGCAATGCACGACAAGGATCCGCGCCACGCGCTCGCCACGGCCAAGCAGTTCGCTTCGCAGTACTTCGCCGTCGTCGCGGAGCTTCAGCGTGTCGCCGGGACTGCGGACGAACGCTCGACGGTCGCACACATGCAGACGATATCCAGCCTCCTCGTCAAGCGGGGCTGGCACGGCCTTCCTTCGACCGCATGCGCCGTCCACGCCGACATGACGCGCTTCCGCGCCTGCGAGAGGCGTCGCGGCGAAGGCGCGCTAAACCCCCGCGAGGCCGCACACCTCCGGCTCGAGCGCGACGCCGCAGCGAAGTTCCACCCGCCGCCGCATGATCTTCGCCAGAGCCAGATAGTCCGACGCGACCGCACCCTCATCCATTGCAATCACGTTTGCATGGCTCTCCCACACATACGCGCCGCCGACACGCAGCCCCTTGCATCCGGCCGCCTCCAGAAGGCGTCCCGCGTGATCGCCCGGCGGGTTCTTGAACACGCTTCCCTTCGTGCGTGGCGGGAAGCCGGGCCTGCGCGCAAGATACTCCGCCGCGCCGCCCTGCGGCAGATCGCCAACCAGCTCGAAATCCTGTATCTCTCCGCAGATCGCCGAGCGCCTGTAGCCGAAACCGCACTCGCCTGCATCGAGCCAGCGTCCGTCGACCTTGACACGCTTCATAACCTCGGATATCGAATGACCGAACGCTCCCGCATTCATCTTTATCCAGCCACCGACAGTCCCCGGGATGCCGGCCATCCACGGGATTGCAAGCGACGCGCCGGGCATGTCCGCACGCCCTTTTGTGCGTTCATAAATCTCGCCGGTCGAAAGATCGCTTTTCCACGTATTGGAGCCTGCGCCCGTCCAGTGCCGTATTTCCGGCGGCTGCGCCCACGAACGGACAAGCCCCGCGACGGCTATTATGTCGCCCGCGCCGAGAATCAAGGTGACGTCCCCTTCTTGCATCGTGCGCCGCGCGTGCCACCAGGCCTCCTCGCAAGACCTCGCCAGGAAAAAGCGCGGCCCTTCCGCGCCCCAGTGCGCACGGCACGCCGCGTACAGATCGGCCGAGTCGCCGCCCTCCACGGGAGGCTCGAACGCCGCATACGTAGGGCATATCACAACCTCGTCGGCCCCGGTGAACGCCGCCGGGAAATCGGCGACAAGCGCCTTGGTGCGCGAATGGCGGTGGGGCTGGAACAGAACCCTGAGCCGTCCACGGCATATCGCGCGCGCCATGCCGACGGCGCAGGCCATCTCGGTCGGATGGTGCGCGTAGTCGGTGACGACCGTCATGCCGTCCTCGCTGCGGAGCGTCTGGAAACGTCTGTCGGGCAGCGCCGCGACGACGCCCGGCAGCGCCGCGGCGACGGCCTCGATCGCATGACCGCGCCTAAGCGCGACCTCCGCCGCGGCGCGGGCGTTTGCGCGGTTGTGCGGCGCAAGCGGCGCAAGAACGGCGGACAGTCCCGCGAGCGGCGCAAGAGCGGTCGCCTCGATTACATCGCCCGCCTGCCGCATCGCCGTCTCGTAGCAGGCACGGTAGTCCGCCGGGGTCTTGAAATGGTCCGGGTGGTCGTATTCGCAGTTTGTGACCACAAGCGTCTTCGCACGGTAGAGGGAAAGGGTGCCGTCCGATTCGTCGGCCTCCACCACCAGCACGTCGGCGCCGCCGCAAGCGCCGCGGACGCGCCCCGCCACGGGAAAGCCGCCCGTTTCACCGCCTATCGCCCACTCTACGTTCTCGCCCAGCGCGATGAGCAGACGCGCCGTGAAGGAAGCGGTCGTGGTCTTGCCGTGGGAGCCGCATACCGCCACCGAATCGCATCCGCCGACAATTTCGGCGAGCGCCTCGCCGCGCGAAACCACCCTTTTCGCCGCGGCTGTTTCCGGATGGCCGGAAGGCACTGCGGGCGTCACGACGAGCAGATCTGCGCCAAGGACGTGGCCCGCGTCATGACCGAAAGCCACCGGAATCCCCTGAGACTCCAGCCACGCCGTGCGGCGCGAAGGCGAAATATCGCAGCCCGAGACCTCGTGCCCGCGCGCCTTGAGCAGAACCGCCAGGCCGGCCATGCCGACACCACCGACACCCATCAAATGAATCTTCATCCTCTAGCGTCCGTATGCGGTCACGCTGTACATCCCGAAGAACAGATACCACCTTGCCGAATAGTCGGCGTAGCAAAGTTCCGTTATGCCGCCTTCGCGCATGGCTCTGCGCAGCGTCGCGTTGCCGGCCGTGGCAAGAGGGATGTAATATTGCAGGTAGACAATGTCCGTGGCCTGCCCCTTCTTGAGTCCGTCAAGGCCGGTGCACGCCTGGAAACTGCCGGCGAGCGGCGCTTTGCAGACCGCGACAAGTCCGCCGGGAAGTGCAAGCGAGCTGCGGTTGACCGGCATCATGCAGCCCGCGAGCGCCGCCGCGAGAAGCGGAAGGGCAAGCAGCCGACAAGCTCTATTCGCCGACAACATCGACCGTCACCTTCTGAAACAGCCAGAGAAAGTTCATATACTCATAGTCGGCATAATACATCTCCTTCAAGCCGCCGTCCTTTATGGCCGCATTCAACGAGCAGTCGCCGACGGTAAGAAGGCAGAGCACGTTGATCGCGCTTGAGGACCCCTTCTTCGCACCCTCCTTGCAAGGGCCCTCGGTCGTGAGCGGCGCGGAGTAGGACGTTATGATGCCCTGCGGCGGCATGAACGGAGCGGTGAAGCAGCCGGAGCACAGCGCGGCGAGAGCGGCGGCGGCGGAAATCGAAAGACATTTCTTCATGACGGTCATCCTTGTTTTGAGGCCGCTATGATAGCAAAACGCCCCGGCCAAAGTCAACCGCAGGCAGGCTTACACCCTTATCCCGGATTTTTCGCGATAAGGGAAAGTGGAATGCGCGAGAGTGAATGCGCGAGAGTGTGTGTCCTGT
>DGVK01000107.1 GCA_002395905.1 Verrucomicrobia bacterium UBA4286 | reverse complement strand
CCCCGCCTGAAGTCGAGTCTCTGGTCGACTCGTATCCCTGGGCTTACAAACTCATCTACTCCAAGGATCATTTCAATCCGATTCCCGCGTTTGTACGGCTTGCGAAGAGGCTTTACGTCACGGCGGAATCGACGGGGATGCTGTCGGAGGCATGCATGTTCGGCACCGCCGAAGTCGTCGCGCTCGACAATCTCAACCCTGGTCCGCACAAGTTCCGGCGCTTTGTAGAGGAGCTTCGCGCGGCGGGATACGTGGACGGCGCGCGGAAGATAGATCTTTCTTCGCAGTTTGCAGCCGCTCGTTCTCTTATGGGGCTATGAAGGACGCGCATCTCATCCGCAACTGCGTTCTGCTTTCGCTCCCCACGGCGGCGCTTATGTTCCTGGGCGCGTACTTTCTGGCGTTTGTCGTGCCTGTGATCCAGAAAAACGAGCGCGAAGCCGTGAAGAGCGCGTCGCGCGATGTGGCCGAACAGCTCAAGGAGGGCGCGGTCGCGCCGGACTTCCGCTGGAAGTACGAGGCGGGGGTTGAAGAAGGCGGCGAATGGGCGGCGATCTTCCCCGCGTCGATGACATGGAAAGCTTGGGGCGCGAAAGGTCAAATGGGCAGATACGGATGGGGCTGGCGCGATATCGAAGGCGGTCGCGTGGTTTGGGTTCGCACGGACGGTGTGACGGCGCTCGGGAAATTGACCGACATAGGCGAGACGGACTACGCTCTGTGGCTTTGGACGGCGTGTCCGCTGCTCATGGCGGCGCTGCTTGCCGCGACAGTCTTTGCCGTGCGCCGCATGCACGCTTACGCGAAGGTAAGAGATGATTTCCTCGCCGCCGCCGCGCACGACCTTGCGACGCCTCTTTCGGTGATGCGCTACATGATATGCCACGACCATGACGAGGCGTTTTCGCTGTGCGACAAGATGGTGAGACTCGTAGGCAACATAACGGATTTCGTCTCCCTCGGGGGGCGCGTGCGCGAGCCTTCTGCAGAACCGTTCTGCATAGGCGATGCGTTTGACGAGGCGTATTGTGTTTTTGAGAAGGACTACGCCGACGAACCGTCGGGGCCGGTAAAGATTCTGGGCGACCGCGATTTGACCGTGCTCGCAGATATGGGACTTGCGACGCAGATACTGTGGAATCTTCTCGGCAACGAGCTCAAGTATGCGGCGCCGTTCGGGGAGGTGTCTGTCGAATTTCGAGCCGAAAAGGGGTTTGTGTGCATTGAGTTCGCCGACGAAGGGGAGGGGATGTCCGAGGAAGAGATGGCGCATGCGTTCGACCGCTACTGGCGCTCGAAGTCCGAGTCGACCGTCGGGAAGGGCGGTTTTGGGCTTGGACTTTGCACGTCGCGCGAGAATGCGCGGCGCATGGGCGGCGACATAACGGTTGGGCGCAACGGCGACAGGGGGTGTGTGTTCACACTGCGGCTGCCTGCGGAAGGACGGACTGATACGTGACGACCCGCATCGAGAAGTTCGGATGGAAGGGCTCCTTGGAGCCAGGCATAGGCCGGGTCGTGAGCGCGCACGGCGATTACTACCACCTTGTCTGCAACGAGGCTGAGGGCGAGATCCTCGCCCGCAAGAAGAAAAGCGCCTTCGCCAAGCGTATCGGCAGCGTGAGAGAGTCTGGCGGCCTGAGGCGGGTCGAGCGCGCGGAGATAGGCGATGGGGCGCTTGTGCCGATAACCGGCGACTTTGTGCGTTTCAGATACAACGCGCAAGGCGAGTCGATGATAACCGAGGTCCTGCCGCGCTTTTCCAGTTTCGAGCGCAAGGACCCCACGGCGCGGCGCAAGTCGCAGACGCTCGCGGTGAACTTCGACACGCTTTTCGTGATGATGAGTCTCAACGAGAATTTTTCGACGGCGCGGATCGAACGCTTTCTCGATCTTGCGGACGATGTCGGCGGCGCGGAGGTCGCAGTTGTCGTCACGAAGATGGATCTTCGCGAAGATGGCGACGGGGCGTTCCTCGACGCGCTTGAGGAATCGGTCGCGGGCCGTGCGCGTATCCTTTACATATCAAGTCTCACGGGCGAGGGGATGGATGACGTTTCCGAATACATGAAGCCCGGGCGGACGGTCGCGTTCATCGGCAGTTCGGGAGTCGGGAAATCGACACTTCTCAACGTGCTCGCAGGCGAGGAGTGGATGGCGACGCAGGAGATACAGGAGTGGAGCGGAAAGGGGCGGCACACCACAACGAGCCGCGAACTTGTCATGCTGCCATGCGGCGCAATGGTCGTGGACACGCCCGGGATTCGCGAGATCGGGCGTGTCGGCGAGGAGGAGACCGTTCTTGCGAAAGGGGAGTCGACCCACCGCTATCGCGTGTAGAGGCGCGGCGGTTTTGGTATAATGCAGGCGAAATGCTCGTTATAGACGTCATAAGTGTGCAGCCGCAGATGCTGCGAGGCTTTCTGGAGGAGTCGATCGTGGCGCGCGCCGTGAAGAAGGGCGCGTGCGAGATACGCATACACAACCTGCGCGACTACACTCACGACCGCTGGCGCAAGGTAGACGACAAGCCTTACGGCGGCGGGCCGGGGATGCTGATGATGTGCGGTCCATGGTTCGAAGCCGTCGAAAGCTGTCTTGACGGCTCTTCGGCGGAAGGCCGCCGCGTCATAATGACGTCGCCGTCGGGCAGGCGCTTCGACCAGCGCGTCGCCGAGAGTCTCGCCGGGGAGCGTCACCTTGTTTTCATGTGCGGCCACTACGAAGGTTTTGACGCGCGTATACGCACGCTCGCGACGGACGAACTCTCGATAGGAGATTTCGTGATGACCGGTGGCGAGATAGCCGCCGCCGCGATGGTCGATTCGGTGGTGCGGCTTCTGCCGGGCGTCCTCGGCGGCGGTCCCGCCGCGACTGCGAGCGAGAGTTTCGGGCGTGACGGACTTCTCGAAGCGCCGCAATACACCCATCCGCCTGTGTTCAGGGGCATGGCGGTGCCGCCCGTCCTTTTGAGCGGCGATCATGTGAAGATAGAGGCGTGGCGCCGGTCGCAGGCGATGAAGCTCACCGTGTCTGTGAGGCCCGACCTCGCCGTCAGCCCTGGCCGTCGCTGAGGATCGCGTCGAAACCGCCGCGTGCGGCGATACGGTAAAGCCCCTTGCGCCGGAACTTCGAGCGGTCGATTATAAGGTAGCGCCTGTCGGCGGCGTCCAGGACTTTTCGCAGCATCTCGGCCTGGCGCTCGTGGTTTGTCGTCGCAGTCTTGTCGTCGAGGCCGAAGGCCGATATGAACGCCTTGGTTATGTTGAAGCGCGAAAGCTGTTCGAGTGCCGCAGCGCCGAGAATGGAGTTGAGCTGCGGGTCGTAGTTGCCGCCGAGGGCGATCATCGACCACTGCGGCGGAAACTTGCGGAAGAGGTGCATGACAGGGATGGCGTTCGTTATCACGGTGAGATGGTCGAAGTCGCTGCGCGCGAGCATGAGGGCCAGCTCGTATGTGGTTGTCGACGAGTCCAGAAAGAGAATATCACCCTCCTCGATGACGGCGAGAGCTTTCTTCGCGGCGGCGATCTTCCCCGCACGGTTGGCGACGACGCGTTCCTGGTAGGCCTCGTCGCCTCCGTTCGGGACAGACGGTTCCTTGTAGACGAGACCTCCGCGGACGCGCTCGACAACGTCGCGCTTCGCCAGCTCTTCGGCGTCGCGATGGATCGTGGCCGAGCTTACGCCGAATTTCGCCATCAGCTCCTTGAGGCTGCAGGCTTTGCGGTTCTTGAGATGGACGAGAATCAGCTTTGTTCGCAGGTTTTCCATGGGGCTATTATCTCAAACGCCGCCGGATATGTCAAACCCGGGTCGGCGGGGCGTGACAGTTTTCATACGCTCTCACATCTTCTCACATGACATTTGGACGCGCCTGTCTGATTTGTGGTATAATTCAATGCGATGAAACGATTCGACTACATCGGCCTCGGCTTCTGCTCCAACGATCATCTCGCCATTCTGCCCTTCATCCCGATGGACACGAAGGTGAAGATGGTTTCGCATGCAATAATGGGGGGCGGCCCTGCGGCGAACTCCACGGCTGGCGCCGCAGCGCTCGGGCTTTCGGCGGCTTTCGCTGGGACGGTCGGCGACGACGCCGACGGGCGGATGATTCTCGCCGACTTCGCGCGGCAGAACGTAGACACGTCGATGGTCAGGGTGCGTACGGGCGCGACAAGCGCGATAGCGTATCTCTGGATAGAGGAGAAGACGGGCGCGCGCTCGTGCGCATGGACGCGCGAGGGGCTGGACGAGCTCGCTGCGGATGAAATCGATGCCGAGGCGGTCGCGGCCGCGAAGGTGCTTCATCTTGACGGCCACAACGCGGCCGGCGCGATCGCCGCCGCCAAGGTCGCGCGCGAGGCCGGTGTTCTTGTGAACTACGACGCCGGGACCCATCGCGACGGAATGCACGAGCTGCTGGAACTTGCCGATCTTCTCATCTGCTCGGAGGAGTTCATCCTCAAGCTCACCGGCCTTGCCGACGCAGAGGAGGCGGTGCGGCAGGTATGGGCCAAGTACAGGCCGAAGGTGTGCGGTGCTACGATGGGCGCGAGGGGGTCGATGTGCTTCGACGGGAGGGATTTCGTCAGGTGTCCGGCGTTCCGTGTGGAGAAGGTCGTGGACACGACCGGATGCGGCGACCTGTTCCATACGGGTTTTGCCGTGCGCTGGCTGGAGACCCACGACCTCATGGAATGCCAGCGGTTCGCCGCGGCGGTGTCGGCGGTGAAATGCCGCGGACTTTCCGGAAGGCCGCCATCTGCGCCGACCCGCGCGGAGGTCGAGCGATTTTTAAGTGAAAGGAGCAACTGAAATGTTCAAGATAGGCTATCTGCCGCTAAGCAAGGTCAACTGGACGAACGACTCACTCGAGGCTGCGCGCGAAAACGCGATCGCCTTCCTGCGAACACTCCCGGACGTGGAGGTTATTGCGCCGGATCACATGCTTGCGCTTGAAGGCGAGGCGATCGAGGTTCTGGAGCAGTGGGAGAAGGACCGCCCCGATCTCGTCGTCACCCACTTTCTCACGTTCTCTCTCGGAGTGGTCCCGCCGATGTTCGCGCAGAGGCTCAAGGTCCCCGTCCTGCTGTGGTCCCAGCCCGAACCCGACCCGCATGGCGGGCGGCTGCAGAACAACTCCTTCTGTGCGGCGAACATGAACGCCCACCACATGTGGAGGCTCGGGATTCCGTATTTTTACGTCCATGCGCAGGCCGGTACGAAGGAGGCCGAGACGCAGCTCATGAAGCAGATACGCGTCGCGCAGGCGATGAAAGTTCTCGGCAGGATGCGCATCGGTCTCATCGGCGGGCGCGTGCCTGGTTTCTTCACCAGCTGCGTCGACGAGATGATGCTGCGCCGCACGCTCGGGCCGGAGGTCAAGATCATCACCGAGCATGAGCTTTTCACCGTCGCGCAGAACCTTGCACCGGACGAAGTCGCGAAGGGCATGGCGATAATCGACGGCGACCTCGACACCCCGTCCTCCGACGCGCCATGCAGCGCGCAGAAGGAGAAGTCGGCGCGCCTCATCGCCGCAGTCTTGAAACTCAAGGAGAAGTTCTTCGTCGACACCTTCGCCATGCGCTGCTGGCCGGAGGTGATTCTTAACGAGTTCTACGGGATCGCCGTATGCTCCACGCTGGGCCACCTTACAAACCACGGCTGTCTCACCGCCTGCGAGGGCGACGTCTACGGCGCGGTCATGATGCGCATAGGCCAGATAATCTCGGGAGAGCTGCCGTTCTTCTGCGACCTCATCATCTGCGAGGGCGACCACGGGACGGTCTGGCACTGCGGCGCGGCGCCGTGCGGCCTCTGCAAGCCCGGCTGCAAGCCCGAGCTGCACTGCTCCGCTACGGTCGAAGGCGGCGGCGTGAAGGGATGCACAGGGGAATTCCCGCTCAAACCGGGCCGTGTTACGCTCGCGCGGCTTGGCGAGAGGCGCGACGGCACAGGCTTCAGGATGCTCGTGTGTCCTGGTACAGGCATTGACACCGACCTTTTCGTGCGCGGCACGCCTTTGAACGTCAAGTTCGACGCGGGCTGCGAGGCGGTGCGCCGCGAGGTCATGGAGAACGGCTGGGAGCATCACTACGCGCTCATGTACGGCGATCGCGTGGACGAGCTTACGGCGTTCTGCCGCAACATGAACATCGAGATGCATCTTGTGAAGTAGCATGACGGCGTTATGACCGGTTTCAACATCGGCATTCAAGTGATTTGGAAAGGAACAATCTGATGAATCTGAGAATCGCGCTCTCGCCCGTGCAGGGCTACAACAAGGTGTTCGACATCGGCGAATATGGCATGAAACTAACGCGCTTCGGCCTTCTCAAGCTGGCGAAGGGATCCGTATATGAAGACGACACGGCCGAGACGGAGCTCGCCCTCGTTTTGATCGGCGGCAATTTCGCGGTCGACGGCGACGGATGGTCCTTTGAAGTGACGGACGGACGCATCTCGCCTTTCACCGGCAGGCCCCACTGCCTATATCTGCCGCGCCGCACCAAGTACCGCATAACCGCGCTGTCGGATGTGGAGTTCGCCTGCAACGCCTCGCCCGCGACGCGTGACACCGCGAAGCCGGCGCTCATCAAGCCTTCGGACACACGCCACATCGAGCTTGGTCGCGACAACTGGACGCGCACCTCCGAGATAATCCTCGACGAGAAGTTCGACTCGGAGCACCTCTATATCGGCGAGGGCATGATCCCCAGCGGGAACTGGTCGGGTTATCCAAGCCACCGCCACGACGTGAACAACCCTCCCGCCGAACTGGATATGGAAGAGACCTATTTCTACCTCTTCGATCCGCCGCAGGGTTTCGGCTTCCAGAGCGTCTACAAGCCGGACGGTTCATTGAACGAGGCCTATCGCGTTCAGAGTTATGACACCGTTGCGATCGCCGAAGGGTATCATCCTCTGGTCGGAGCACCGGGATATCAGATGTACTACCTCTGGACGATGGCCGGTGCGCAGGGGCGCGGGCTGATATCGTCGATGGATCCCGCCCACGCCTGGGTCAAGGAGGCCAGGTGAGGCTTCTGCTGGGTATAGATTTCGGAACGGGCGGCTGCAAGGTCACCGCGATTGGCGTCGACGGCTCTTTTGCCGGAGAGGCCAGCGAGGAATACGCCACCTTCCACGACCGTCCGGGCTGGTGCGAACAGGATCCACGCGACTGGTGGAACGCGCTCGCCGCCGCGCTGCGCAGGCTCGCTGCGGGCGGCGTCGATCTGTCGGCCGTCGAAGCATGCGCGCTTGACGGCTCCACCCACAACGCCGTGCTGCTCGACGGCTCGTGGCGCCCTGTGAGGCGCACAATCATGTGGACGGACCAGCGCGCCACGGCGGAATGCGACGAGCTTAAGGAGAAATGGGGAGGGAAGATATTCGACACGTGCTGCCAGATGCCGGCGCCGACATGGACCCTGCCCCAGATGATGTGGCTCAAGGCCAACGAACCAGAAATCCTCGCCCGCACGAAGCATGTCCTTTTCGTTAAGGACTATGTACGCTTCCTTCTTACCGGAGAAGACGCGACTGACCGTATCGAGGCGCAGGGGACATTGTTCTTCGACATGGCCGAGGGCGACTGGTGCGACGAGCTGGTCGAGCTGGCCGGTCTTTCTCGGGCGGCCCTGCCGCGCTTCGTGGATCCGGCCGGTGTCGCGGGCCGCGTTACACGCGAAGCCGCCGCTTTCACCGGTCTGCCAGAGGGACTGCCTGTAGTATGCGGCTCGTCCGACAGCGCGGTCGAGGATTATGGCGCAGGCGCGGTCGAACCTGGCGATCTTGTGATAAAGCTTGCCACGGCGGGCAATGTCAACGCGATGACGTCCGTGCCTCATCCCCACTCGAAGACGCTCACCTATTCCCACATAGTGCCGGGAATGTGGTATTCGGTCTCCGCGACCAACGCGGCGGCGCTGTGCATGAGGTGGTTCAGAGACGCTTTCTACGCGCCGTCGGCAGAATCTTTGCGAGGGCTGTACAGCATGATCGACGCCGAGGCGTCGGCATCTCCGCTCGGCGCGAACGGCGTCGTCTACCATCCGTACCTGCAGGGCGAAAGGTGCCCCTACTGGGATGCCGACCTGCGCGCTTCGTTCGCAGGCGTCTCTATTTCGTCAACGCGCGGCGACTTCGCGCGTGCGCTCATGGAGGGCGTGGCCTTCTCGCTTCGCGACTGCTACCGCACTCTGGAAGAGATGCGCCTTGATGTGAAGCGCATATTCCTTATCGGCGGCGGCGCGAGGTCGGCCCTTTGGAGCGAGATCGTGGCGAATGTGTTCGGATGTGAAGTGGCCGTTCCTGCGCCAGGCGACGCGAGTTTCGGAGCGTGCCTTCTCGCAGGCGTGGGCGCGGGAGTGTTCCGCGATGTGAAGAGCGCCGTCGCGGAATGTCTCAAGATATCGCGGCGCATCGCGCCGCAGGCCGAAAGCGTAAAAACGTATGCGCGCCTCTTCGAGCGCTACCGCATGGTTCATGACGCGCTCGCGCCTGTCTACAGGGCGTCGCGCGGTGTTGTTTAAGCCTGGGAAAGGGGTTTTATTTACGTGGCGCATCTCATCGAGATAAGAGACATGTACAAGATCTACGAGCTCGGCGACGAGCCTGTTCACGCGCTCGACGGTGTGTCGCTCGCGGTGGATGACGGCGAGTTCGTGGCGATCATGGGCTCTTCAGGTTCGGGCAAGTCGACGATGCTCAACATCCTCGGATGCCTCGATACGCCGACGAAAGGCTCCTACCTGCTGGACGGCGTCGAAGTCGCGGCGCGCAGCGCGACGGAGCTCGCGCACATCAGGAACGAAAAGCTCGGCTTCGTTTTCCAGAACTTCAACCTGCTGCCGCGAACGAGCGCCCTTGAAAACGTCGAGCTGCCCGACCTTTACATGGGGCGGCTTTCCATGCGCGAACGCCGCCGCCGCGCACTCGAGCTTTTGAAGCGCGTCGGCCTCGGCGGACGCCACTCCCACACCCCGGCACAGCTCTCCGGCGGACAGCAGCAGCGCGTGGCCATCGCGCGCGCGCTGATGAACAACCCGCCCGTCCTTTTCGCCGACGAGCCGACTGGCAATCTCGACACCAAGAGCTCCATAGAGATAATGAATCTTTTTACCGAGCTGTCGCGCGAAGGGATAACGATTGTTATGGTGACCCACGAGGATGACATCGCGGCCTACGCAAAGCGCCACATCGTGATGCGTGACGGACGCGTGATGCGCGACGACCGCGGCGAAGGCGGGATGAAGACGACCGAACAGGTCTCGCAGCTTGTGAAGGAGGCCCTGTCATGAGCATGTGGATGATATTCAAGGTCGCGGTGAGGGCGATATTCCGCAACAAGACGCGCTCGCTGCTCACGTGTCTCGGCATAATCGTCGGCATCGCAGCCGTGATAGCGGTCATGGCGATAGGCCAGGGCGCGCAGACGATGATGGTGAAGGAGATCTCGTCGATGGGAAACAACCTTGTCATGGTCTTCCCCGAGCGGCGCAGCCAGGGCGCGGTGTCTGGCGGAATGGGCCAGGGCCAGACGATGACCGCGGGCGACGCCGAGGCCGTGAAGAAAGAGCTGTCCCATCTCGTCCAAGGCGTGAGCCCGCAGGTGCGCACCTCGGTGCAGATGATGTACGCGGCCAAGAACTGGTCGGGGAACGTCCAGGGCGTGTCGACCGACATATTGACTATCAGCAACTGGACGGTGCAGGAGGGACGCTTCTTCACCGAGGAGGAGGAGCGTCGTTCGGCGCGCGTGTGCGTGGTGGGGACGACGGTGAGGAAGAATCTCTTCGAGGATGAAGACCCTGTGGGCAGGACGATACGCCTTAAGAACATGACGTTCAAGGTCATAGGAGTTCTTGGCTCGAAGGGGGCGAACAACTGGGGCCAGGACCAGGACGACGTTGTCATGGCGCCCTATACGAGCGTCCAGCGCTATCTGCAGCGGTCGAAGTTTCGCAACATCAACATGATGAATCTGTCTCTGGTCACCATGGACGATCTCGAAGAGGCGAAGCGCGAGGTCGGCGCGCTTCTGCGGCAGCGCCACCATCTTGCCGACTATCAGGACGACGATTTCGAGACGCGCGACACGACCGAGATCATGAACACCATCGGTTCGGTGACGGGTCTGATGACGGTTCTTCTTACGGCGGTCGCCGCCATTTCGCTCCTCGTCGGGGGGATCGGCATAATGAACATCATGCTTGTATCTGTGACGGAGCGTATAAAGGAGATAGGCCTTCGCATGGCCATCGGCGCGACGCCGGCCAACATATTGCTGCAGTTCCTGCTGGAGGCGGTCGTCCTGTCCACCGTAGGCGGCGCTGTCGGCGTGGTCGTGGGTGTCATAGGCGCCGAGATCATAGGTTCGGTGAAAGGCTGGCCGATTCTCATCCAGACAGGTTCTGCGATCGGTGCTTTCGCCTTCAGCGCGGTCGTCGGCATGTTTTTCGGCTTCTATCCGGCCTGGCGAGCGTCGAAGCTCAATCCAATCGACTGCCTGCGCTACGAGTGACGGACCGCGACACCCTTATCCCGGATTTTTCGCGATAAGGGAAAGTGGAATGCGCGAGAGTGTGTGTCCTGTCAAC
>DGVK01000108.1 GCA_002395905.1 Verrucomicrobia bacterium UBA4286 | reverse complement strand
AGGTCATCCTTTGCATATACGCGGGTGACATCGAGCGCAAGAAGATGCGCGCCGACTTCGGTATAAGCTACGATGCGGACGCGATGAAGCTTATCGACGATCTGCGCAATCTGGGTCTGCTCGTGCGCGGCGTGGTCATAACGCGCTATCAGGAACAGCCCGCCGTGCAGCTGTTCAGGGCGAAGCTGGAACGCCGCGGCGTGAGGGTGTACTACCATTACAAGACGGCCGGATATCCGGCGGATGTCGATACGATAGTGTCCGACATGGGTTACGGCAAGAACGAGTACGTCAAGACCGAGCGTCCGATCGTCGTCGTCACTGCGCCCGGGCCGGGTTCCGGAAAGTTCGCGACCTGCCTCGCGCAGATATATCACGAGTATCGCCAGGGCAATGTGGCGGGGTATTCGAAGTTCGAGAGCTTCCCTGTGTGGAACCTGCCTCTCGACCATCCGCTGAACATCGCCTACGAGGCCGCCACAATCGACCTCAAAGACAAGAACATGATCGACCCGTACCACCTTGAGGCGTACGGGAAAGAGACGGTGAACTACAACCGCGATGTCGACGCGTACCCGCTTCTCGTGGCGATCTGGCAAAAGATGACGAAGGGGCCGTGCCCCTACAAGTCGCCTACCGACATGGGTGTGAACCGCATAGGCTTCGGCATAATCGACGACGAGGTCGTGAGGTTCGCCTCCAAACAGGAGGTGATACGCCGGTTTCTGCGCTACCAGTGCATGTTCGCCGAGGGCTCGACCGACCGCGATTCCGTGGAGCGCGCCAAGCAGCTCATGGAGTCGCTCGGCCTGCGCACCGAGGACCGCGTGGTCGTCGAGGAGGCGCGGCGCGCCGCCGAGGAGGCGCAGATCGCCGGCAAGGGCAAGGCCGGCGGTACCATCGTCTCGGGCGCGGCGATACAGCTCCATGACGGCCGCATCGTCACCGGCAAGAACTCCGACGAGATGCATGCCGCGGCGGCGGCGGTGATAAACGCGGTGAAGACGCTTTCGGGCATACCGTCGAAGATCCCGCTGATCGGGCCTTACATCATCCAGGCCGTGTCGCACATGAAGCAGGATATCCTCAAGGTAGGCTACACGTCGCTCAATCTCGACGAGGCTCTTATCGGCCTTGCGATTTCGTCGGCGACGAACCCGGCCGCGCAGATAGCGATGGAGAAGCTCAACGAGCTGAGGGGCTGCGAAGTGCACATGACGCACATGGTGACGCCGGGCGACCAGGCCGGTCTGCGGCGCCTCGGCTGCAGATACACGTCCGACCCTTACTACGCGACGAACGCTCTCTTTACGGGCGAGCAGTGAGACGCGCGGCGGAAACGGAGCCATAGTCATGATAGCCTACATAAAGGGGTTGTTGGCCGAAAAAGAGCCGACGAGGGTCGTCGTCGAGGCTGCGGGCGTTGGGTATGAGCTTACGATACCGCTGTCTACGTTCGACCGTCTGCCGCGAACCGGCGCCGAGGTGAAGCTTCTCGCCTTCCACAGCGTGCGCGAGGACGATGAATCGCTCTTCGGCTTCGCGACGGAGGCCGAGAAGGTGATGTTCGCCAAGCTTACGTCCGTCTCGGGCGTCGGCCCGAAGATAGCGATAGCGATTCTTTCCGGTTCGTCGATAGGCGAGCTCTCGCTTGCAATCGCAAGCGGCAACGCCAAGCGCATATCGTCCATAAAGGGCGTCGGCAAAAAGACGGCCGAGAAGATATGCATCGAGCTCAAGGACAAGGTGAACGCCATCGAGGCGCTCGCTTCGTCCGGACGGGAGGGAGCGGGCGGCGCGGCTTCGTCGCCTGCGCTGCACGACGCGATTCTCGCCCTGTCGGCGCTCGGCTTCAACGAAGAGACGGCGAACAAGATGGTGTCGGCCGTGATCGCCGCGCATCCGGATGCGAAGGACGTTGAAACAATCGTCCGCGAGGCTCTTAAACGATAACTGCTTAACACAAATGAAAGGGAAAACGAAATGATGAATTCAAGGTTCAAGGCGGTAATACTGGCGCTGGCGGCGTTCGGCGCGCTCTCTGCACCGGCCGAAAAAGTGTACCTGTGGCCCGAGGGCCTCATGCCCGACGCGCAGCCCGGCCAGATCGCGGCTATGACCGACGTATCCACCGCGCCGGGCTTCAATCCGGACGAATGGCGCAGGCCCTACATAGACTGGATGCCCGCGCCGAAGGCCGAAGGCAAGACGGATGTCTGCGTGATTCTCATTTCCGGCGGCGCCTACACGAAGCAGTGCGACGTGGAGCACGTCAAGACCTGGACCCGCCGTTTTACGGAGCTTGGCGTGACATGCGTCAACCTCGTCCACCGCACTCCTCGTCCGCATGGTCTGCCGATCTACCAGAGCGCGTGGGAGGACGGCCAGCGCGCCGTGAGGCTCGTTCGCCGCGAGGCCGCCGCACGCGGGTTCAGCCCGGACAAGATAGGCACGATGTCGATGAGCGCGGGGTCGCATCTGGCGACGCTCCTGGCGACGAGTTCGCTCACGCCGGCCTACGCTCCTGTCGACGAGGCCGACGCCATTCCGTGCAACATCAACTTCGCCTGCACTTTCGCCATCGCCTACGGCATGACCGACGGCTACGGCATAACCAACACGCGCGAGGGCGATGCGCCGGATGTCGCGCTCTCGGACGTTTTCAAGTTCGACGCGAAGACCTGCCCCATGTGGATGTCGCACGGCGGCGAGGACCCGTATTCGCCGCTAAGCTCGACGCACGTCTTCCGCCGGCTCAGGCGAATGAAGATTCCCGCCGAGCTCCACCTCTATCCGGACAAGGGCCACACGGTTGTCGGTTTCGACCGCGCCGTGGAGTTCTTGCGCCAGATGGACTTCCTGCCGCGCGGGCCGGAGGTCGCTCTCATGAGCCGCTTCCCCGACGACTCCGCGCGCGCGTTCTACCAGAAGGAGAACATCTGGCCCGACGGAAAAATGCCCGACGTGCAGACCAACCAGTGCACGCCCTTTATCGAGTGGCACATCCCGTCCAACCTCACGACCCGCGCCATTCAGATCATCTACTCCGGCGGCAGCTACAAGGGCAACAGCCCCGACGGATTCGAGGTCGCCCCCGCGCGCCGCTATCTCAACGAGAAGGGCATGGCGGTCGTGACGATGAAATACCGCACGCCGCGTCCCGCCGCGCCTCTCGCAAAGCACACGACGGCCTGGCAGGATCTCCAGCGCGCGATCAGAATCGTGCGCAGCGAGGCGGCTTCGCGTGGACTCGACCCCGACCGAATCGGCATAATGGGTTCGTCGGCCGGCGGACATCTCACGCTCATGGGCGCGACGAGCTCGCGCCACCGCTCGTACTGGCCAAAGGACGCGATAGACAAGATCCCCTGCAACGTGCAGTGGGCGGTCGCCATCTACCCCGCATACGCGCTTACCGACGGACTTGACTGGAACAACACGAGCAGCGGGACGGACGATTCCGCGCGCCTTGCGCCGGAGTTCTCGTTCGATCCTTCCACGCCGCCGATGCTCTTCGTGCACGGCGATGCCGACCACTGGGCCGCGATGAACTCCGTCAAGGCCTGGGAGCAGCTTCGCCGCATGGGTGTGCAGAGCGAGCTTCACACGCTTGCGACGCGCTCGCACTGCTTCCAGCGCGCCGCATCTCCGGGGACGGGCAGCTACACCTACCTCGACCGTATCTGGGAATTTCTGTCGGCCAAAGGTTTTAACAGGTAGCCGCATATCCTGTACAGATGCTCGACGAGATCCTTGTCGAGCGTCTGTTCAAGGTAGGGGATTATCTTGTGGCGCACCTTGTTGCGCTCGATCGAGATGTCGCCGTTCGTCGCGTCCTCGCGCCATTCCTCGCCGTATTTGCGCAGATAGTCCTTTAGCTCCGCGTCGCGGCATCCTAGAAGCGGCCGCACGAACTTTATCGCCCCGACCTGCGAAGTCTCCTTTATCCCGGCGAGGCCTTCGGGCCCCGACGCGCGGCGGATCCGCATAATAAACGTCTCGGCCACATCGTCCATGTGATGGCCTGTCGCGATGGCGTCCAGCCCGAGCGACTCCATGCACTTTTCGAAGAAGGCGAGCCGCACGCGCCGCGCGGCCATCTCGACCGATTCGCCCCTCGCCGGGCGCACCTTGGCGTGCAGACCTTTGAAGGGGACGCCGAGCCTCTTCGCGAGCGCGCGCACAAAGCGGTATTCCTCCTTCGACTCCGGCCTGAGCCCGTGGTCCACGTGCAGCACGACGAAACGCTTTGCGGCGTTGCGCTTTGTGCCGCCCTTTGTAAGAAGGAATGCGAGCGCGACCGAGTCGGACCCTCCGCTCACGGCGAGACCGATTCTTCCGCTTGGCAGAATGTGCCTGTTGACCTTCATCGGCGCGTATTTTACCATTTCCCTCCGCATCCGGCAATCGCGCACCCCGCCCTGTTGCGGCAGACTGCGGGAGACCCCTCCAAGGTTCCACCCTTATCCCGGATTTTTCGCGATAAGGGAAAGTGGAATGCGCGAGAGTGTGTGTCCTGTCAAC
>DGVK01000097.1:5935-11267 GCA_002395905.1 Verrucomicrobia bacterium UBA4286 | reverse complement strand
CCTCGGGCCTCGAGATGTCGCAGAATTCAGAGCGCCTCAGCTGGACGCGCGAAGAGGTCGACAAGAAGCTCAAGGGAATCATGAAAGCCATCCACGACAATGCGTGGGAGGCCGCCGCCAAGTACGGCAGCAAGGGCAACTATGTCATGGGCGCGAACATCGCCGGCTTCGTGAAAGTGGCCGACGCCATGGTGGCCCAGGGCGTCTGCTGACCGACTCTCCACAAGCACAAAAAGAGGAACCCGGCTCGCGGCGCCGCCGCAGGCCGGGTTTCTTTTTGCCTTGCGCCATGCATGGCGCGGGGCGGTTGGCAGATCATCCTGCTGCAATCTCGCGGAAGGCGCGCGCGGCTTCATCCACGCCTGTGAATCTTATCGCGCGCCATCCAGCCGCGCGCGCACCCTCGCAGTTGGCTTCTGAATCGTCGAAGAAGCACAGTTCGCCGGCGGGAAGGCCGATACGCTCGCGCAGAAGGTCGTATATCCTGCGCTGCGGTTTGAACATGCGCTCCTGACCCGAAATAACCATCGCGTCCGCAAGGTCTATGAAGTCCCCGAAATGCTCTCTGAAGAGCGGCACAAAGCACGGCGCCATGTTGGTAAGTATCCCGACGGCAAACCCTTCCGCCTTCAAAGACCTCATAAACTCCAGCGTCGCTTCGCTCCTGTAGACGAAACTCGACATGTCCTCCTCGACAAGCCTGCGTTCGGCGGCAGGGTCTATCTTAATGCCTGCGTCGGCCCATATGAGAGAATACATCTCGACCATGGTGATGAATCCGCCGTCCATCAGCCGCCGGTATCTCGCAAAGCCTTCGACGAGAACCTCCCAGCTCACACCGAGTTCACCGACATGCGCACGGACGCGGTCGGGCATTGTCGCGGTTGTCATCACACCGCCGAAATCAAATACACAGCCTGACACCTTCATGACATTTCTCCATTCACGACCCGTGCTGCGAACCGTCCCCGAGCACGCGGCGCAGAATGTCGCGCAACTGCTCCTTGATGACAGTGATCGAAAGCCGCCGTTCGAAGAACTCGCGCGCCGCCGCGAAGTATTCGTCGCGTCGCGTCCAGTCTGCCCGGTACTCCTCGACGGCCTTCACGAGCGCCTCCGCGTCGCCTGCGGGAATGAACTTTATCGCCTTGCAATCCTTCGCGTCCGGCGGATATCCCGTACAGAACTCGTTTATCGTCGGCCTTCCGCACGCCATGCACTCGTAGACCTTGTTCCCTATCACGCGCGACGCCTTCGCCGTCGTGCCGAAAACCCCGAGCACTACGTCGTGGGCAGATATCACGGCGGGGACCTCGACATACGGGACTTTTTCCAGGAAACGCACGTTCTTGAGCCCTGCCGCCTTCGCCTCTGTCGACGCTTTGTACGCGCCCCAGCCGAGAAAATCCCACTCGATCGGCAGATCCTGCGTCATGCGCGCGGCCTCGACGATCGTCTCCGTGCCGTGCAGCGGGAGATAGGCGCCGTGGTAAAGCACGCGGAACTTCCCGTCCGCCGGCGGCTTTTCGCCGGTCGGCCGGAACACCTTCTCGTCGGTCCCGGTGAAAAGCGGCGCCATCTTTTCGCGCGGGACGCCGAGGTATTCAGCCGCGAAATCGACATGGCAGCTCGTGTCCCACGTTATGAAATCCGGCATGGCCATGAGTCGCCGCTCCCATTTGAGCAGGCGCTTCGCACGAGGCTCTTCGGCCTTCCACTTCTTCTGCTCGAGAACCTTCTTGTCCCAAGCCGAGATCATCGGGTCGAAGATGACTTTTATTCCGCGCCTGTGCGCCCAGCGGCAGTCCGCCGCTATATCGCGCTGGCGGCACACGGGCACCAGCACGAGATCGGGCCGGGGCCGACGGTCGAGTCCGCGCAAGAACGCCTCGACGTCGCCGAAGCGGCAGCACCACTTCACGTCGAAATAGTCAACTTCCCAGCCGAGCTCGCGGAAGAGCGCCGCGTTTACACGGTTTTTGGAGTAGCCGTGGTCGAACCTCCCCCAGAACAGGACTCTCTTCGCCGTCATCTGTACACCTCCTCGCTCCATTCATACGGCTCGCTGTATGCCGCGCCGTAAAGCGTCTCCACCATGAATTTGAGAACGCGTGCGCCGTTGAAGAGCGCGTGATACTTGATTCTGCCGGCGCGGGCCGTGCGCACGCGCTCCGCGTCGTGGGCGTTGAACCAGAGAATCTTCTCGGCAAGATCGCCCGGGCCGTCGAAATACACCGTCTCGTCGTCGGTGAAGAACCGCTGCATCTGGTTGCGCGCGCTCTGGAAAGTGAGAATGCCGTATCCCATGAGGTGCGCGATTCTGTCCGACGAATACCACTTGTCGCCCTCCCGTCGGTTGAGATTGAGCGACATCTTGGACGTGGCGAGGATCTCTTCATAGCGCGCGCCCCAGACGGAAGGAGTGTCGATTCCGAAGAACTCCGCCTTGAGCCGCCCTTCGAGCCGCGGCCGCAGCTCCTTCAGGAGATCCAGCCGCGGGTCGCCCTTTCTCGGATTCGCCGCATAGAACAGGTCGCGCGCGAAGTCCGTGCGCGCCGAGTTGTCGCCGTGCTCCATCGACGGATCGCTCGGGTTCGGCATGTATGCGACAACGTTGCGGCTGTTGCACCAGTTCTTGAGCCCCTCGCCTGCCGTGGTGATGAACAGCCCGTCGCAGCTTTCCTTGCGGTCTTCTATCTGCCGCCACGTCGACTCCTGCCAGATCGGGTCGACGTTGAAGTGGGCGATCTTCACCGCGGGCAGCGCGCTCTTTATCGCGAAGAGCGTCTTGTTTGAAATATAGTCGCAGTGGCCGAGCAGGATCACATCGGGGCGGAAGTTCTTCGCGGTGAGAAGAAGCTTCCTGTTGGCGATCGCGCCTCCCCACGAGCGTATGCCCATGGGGGCGAGAAGCCGCGCCATGTCGCGATCGGAGAATTCGCAGAGTCTCCATCCGTTGCGTATAGCGCCGCACATCAGCTTGCGACCCGGCCCCATCCGCAGATTGCCGTACCGACGTATCATGAGATTGTCGACGAGAAGAATCCTCAACATCGAAAAATCCGTCATGCAAGACCAGCCTTTCTCTCGCGCTCTTCGAGCGTCGCCAGGTCGTCCGCCGAGGGACGCTTCCTGAAACAGTTGTAGTTGAGGACCCAGCAAGACGGGTGGCGGCGTATCACTCGCTCCAGGTCGCGCAGGCACCGCTGGGTCGTCGCCCACATGTCGCGCGCCTCTTCGCACGGTATCACGTCGACGATCTCGCAGCGGTAGCGGCCGTCGCGCAGAGGCCGCGACCACGCGACCGCTATCGGCGCCCTGCCTTTCGCCGCGAAAAACGCAGGCGCCGCCGAGACCGGATGGGGTCTGCCGAAGAAGCGCACCCACACGCCGCCGTCCTTCGGTCTCACGACCTGGTCCACCAGAAGCCCCAGCGACTTGCCGCTTCTCACTCCCTCCATCAGCACCCGGAAGGCGCCGTCGGCGCGAACGATCTCCTGTCCTATGGAAGTTCTCGCCTTCATGAGAAGTTCGGTCATGCCGCTCGTCCCGATGTTCTTGGCGACGGACATCATATGATGACCCTGCAGAAACGCGAGCTGCGAAAGAATCTCCCAGCATCCTATATGCCCCGAGACAGCGACCGCCGGTCTGTTCGAGGCGAGAAAGCGGCGCGCCTCTTCACAAAGCTCTCCGGCCTCGGCCACACGCGCGCACGCCTTGCGGCACGTCCACAGCGCGTGCCCGACACTGCGGGCCATGTTGCGGTAGCTGCGGCGGATTATAATGTCTTCGGCGCGCGCAGGATTGTAGCCCGTTGCGGACGGTCTGTAAGGCATGTCGACGGGGTATCTGCCGGTCACTATGCGCAGATTGGCGAGCGCGTTCATTCTGCCGCGCCTGTCGAAACGGTACATCGCCGCAGAAAGAACATCGCAGAGAGCAAGCATCGCGCGGCGCGGAAGAATGGCGAACACCGCCACCGCGGTCCATATGCCAAGCCACTCGAACGGCAGGCGCACGTTCCGTACAACTCGCCGTGCTCTGTGCGACAGCTTCATAGACCCGCAGCCCCCTCTGAGAGCACTCTTCCGGCGAGGTCGCACACGCGGTCTACCGATGGATCGTCCGAAAGCTGATGCAGGAAATCCCGGCGGAAGGCGAGGTGCCCGCGCTCGGCGCAGAGCCTGCGCGACGTGGTGTAGTAAAGTCCGCTGATCATCCAGCCTACCTGTATCATCACGAAATCCGAAAGCGACTTTATCGACTGGTAATCGACGGGGCGGCGCGCCTCTATGCAGGCGACGACTTCCGGATTCGGCGGGACGTCCGTCGCCAGATTCCAGAAAGCGCGCGAATCATTGCGCCAGTCGGTTTCGGCGATCTCGGTCTGCAGCACGCGGAAGATGTCAAGCTTGTCGGCGTCGCGAACTGTCTGCGAGGCGGCGCGCGTGGTCTCATCTAGTCCGTCCGGCAGGTCGCGGCGGTTATGATACAGGACGGCGGCGAGCACCGCGTCGGCGCGCGGCACGCCGACTTCTTGCAGCCAGCCGCGCTCCTTCACGATGTCGTGCGAAAAGACAGCGTGGTCTACCGACTCGGAATCGCGGAAAGTGTTGTACAGCTTAAGCTGTTCATAACGCCCCGTGTCGTGCAGAAGCGCGGCGGCGAGCGAACACTCCCGCTCAAGCGGCGCGAATGCCTCGCCGTCGGCTATAGCGGACGCGTTTTTGACGACAAATCCCGTATGCATGCGCTTGAGCCGCATAAGCCGCGGCAGGGTGCCGTCGGGCCGGCGGTAGCCGTCGACATAGCCGTCATAAAGGCGCCTCAGCGCCTCAAGGCGATCTGCTGAATCATGAGACATACGGGTATTATACCAAAAAACTCGCCACCTGTAGGCGATTGCCGGAGGGGACCGGCAGGCATTCTGCAAGAGTGCGGGAAGACTACGCCGGCAGGCAGTCCCGCGAGACGGCTTCGACGACGCGCGCGAGAAGATCGCCGGTGTCGGCGACGGTGTGAACCGTCGCGGGGATGGATTTTCTGAAGACCGCGCCGTAGGTCTTCGTGACGAGGCGCGGATCGGTCACTATCACGACGCCTCTGTCGCGCTTGGTGCGGATAAGCCGGCCGAAGCCCTGCCGGAACTTTATCACGGCCTCGGGCAGAACGTAGTCGCGGAACGAGCTCCCGCCTTCGCGGTCGATCTTCTCGCTTCTCGCCTCCACTATCGGATCGCCGACCTGCGCGAACGGAAGCCGTGCGAGAACCACGCATGAAAGCGCCTCGCCCGCGACGTCCACTCCCTCCCAGAACGACTGCGCACCGA